>NZ_CAJXIV010000042.1 GCF_913054185.1 uncultured Shimia sp.
TGGCTGAGCTTGCGACGGAATTTCGGGCAGGTTGCGCCGTCGTGCTGATCCATGTCGCCCAGCAGCTTGTCGTAGTCTTCAACGTCGACAATCACGTTCACAAACGCCGCGTTTTTCGCCGCAGCCCGGATCATCGCCGGGCCGCCAATGTCGATGTTCTCGATGCAGGTGTCATAATCCGCACCCGCCGCCACAGTGGCCTCAAACGGGTAGAGGTTCACCACCAGCAGGTCGATGCCGGCAATGCCGTGTTCTTTCATCGCCGCAACATGCTGCTCATTGTCCCGCAACGCCAACAGACCACCATGCACATTTGGGTGCAGCGTTTTTACGCGGCCATCCATCATTTCCGGAAAGCCGGTCACATCCGCCACGTCTTTCACCGCAAGACCCGCATCGCGCATCGCTTTGGCGGAACCCCCAGTGGAGAGCAGCTCAACGCCGCGGTCTGAAAGGGCTTTGGCCAAATCGATCAGGCCGGTCTTGTCAGACACGGAAATCAGGGCGCGGCGAATAGGGAGGAGGTCGCTCATTGGGATAGGGTCCTTGGGCTCAGGTGTTCAAATCCAGTTCGTCCCGGTTCAGGTCCCTGATTGCCACATTGGTCTCATGTGCTTTGCTCAACGACCACCGGATGCGGGTCGCATACTCCATTGCCACGCCAGATAGAACGATTTGTTTGGTCGCACGTGGCTTTAATCGCCCTTTTTCAAGGAAAACACTGGCATCCAGCCGCATTTTGGCAATTGCGTCATGCCGGAACACCCACAATTCGCCACTTTTTAGGGCAATCGACACCGCCGCTCCGCCCATATCAAGCGAGGCATCGACCTCCGGATGCAAGTGAAACGCGATTTCAAAGGGGATTCCCTGCAGCGCCTCGTCGTCCATGGCTTTGTCAAACTGCCGCTTGGCGGAATCTTCCATCGCGATGATCAGGTCTTCACCCGCCATGCCGCGCCCATCAAAGGTCAGCTCCAATGTCCGCGCGTGGGTTAATCCGTGTGAGGCGATATAGCCGTCATGCCCACCTTCAAACCGCAACCCGTCGCTGGCTTGGCTCATCTGGATTGGCACGTCTTTGGGCGCGTCCACCAGCTGCTCTTCGCGCCATCCCCGGCCCTCTTCCCCCAGCCGCGCACTCGACAACTCGTCTATAGTGACGGTGGAATGCGACGGCGTCGCCCGTCCAAACCGGCGCCAATCTTCACCAAAGCTTGCCCCGGACCCACAGTTCACCACCAAAGGCCGCCGCCCGCTGGTCAATTCAAACGCCAAAGTCGACGCATGCGCATTGAGCGAGCTTGGCCCGGTTGGCGGCGGGCTTGCGTCAATCACCACGCTGGTGCGCCCGGCTGACAGCCGCGCGTAGCCCATCGCCAAACCATCTGCCTGTCGTGTTTTGTTGCCGCTTTCCGCCAGCGCTGAATCCAGCCGCCCTTCCATGCCACGACCACCGCCATGGAACCGCGCCAAACCACCATCGGCATGACGCAACGTGCGCAGGGTGGGCGCAATCCGCTCAATGGCCTGCATGTGCATGGTTGACGGCTGACGCCCCGCATCCTTGAGCGCCGTCGCCGCCCAGGTCAGCAGCGTGAAGACTTCGAGCAGTTCTTCAGGATTGCGGGTTGGGATGCCGCCCTCCTCATCCACTTGCCGCTCACATTCTTTGTCCAGCGCCTTAAGCGCCGGCTCCACATGTTGCGCCATGCCTTCCAGCGCAAGCCCGGCATAAATCAAGCCGGTCAACGCCTCAAACCGCGGCAACCCCGGCACGGTTTTGTGCCAGCGTTTGGAGAGAAAAATTGTCTGCTGTGCCAGAGACCGGTAAAAATCCTCCGACTGAGCCGAATCCCGTGCCCGCAGCAGAAAAATCGCATGGCTGATCCAGCGGATCAGCCGCCGCCCGGCCAAATCCGGTATCCAGCCTGGCCCAGAGCCCCGCCCATACCGGTCAATCCAGCGCCAAACCCATTCCTGTGCCCGCTCCCGCGCGGGCATATCTCCCACCGCCGCCAGATCATCCAGCCAGGCAAAGCCATGCTGCTCCTCGGCAAACACCTCATCCGGCACAGCAATGTCCCACAGCGAGGTTTTCGGCGCGCTGATCAAATGGCCTGCAAACAGGAAATTCCCGGCCACCAACTGCTTGCCACGGGCATAAAGCCCAATGGTCCGGGGCTCTGGCATGCTTGTGAACCCTGTGGCGGGCTGCGCACGGGTGCTGATCCGGGCCGCAACACGGTGGTTAAACCGTGTCCAGCGCGCCGATATATTCTTTGGTTGGGACATCCACTCTGCCTCTACGCTCTTTGGCGTTTGGCGAGAGTGTAGCGAGGTGTTAGCGCTGAGTCACCGATTGAATCGGAGGCAGGCCTTCAACCGGCAAAAGCTCACTCACCTTTGCGCAGCATCGCCACGTAAAACCCGTCCATGCCGCCTTGCTCCGCCCAATAATCAGGCCGCAGGCGCAGGCCGCCTTCCTCGGTGACCCAGGTCGGATCAACGCCATCAATCAAAATCGCCTCACGGTCCACGGTGACATCCGCCCAGCGCTCCGCCGCCTCCTCCACCTGCACTTCGCCCTCATCCGGCAACAGCGAGCAGGTGCAGAACACCAAGCGCCCGCCGGGTTTCAGCAAGCCAATCGCGTGGTCCAGAAACACTTCCTGCAAGCCAATCAGATCACCAAACTCGCTGCCATCTTTGGCAAACGGCAAATCAGGGTGACGTCGAATGGTACCGGTGGCAGAACAGGGCGCATCCAGCAGGATCGCATCATATTGCCCCTCCTGCGCCATGACATCGCCCACAACCACAGTGGCGTCGAGCTGCACCCGCTTGAGGTTCTCTTCCAACCGCTCCATGCGCGACGCGCTGTCATCCACGGCTGTCACTGTGGCGCCAGCAGCCGCCATTTGCATGGTTTTGCCACCCGGCGCGGCGCAAAGATCCAGCACCGCCTCACCAGGTTGCGCATTCAGCACACGCGCCGCCATCGACGCGGCGGCATCCTGCACCCACCACTGGCCCTGCTTGAACCCAGCAAGCGCTGTGACCTGCCCCGCATCGGCAATCCGCACCGAGCCATTGGGCAACACCACGCCCCCCACAGCTTCCGCAATACCCTCGGCATCTTCCTTTACGGTCAAATCCAACGGCGCCCCGGCAAAATGCGCCGCCTCAATGCCCAGCATGGTCTCCGCGCCATAAGCCTGTGCCAGAGGTTTGCGCAGCCATTTTGGCAGGCGTGGCACCCGTAGCTTGTCCCATTCCGCCCGGCCTTTGTCGTCCACTTTGCGCAACACGGCGTTGACCAGACCTTTCATGCCAGCGGTGCGCTTGTTCTTCGCAATGATGTTGACCGCATCGTTCACCACACCATGCGCCGCGCCACCGAGACACAGCTCCACCGTGGCCAGCCGCAGCACATTGTGCACATGCAGATCCGGGGTCTTCTTCATGTGTTTCTGCAACACCCGATCCGCGCGCTCCAAATTGCGCAGCGTGTCGAGCGCCAATCTCTGTGCCCGAGCGCGGTCTGCAGGTTCCAGTTTGCTCAACCCACCACTCTGGATCAGATCATTGAGCAAACGTCCATCTTCCATGACCTTATCCAGCAAACGCACAGCGCTGCGGCGGGTATAATAACCGGAGTTTGACATGGGACAGGTTTCCTTACGGACTTGAGATCGGCAGACGGGCGCGTATATCAAGGGCTAAGCCTGAAAGGAACCCTCTCATGACGGACACCTCTGATTCCCGCGACGACCTGCCCGAAGCTGCCAAACGCGCCTTGGCCGAAGCAGACGAGCGCCGCCAAAAGGCCAAAGCCGTCGACATGCCCACCGAATTGGGTGGACGTGACGGGCCAGAACCGGTGCGTTACGGCGACTGGGAGAAAAAAGGCATCGCCATCGATTTCTGAGAACCGACCTGTGGCCAGGCACACTATTCGAGCGACCAACCAGCCGCTGCTAGGTTTTGCAGCAAGAAGTCATATTCACTGGCGTCCAGAAAAAACACGTCGCCGATCAGCTCCGGACGGAATGTTGGCCAATCCCGCTGGAGTCTCCGGATCAATTTGTTGGCCGTTTGATGATTACCGGCGACCTGATGCGCCGCAGCAAGATACGTCATCGCGGTCACATTTAGAGGTCGCCCCTCATTCTCTGCGGCTTCCAGCACGTCAATCGTCGCCAGGTAGTCACCAATGTGGAAACTGGCGAAGGCATAGAGCCGGTCTCGCACATCCTTGAAGTGCGACTTTTCGTAGTGTTCTTTGTCTTCTGTGGCCTCGCGTGCGGCTTGGTACCGCCCCGTCACCAGCGCAATGAACCCATAAGTGATCAACACGCCTTGATCGGTCGGCGCCGCCGCATAGGCTTGGCCGGAAAGCGCCGTTGCGCTCGTGAAATCACGTTGCGCAAATGCGGTAACTGCGGCAGCTGTCAGAACCCACGTATCTTCCGGATCCAGAGCCATGGCATGGTTCGACATCCGTTGCGCGTCTAACAAGTGACGCTGTGACACACCCCCCCCGTAATTCATCAAAGCCAAATTCGCCAAGGCATAGCCAGCCGTGGCGTAACCTGCAGCATAGTCCGGATCCCGTACGACCACCTGATTGGCCAAAGCAACGGCCATGTGCTGACGCTCCACATTTAGAAACGGCAACAGGTAACTGCGGGCGAATTCTTCCAGTTCAGACACCGACAGCGCCTTTAAGTCGGCCGGTAATTCGGGCGCATTTTTCATCGCGAGAGTATCGGCCATCGGCCCAAAATCTAGGCTGCTGATTGACGGATCATTTGATTTGATCAACAGCAGAGACGCCCCCGCCCCCAGCGCCAAAAGAAGTACCAAAGGTGCCCAGAAACGCAGGGAGGTGCGACGCTTTGGGGGCCGCGCATGCGCTGTCTCAGCTTCCCACATCTGAAAGCGCAATCCGCACCGTGCGGAATCCACAAAAACCCGGATCGCATCGTCTGCGCCTTCGCTGTCGTAATACTCCGATAGTTTTTCGGCCAAGCGTCCCATCGCCCATCCCAGTTTTTGTTCGGCGTCCTCCTTCGGACGGTCCGCAAAAAACTTGGCAATCGCCGCGTCTTGACTGCCCTGCGCGGCACGCCCCGACAGATCTTCTTCCACGAGAAACCGAAGCAATCCTTCCTGCTGCTTGGCAAGTTGAAAAATCTGGCAACCGCAGACACGCGTAGTCGCGACCCGAATCACATCCGGGGGAATTCTGCAGGTCAAACCGTCGGACTCGTTAGGATCTGTCATGAACGCACAATCCCCCCGAATACTTTAAAACCACTCAACACCCCAATCCGGGCATTGCTTCACCCAGAGCAAGTTTACCCGCGTGGCGTCACATTGCAAATCCACTCATAGTTGCAGAGATCGATTGTCAATCCAGCGCTCCAAAACCTCGACCTAATCCGCAACAGCGCCCGCCGTGTTTACACGTCACTTTCCGCAAAATCGCACCTACGCGATACCGATGCAAAGCAGCCGCGATACCGAAGCCAAAAAATTCAATCGAGCCGAAGTGTTAACCCCGATTCGCTCAAGTTTCAGAGACCAAGCGCCTGCCGACGTTCCTCGGCAAACCCCTGTACCAGGCGATCCGCCACCAGAGCCAAAATCGCCATCGCGGCACCGGCCGTGATGCCAAGCCCAACATCATACTGCCCAAGCGCGAGAAAGATCGACTGCCCCAACTCGGTTGTGCCAATCAACGCGGCAATCACCAACATCGCAAAGGCATAGAGAATGGTCTGGTTCAAACCGAGCAAAATGGTCGGGGCCGCAAACGGCGCGCGCACTTCAAACATAGTTTGCCATTTGCCTGCTCCACTGGCTGTCGCCGCTTCGATGATGTCATCTGGTGTGCTGACCAACCCATGCCGCGTGTAACGGATCATTGGCACCACCGCATACATACAAATGGCTATAAACGCTGAGAATTCTCCGATTTGGAAAAACATCAAAACAGGGATCAGGAACACAAACAACGGGATGGTTTGCAGGAAATCACAAATCGGCCGGAGGATCATCCACGCGGTTGTGCTCATGGCACTCCACAGCCCCAGTAACCCGCCAATCACCGCACAGGCAAAGACCGCCGCGCCTGCCAGATACAGCGACAGAAGTGCTCGCTCCCAAAGACCGGAAATCAGGATCAAGCACAGCAAGATCACGGCCAGCCGCGCCAGCTTCCACCCGCCAGACACCCAGCCAATTGCGCCTGCCCCCAAAATCACCACAGGCCAAGCCAAATGTGCCACGCCGATCTCGGCAATATAAGCAATGATCAGCACCATCGCCGCCGCAGTGACCCGACCTTTAAAGATCAAAATCAAAGAGATAAGCAATGCTGAACCATAGAGCATGGCGGTGTGTTTTACGGTCCAGGCAAAGCCCCAGGTGAACGGCAAAACCGCCTCTGCAAGCCCAATGCGCAGCGGCAGAAGCACGTAAAACATCGAGGTGTTTTTGATGTTGTCCAACGTGGTGCCGTAGGTCGCGGTGAACACCCCAACCCCTTCATCCACACGTTTGGCCAGCCCGTCCATTGCCGCCACGCCGGACGGCGGCCAGCCCGCCAACACAGCCCAAATTGTCACGGCCGCACCAACCGCCAAAATCCCATAAGCCACAGTCCGGTTCTGCGGTTGGCGTGGCTCGGCAAGTGCGGCGGACATGCGATCGATGATAATGGCAAACACCACAACCACGGACCCCGCCAAAAATGCCGGTCCAAACAGGGCTTTACGCATGGTTTGCAGCACTTCCCAGCCGATGTCGTCAAACCCGCCGATCACCGCTGCGATGATCACCATCGACAGAGCGGCCATCAGGCATTGGTTTACCCCAATCATGATCTGCTGGGTCGCTGCAGGCAGTTCTACAAGGAACAGCTGCTGCCGCCGCGTGCCACCCGACATCACCGCCGCTTCACGAATTTCCGTATCGACCCGCTCCAGCCCCAGCAGCACATTGCGCGCCATCGGCGGCGCCGCATAGATCGCTGACGCGATCAGACCAACCACAGGTCCAAAACCAAAAAGCACAAGCAGCGGTACAAGATAGGCAAAGGTCGGCACGGTTTGCATCACGTCCAAAAGGGCGTTTACCGCCCCTTTCATACGCGGATATTCAAACGCCAAAATGCCGATTGCGGCGCCCATCACCAGCGCCAATGGAACAGATACCGCAACCAGTGCCAAAGTGTTCATGCCCTGCGACCAGTAGCCGGTGAACACCACAAACATCAGGCCAAAAAAGCCCAATGCTGCCAGCCGGATACCACCAATCATCCAGCCAAGCGCGGTCACAAGCGCCACGGTCATAGGCCAGGGCACCGCATTCAAAAGCCAGCCCACCCACTCCATCGGGTAGCTCACCAGAAACGTAAAGGTCCGCGCTATAGGTTTGAAAACATCCAGAAACCCGCCAACCAACCAGGTCATCCAGTCAGCCATGGGCACGGTCAATGCAGTGGGCCATTTCACCAGCCATTCAAATTGCGCGCCCAGAAGGCGACAAAGTAAAACCACCGCCAGCACAAACAGCGCAGCCTGACTGCCACGCGTCAGCATCAGCTGCCGACCCGCGCCATGTGACACAGCCTCAGTCGCGCTCATGTCTCTTCCGCCTGCAGCGCGTTGGCCAACTCATGGGGATGCACGGCGCCAATCACTTTGCCGTCGGCATCGCGCACCGGCACCGGCTCATAGAGTTCCATGCATTTGGTCAGCGCAGTGTCCAGTGTCATGCCAATTTTGATGCCCGGATCATCCGGCATGTTGTCGGGAATACCGTCCATCAAGATCGATTCCACACAGGCATGCCGCCCTTTAGGCACATCTTTGGAGAACTCAGCGACATAGTCATCCACCGGATGCAGCACGATCTCTTCTGGCGTACCAATCTGCACAATCTCACCATCGCGCATGATGGCAATCCGGTCGGCCAGTTTTAGGGCCTCTTGAATGTCGTGTGTGATGAAAACAATGGATTTTTTCAGAGTCGCCTGAATGTTGAGGAACTCATCCTGCAACTGGCGACGGATCAGCGGATCAAGCGCAGAGAACGGCTCATCCAGGAACCAAATATCCGGGTTCACCGCAAGTGAACGGGCAATGCCCACGCGCTGCCGTTGACCACCGGAGAGATTGCGCGGGTAGGTGTCTTCACGCCCTTCCAAGCCGACAAGTTCGAGCACGTCCATCGCCCTTGCCCGACGCTCAGCCTTGCCAGCACCTTGCATTTTCAGTGGGAAAGCCACGTTGTCCGCCACCGTCATATGCGGAAACAGACCAAAATGCTGGAACACCATGCCCAGCTTATGACGGCGCAAGTCTATCAGGCGTTTGTCACTGGCCTGAAGAATATCCTCGCCATCAATGCGCACCGCCCCGGCGGTCGGCTCGATCAACCGCGAGATGCAGCGGATCATCGTCGACTTGCCTGAGCCCGAAAGCCCCATGATCACAAAGAGTTCGCCGGATTTGACCTCAAAATTGGCTGCCCGAACGGCAGGAATGAGGGTTTTGTCCTTGAGAGCCTGTGCGATGGCTTTGTCGTCTCCTGCCCCACGCGCATCGCGCAAGGCAGGGGCGGCGTTTTCGCCGAAGACCTGCCAGAGGTCTTCGACGGCAATCGCCGGAGCGGTGCTGTTCTTATCAGTCATGAAGGCTTACTTCGTTGCGGCGTCGACAACCGACTTCCACTTGGTTTCATTGGCGCCCATCCAGGCAGCAACAACCTCTTCAACCTTTTCGCCATCCACATCGACGGCACCCATCATTGGCTGCTGATCTTCGACAGCCAACTGGTAGTTGACCAGGATTTCATGCGCCGCAGGCCATTTGTCTTTCAGACCTGGCCAACCCGCTTTGAAGATGCGGCTTGCTGCAAAATCACAGTCGTTGATGGCATTTGGGTTGGGTCCCCAAGCCGGATCGGTAAAGCAGGCATCTTCGCCCGCAGGCAGCTCCACAAACTTCACGTCATAGGCCGACATCGCCCAGTGTGGCTGCCAGAATGTGATCAACAGGGGGGACTTTTTCTCAGTAGACGCGCGCAGTTCGGCAATCAGAGCGCCTTCGGAACCCGCGGGCACAGCTTTAAACGGCAGTTCCAAACCGGTCATGCGATCGGCACCCGGTGTGCCCCAATCCGCTGGGTAATCCACCAAACGCCCCATTGGCAGAGTCTCTGCGGTGGCAAAGTTCATCGCACAGTCTTTCAGCGCTTCCCACGCTGGCAAACCTGGGCAAAGCTCTTCGACATGCGCAGGATATGCGATGCCCTCACGGGCATTCAGACCCAGATCGGACAGCTCTTCCAGTTTACCGTCATCTTTCAGCACAGCGTATTGGTCCGACACGTTGGAGGACCAGATTTCCAATGTTGCGTGGATGTCGCCATCTGCAATCGCCTGGAATTGGTTCATCATGCCAGCCGTCACGTATTCAACCTCATACCCGGCCGCTTTCAGCATCTCGCCAGCCACATGGGTGGTCACGTGCTGACCGGTCCATTCGTTCAGCGCCAGCTTGATTGGCTCACCGGTCGCGCCAAGTTCCGCCGCCTGTGCCGACATAGCCACTGCAGACACCGCAATCGCCGACAGACCGGCTTTCAAAAACGTCGTCATGGTCTTCTCCCTGTTGGTCATTTTTTAAATGGTCATTTAAGTTTTTGTTTGTCGGCATAAGAACACAACGTCTTTGACCTGCCAACAAAAAATGCATCTGGTCTGGATGCATCATTTACGAGGGCTGTCACATGCCCCACCATCAACCATTGAGCGGTTGATTTTATTGGTCATTTTTTCTGCAACCAATTTGAGCACAGCTCTGCGAGATTGCCAATCGCACAAGATGCGCAAAACGCCGCATAGCGTTTTGCGCAGAGTTCATGGGGGATTCTTACAACCCCAATACGTCAAACATATCATACTCACCGGGCTTTTGACCCTGCCCCCAAATCGCGGCCTTTAGCGCGCCTTTGGCAAACAGGCTCCGGTCGGTAGCTTTGTGGCGCAGAATGATTTGTTCACCGTCACAGGCAAACATCACATCGTGTTCGCCAATGATGTCGCCGCCACGAATTGCTGTGAACCCGATATCACCCCGCTTGCGCGCACCGGTGATGCCATCACGGCCGCTATCGGTGACGTCTTTCAGATCCACACCGCGGCCTTCGGCAGCCGCCTCCCCCAACATCAACGCAGTGCCAGACGGCGCATCCACTTTGTGACGGTGATGGGCTTCAATGATTTCAATATCAAAGTCTTCATCCAGCGCCGCAGCCACTTGCTGTGTCAACTTGGTCAGCAGGTTCACACCAAGGCTCATATTGCCGGCGCGCACAATCACTGCGTGGCGTGCGCAAGGTTCCAGTTGCGCAATGTCGTCATCAGTCATGCCGGTGGTGCCAATCACATGCACAGCGCGGGCCTGAGCGGCCAGTTTGGCAAAGGCAATGGTTGCGGCCGGCGCGGTAAAGTCGATCACCGCCTGCGCCTTGGCAAAGGCTTCCAGTGGCTGGTCTGTGACGATCACGCCAAGAGCGGCCCCGCCCATGGCCTCGCCGACGTCACGCCCAACCCACTCGTGGCCCTCACGCTCAACCGCCCCCACCAAACGCACCTTGTCACTTTCAGACACCGTCTTGATCAGCATCTGCCCCATCCGGCCTGACGCCCCTGTGATCACGATTCCTGGCAATTCCTGCATGGTGTCCTCTCTACTCTGACCAACCGCCAAAAATGGCGTTGGCCCTGCTTACCCAATGCAATCCAGCTTGGCAAAGGCTGACAGAAGCCCTAAGTGAGAGACATGGCAAAGAACTCTTCCTCTGAGGGCCGCGGCCCGTCCCAGCGCCAACTGCGCGTGGGTGAACTCATCCGACGCACGTTGTCGGAAGTCTTGGTGCGTGATGAATTGCACGATCCAGACGTGACCCGCATGTCAATCACCGTTGGCGAAGTGCGCATCACTCCTGACCTGTCGATTGCGACCTGCTTTGTGCTGCCCCTTGGCGGCAAGAACAAAGAAGACGCTGTGGCATTGCTTGCTCGTCACAAATGGGAATTGCGCAAGATCATTGGCCGCAAGGCTGGATTGAAGCACGCGCCGGACCTGCGCTTCCGTGTAGACACCACATTCGATCAGATGGACGCCACCCGCGCCATGCTGTCTGACGAACGTGTACAATCCGACGTGGCCAAATCAGACACAGAGGATGGCGACCCTACGTGATCCGAGCTGCGCTCTGTTTGATCCTGTTTTCCCTGCCCCAATGGGCGCAGGCCGTCACCTGTTCCGATCAAACCCACGAAGGGCGCAGTCTCACCGTTTGCACCGCTGATGCGACACAAGAGAACCTGCGCCTGTTCCTGCGCGGCAGCGATGGCGCCATTTTGGGCCAGTTTCGGGACATTGAACGCAGCCTTGAGGACGGAAAAACACTAGCCTTCGGCATGAATGCGGGCATGTACCATGCCGACCGCAGCCCAGTTGGCCACTACGTCGAAAACGGCACCGAAGAAATGCGCCTTCTCACAAGCGGCAGCAAAGGCAACTTCGGCCTTCTGCCCAATGGAGTCCTGTGTTTGCAAGACGGCGCAATCCGCGTCTACGAAACTTTGGATTTTCAAAAACAAGCGCCGACCTGCCGCGACGCCACCCAATCCGGTCCCATGCTGGTGATTGACGGAGATTTGCACCCGCGCTTCCTGCCAGACAGCAGCTCCCGTTTTCTGCGCAACGGCGTGGGCACCAGCTCCGACGGCAAGACAGCGCATTTCGTGATTTCCAACGAAGCGGTGACCTTTCACGAGTTTGGCCGCTTCTTCCGCGATGTTCTGAAAACCCCAAACGCGCTCTATTTTGACGGCAAGATCAGCCGCTTGCACGCTCCTCAGCTTGACCGCTCCGACGGCGGCTTTTGGATGGGGCCCATCATTGGTGTGGTCGAACCCCAGCCAACAATCACTGAATAACCGCGCTGCTCCATTCTTTGATAAACGTCTTACGCTTGAGCGGATCAAGATAAGTCATCAACGCTGGCTCCAATGAAATCACCGCCTGCCCCGTGCTGTCCACAGTTGCGCTCAAAGGTGGCAACGGAAACACATCCCGATTGCGCGGGCCGGTTTGAACCTCCACCAGATGGCGCACAAACGCTGCCGCGTTTTCTTCCACCTCGGTGCGGCTGCTGACAAAGGCGGTCCGCATCATGATGGTCGGAAAATCTGAAGGCAGCACAATTTCCAACATGCCAGCCACATCATCGCGCGCCGCCACATAGCTGCCCAAAACATTGTACGCGACCATCAGCTTGCCCGCGATCAAGTCGTCGATCATCGCGCCGGAACAACAATACAGACGCGCGTCCAACCCGCCCATCACCTCCATCAGCCGCCAAAATGTTTCCGACGCCCGCGCATCTTGCGTGGCAAAAAGATACCCAAGACCGGAGTCTCGGACGTCATAGGTGCCCACCTTGCCCCGAAACACCTCGGGCCGCGCCCGCATGGCGGCGATCAACTCCTGTCGGGTTTGCGGCACTGTGTCTGGCGCAAAGGCCGCCCGATTGATCACAATGGTGGCCGGCTCCGTGGTGAAGGCAAACAGGCTGTTGCGCCATTGCGCCCAGTCAGGTTGCGATAGATTTGCCACCGGCACCGAATATCCGTCATTCACCAGTTTCAGTTGTAAATCCATGGCGCTTGAAATCACCACATCAAAGTCATCCGGGCTAGCGCGAAAAACCTGATCAATCTGCGCCGTGCCCGTGACAAAATACTCCACGGAAACGTCAGGTCGGCCGCGCAAAAAATCCTCGATAATGGGTGCGAATAAAGCTGTGTCCGTGCTCGATAAAACCCGCAATGTACTGGCTGCGGAGGCCGGTCCAAAGGCGTTCTGATCTTCCCATTCTTGCGCCACCCCAACGAGGGGGTAAAGCCAAGCGATTAAAGCAAAAATGTAACGCATGCGCCGCCCTCCGAAAGATTGGTCAACGTCAATTCTCCCCCATGGGCCGTGGCCACATCCTGGGCAATGGTCAGCCCCAATCCTGATCCAATTGTGTCCTTGGCATTTTCACCGCGAGAAAACCGTGCCGCCAATTCATGCATCTGATCTGGCGGAAATCCCGGCCCCTCATCCCGCACTTCGACGCGCGGGCGTGGCACATCAAAAACTTCTAAGGTGATCTCACTCTCCTCTGGCGCATATTTCAACGCATTTTCCACCAAATTACTCAGCGCGTTTTGCAACAGGATGGAATCTGCCTCAACGCTGACTTTGCCGCTGCTGATCACCGTGAGGGCAATGTCTTTCATCTCAGCCACCGGGGTCAAACGCGTCACCAGATCTTCGACCAAGTCCACCAAATCCAGTGGCTCTGTTTCCAAGTGATCTGCCCGGAACGTGATCATCGCGTGATCCAGCAACTGCCCCGCCGCGCGCGAGCTTTCATCAATCGCCCGCACCATGGAGCGCAAAGCCTGCCGGTTGTCCTCTCGCTCGACCCGCTGCAACGTCGCTTCTGCATGGCTGCGCACGGTTGCCAACGGCGTGCGCACTCGGTGCGCCGCTTCGGCAATAAAATCCTCTGACTGTTTCAGCGAAGTATCCAACCGCGCCATAAAGCTATTGAGCGACGTCACCAATGGCGCCATTTCCGAGGGAACAGGCCGCGCAACCGGGCTCAGATCTTTCGGCCCTCGCCGGGTGATCGAATGTGTCAGCCGTTCCAACGGTCGAATAGCGGTATTTGTTGCCCAACTCGCCACCAGCACCGACAGCGCAAAAAAACCAGCCCCGATCAGCCCAACGTTTCGGGAAATCTTGTTCAACGTCCCCGCCAAGGCGTCCTGAGTTTGCGCCACGGACACTGTCACTCGGTTTCTGGCATTTGCCCCAACCAAAATACGCGCTGCGGTGGCGATTCGAACCGGCGCGCCGTCAAACTGCGCAGAAACATGCACAATGTCGCCCCCACCCGGCGCATCGGCAACCGGCAACAATTCGTAACCGGACAACAGGGTTTCGTCTTGCCAAATGGCATAGAAAACACGGTCATCTGCTTCCGTGTTCAACATGGAAAAGGCAACATAGGGAAAATCCACCGCCACATCGCCATCACGCAACGTCGCCGCATCCAAAATGGATGTGACCGAGGCTTCCAAAATGTTGTCTTGCCCACTTTGCGCAATCTGAGCTGCATAAGTCCGAACCACAAAAAAAAGCAGCACAGCAATCGCCGCCGCACTGCCGATCAAGGTCAACGACAGGCGCGCTCGCAGCGATCCGGACACATTGACCGCATCACTCATGATCAAGCCTGTAGCCAAGACCGCGCAGGGTGGTGATCCGCAGTTCCGACGGCTCCAGATGTTTGCGCAGACGCCCAATATAGACCTCGATGGCATTTTCCGAGACATCCTCGTCATAAGAAAACAGCCGGTCAGCCAGCTTGGCTTTGGAAAATATCTGACCAGGCGCGTTGATCAAGAGCTCCAGAAGTCGCAACTCTCGATTGCGCAGGGTCACCGCCCGGGCGCCGATAGACAATCGCCCAGCCACAGGGTCAAGCGACACCCCACCCAGCTCTGTGATCGACTGCGCATGCCCCGCATTGCGCCGCAACACCGCCCGACACCGGGCCTGTAACTCTTCGTGATCAAACGGTTTTGTCATATAGTCATCCGCGCCCAAATCCAGAAGGCTGATTCTGTCACTGACCTGAGATCGCGCGGTCAAAACAATGACCGGCGTATCATTTTTCCCGCTCCGGTGGTGTTTGAGAAAAGTGCGCCCATCGCCATCCGGCAACATAATATCCAATAATATGAGATCATATTCACCAGTCTGCATGAATGCCATTGCATCCTCAATTTTATCAGCATGATCAATGACATGACCATCCAATTGCAGGCGTGCGCTCACCGCGTTGGCAAGTTCGATATTGTCTTCGACAAGAAGGAATTTCATGCGGGTTGGGCACCTTTCTGACGGCATGACAGGTTTGTGACAGGTTGCGATGTTTGACTGCTCTCAACTGAGCCGTCTTTCGGACAGTTGTCAATTTGGAGGAGAAAAATGATGAAATTGAACATGGGCCGCCGCGCTCTGATGGCCAGTGCAATGGCCGCATTCGCATTCGCAGGTCAAGCCATTGCTGATGGCCACAAAACTGTAGACAGCATCCACTTCCTGATCCCCGGCGGCGCCGGTGGTGGCTGGGACGGTACCGCACGCGGCACCGGTGAAGCGCTGACCAAAGCAGGCATCGCAGGCAACGCCTCTTACGAAAACATGTCTGGTGGCGGTGGCGGTAAAGCCATTGGCTACCTGATCGAAAATGCCGACAGCAACCACGGCACATTGATGGTGAACTCCACCCCAATCGTGATCCGCTCGCTGACTGGCGTCTTCCCACACAACTTCCGTGATCTGACTCTCGTGGCCGGCACCATTGGTGACTATGCCGCTTTGGTTGTGCACAAAGACAGCCCGCTCAACAACATGGACGACCTGATGGCCGCTTATGACGCGGACCCATCCAAAACCGCCATCGGTGGTGGTTCGGTTCCAGGCGGCATGGATCACCTGGTTGCAGCCATGGTGATGGAAGCTGCTGGCAAAGACGCACTTGGCGTGAAGTACATCCCTTACGACGCAGGCGGTAAAGCCATGGCAGCACTGCTGTCCGGCGAAATCGCGGCTCTGTCCACCGGCTTCTCCGAAGCGGTTGATCTGGCCAATGCTGGCGAAGTGAAAATCATCGGTGTCACCGCTGATGAGCGCGTGTCCGCAGCTCCAGACGCCATGACCATGAAGGAACAGGGCATCGACACCTCTTTCGTGAACTGGCGTGGTTTCTTCGGCGCACCGGGTCTGCCAGAAGACAAACTGGCGATGTACCAGGAAGCACTGACCAAAATGTATGACACCCCAGAGTGGGAAGTTGTGCGCGAGCGCAACGGCTGGGTCAACATCCACAACAACGGCGACGACTTCAAAGCCTTCCTCGAAGGCCAAGAAAAAGTTATCGGCGACTTGATGAAGAAACTCGGCTTTCTCTAAAGTCAGGTAACATCCAACTGGGCAGAGCGGGCTCCCGCTCTGCCCTCTTTTAAAAGGGAGGGGAGCTTCATGGCACTGGATCGCTGGATCGCTCTGATACTGCTGGGCATTTGTATGGCCTATGGCTACGCCGCTTGGTTCACGATGGATGGCAGCCTTGCCCCGTTCATGAAACGCAATCCAATATGGCCAAGTACCTTCCCAAAGGTGTTGTCCTTGATGGGCATGGTGGCCTCACTCATCATCCTCCTAGGGTTGGAAAAGAGCGAAATAAAAGAAGCCGAAATCGATTATCGTCGCCTGACAGAGTACAAACTTGGTCAAGCCATTTTTCTGCTCGGCCTCATGGTGGCCTACGCGCTGCTGTTGCGCCCGGCTGGTTTCATTTTCTCGACATCAGGCTTCTTGATCCTCGGATCGTTCATTCTCGGGGAACGCAAATTCCACATCATGGTGCCTGTCTCACTCGCAGCGACCTTCCTGGTCTGGTACCTCGTGCAAGAAGTTCTTGGCATCTACCTGCGGCCGCTGCCCGGCTTTCTGGGAGGCTGATATGTTTAGCGACCCCACACTTGCATCTTGGCAATTCATCCTAATGCTGATCGGAGGCTGTTTTGTGCTCTTCTCCACCGCAGCTTTTGTGATCATCGGCTCGTTTCTGATGGGCGCTGGCAAATGGCACATCACCGCTTTCGTGATGCTTATCGCCATCCTCGTTCTTTGGACCTTTGTTCAGCACACGCTGAACATCAATCTGCGCCCCTTTGGCGCCAACTTTGGAGGCTGACATGCTCGAAGGACTTCTGATCGGCCTGCAAACGGCCTTTTCCCTACAAAACCTTCTGATGGTCATTGGTGGCTGTTTGATTGGTACCTTTATCGGCATGTTGCCGGGCCTTGGCCCAATGTCGATCATCGCCATTATGATTCCTGTCGCCATCTCCATGGGCGACCCATCTGCCGCACTGATCCTGCTGGCTGGTGTGTATTACGGTGCCATCTTTGGCGGCTCCACCTCTTCAATCCTGCTGAACGCGCCGGGGGTCGCGGGCACCGTGGCCTCAAGCTTTGACGGCTATCCGATGGCCAAACAGGGCAAAGCAGGTAAAGCGTTGACCATTGCCGCAATTGCCTCTTTTGCAGGCGGCACCGTTGGCGCCCTGCTTCTGATGATCTTTGCCCCGGCACTGTCCTCTGTTGCCCTGCTGTTCCATTCGGCCGAATACTTTGCGCTGATGGTTGTGGGCCTCTCCGCAATCGCGGCGTTTGCAGGCACCGGCCAAGTTGCCAAAGCGCTGATGATGACCCTACTGGGTCTGATGATGGCCACCGTCGGCGAAGGTGCATTGTTCAACATGCCACGCTTCACAATGGGCATCATGGATCTGCAGTCCGGTTTTGGCTTCATCACCTTGGCCATGGCAATGTTCGCCCTGCCAGAGGCGCTGTTCCTTGTTCTGAAACCCCGGACAACCGAAGACGCCAACAGTGGTGAAATCAAAGATCTGCGCATCACCAAATCTGAGGCAAAAGCGATTGCACCGGTGATTGGACGCCAGTCCATCCAAGGCTTCTTCATTGGCGTTCTACCTGGTGCAGGCGCCACCATCGCGAGCTTCTTGGGCTACGCAGTAGAACGCAACATCGCTCCAAAAGAGGAGCAAGAACAGTTTGGGAAAGGCTCTATCAAGGGCCTGGCGGCCCCGGAAACAGCCAACAACGCAGCTTGCACTGGCTCCTTTGTGCCGCTGCTGACGTTGGGCATCCCTGGTTCCGGGACCACCGCAATTTTGCTCGGCGCACTGATTGCTCTGAACGTCACACCAGGCCCCCGCCTGATGATCGACGAGCCTCAGGTGTTCTGGGCGGTGATCATGTCCATGTTCATCGGCAACCTTGTGTTGTTGATCCTGAACCTGCCACTGATCCCTTACATCGCCAAAGTGCTGGCTGTGCCGCGCAACTATCTGATCCCGTTCATTCTGTTCTTCACCCTGATGGGGGCCTACATCGGTCAGAACAACGCCACCGAGCTTCTTTTGCTGGTTGGCTTCGGGGTTTGTGCCACCGCTCTGCGCTTTGCCGACTATCCGCTGGCACCTTTGCTGATCGGCTTCATCTTGGGCGGTATGCTGGAAGACAACTTCTCCCGCTCCATGCAGCTTTATGATGGCATTGCCTTCATTTGGGAGCGTCCGATGACCCTCGGCCTCCTGGTGATCGCACTGATCCTCGTGGCGCTGCCAAGCTATCGGGCACGTCGGGCAAAACTCCGCGCCGCTGGCGTCGCTGACGGCGACTAAGACGAACGCAAGAACACGCGGGACGGCTCCTCCACCCCCGCGTTCAGGAAGGCCATCAGATCGCGTGGGTCTGGTGGCCTTTTTATTTTGAGCCGTTTTTCTCTTCGGCTAAATTGACAGTGTGATGGCAATCCGATAGGTCGCCGCCCTCACCCCCAAATGAGAGGTCAAAGGCATGGGACGCAAACGCAAGGGACGCGATATTTCAGGCTGGCTTGTGGTCGACAAACCCGCAGGCATCACGTCGACCTCTGTGGTGAACAAAGTCCGCTGGGCCTTTAATGCCAAAAAAGCCGGCCACGCTGGCACGTTGGATCCGGATGCTACCGGCGTTCTGGCTGTGGCGCTGGGCGAGGCCACCAAAACCGTGCCTTACATCACTGACGCCTTAAAGGCTTACACCTTCACCGTGCGATTGGGACAAGCCACCAACACTGACGACGCTGAGGGCGAAGTCATCGCACAGTCAGACACACGCCCAACGGATGACGAAATCAAAGAGGCCTTGGGGCAGTTTGTTGGCGACGTCATGCAGGTGCCGCCAAAGTTCTCCGCCGTAAAAATTGACGGCGAACGCGCTTACAAACTGGCCCGCGCCGGTGAAGAGATTGAAATTGCCCCGCGCCCGCTTTGGGTCGAAGAGCTGGTCATGACGGACCGCGAAGACGAAGATCACGTCACGCTGGAAATGACGTGTGGCAAAGGCGGTTACGTGCGTTCCATCGCCCGCGATCTGGGTGAGGCGCTTGGCTGCTTTGGTCATGTGCGCGAATTGCGCCGCATCTGGTCCGGCCCATTTGATGCGGGTGACGGTCTGACTCTTGCGCAAATCGACGAGATGGCCAAACAGCCTGAACTCGACACCTACCTGCGCCCACTTGAGCAAGGCCTCGAAGACCTGCCCGAAGTGAAAGCCACCGCCGAAGGCACCGTGCGCCTGCGCAACGGCAACCCCGGAATGGTGCTGGCCTCTGACGTGGAATACGGCGAAGAATGCTGGGCCAGCTTTGACGGTGAGGCCGTCGCTGTTGGCCGCTTCAAAGCCGGGGAGTTGCACCCCAGCCGCGTGTTTGTGAAAACCGAGAGCTGATCAGGCGACCATGCCACCATTACCGTTGGCGTCATACATGTCCTGTGGGGTCATGCCGCTGAACAAAATGTCAGCAGCCTGGCCTTGCTCCGCAGTGATCACATCGCCATTGGCATCCAGCCACACTTCCGGCAGGTCATAATTGTCCGCCGCATCCTGATTGCTAAACGCCACCGAGGCGCCCGTCTGATCGCCGTTCAGAACCAACAGTGGATGCCCGCCCAGCGTCAGCGTGGTCTCATCCGCATCAGCATCATAGCTGCTGTCAAATCCGGTTGCCGCCTCCGAAACCGTAAAATAGTCGTTGTCCGCGTTCTGGAAACCTGCACCAAACGGACCATCCAGACCAAAGCTGATAACCAACTTGTCTTCGCCTGGTGCAAAATCGGTGATCTCACTGACGGTGTCATACGCTCCGGCAAAGGCTTCAAACGTATCCGCATCCGCGCCGCCGGTCGCAACATTGCCGGAGCCCAGCCACAACACATCCTCACCCGCGCCACCTGACAGGGTGTCCCCTGCACCAAGCCGGTTTAAGTGCCCCGGCTCATGGTTCCACTCGGCCCCGTAAAAGACGCTGCCACTGCCACTGTAGAGGTGATCATCGCCCGCGCCACCTTGTAGGTCATCCGCGCCCGCCTCGCCAAAGATGCGGTCATCACTGTCGTCGCCAATCAGCGTGTCAGAGCCCGCACCGCCACGTAGCGCATCCGCCACATAAGGCTTGTCCTGAATGGAATACTCACGGGTCCACTCTGCTTGAATTTCACTGTCATGGCCGTCGCCATCTGTGTGCTGAAACACCACCGACAGGCTGACGCCATCCGCCAACGAGGCCCCCGGCAAATCAATCCTCACATCACCGGTGTCCGCATCCCGCAACGCCAGCCCACCATCTTCTTGCGTGAGAACAAAGTTGCCAGAGGAGCCATCCACCGGACTCTCATAGTTGCGCAGCACCAACATGTCCTCAGAGGCATCAAAATCTTCAATGCTGCCAACAACTTCATTGTCTGCCTCAAGGAAAAACGTGTCCGCTCCGGCACCGCCGCTGGCCACGTTATCGCGCGAGACAAACAGATCGTCATCGCCTTCGCCGCCCTCTAGGTAGTCGTCATCCCAGGCGTTGCCAACAATTGTGTCATTGCCTTCAGCGCCAGACAGGCGGTCATCGACATCCACGTCACCAAACAGAAACTGCGAGATAGGATCGGCCGCGGGCTCTTGCCCATCATCCGTGTCCTCACCCGTAGACGGTTGATCGCCTTTCGGATCGGCACTGTCGTCCCGCTCGTCATCCGAATTTTCGCTGTCACTGTCGGACTCGGTGTCGTCAGTCACACCCACCATAGTGCCAACAGCTGCGCCCGCCGCAAGCAGGCCTAAAAAGAATAGAAACGGCATCTCACCACCTCACCACTCAGCCGTTCAAAACCCCAGACGGCTGTAATCCCAAGTCAAAGGCTTACGAAGGAGAGGCACCAAAATCAAACGTTTGACTCTGCGTTGGTTAATCCTAAGTAGACAGAATGATTGAACGACACTTCCAAAAAGATGACGCCACCAGCTCCGCACTTTACTCCGATTGCGAAACCTACCGCTATGCGCTGACCCGTGTGTGGGACACCAACGCCGGCAAAGTGCTGTTCATCATGCTGAACCCCTCCAAAGCCACCGAGCGCCAAAACGACCCGACAATTGAGCGCTGCGAACGCCGCGCTCGCGCACTGGGGTATGGCGGTTTTCGTGCGGTGAACATCTTTGCCCTACGCGAAACCGACCCGAAAAAGATGCGCCAACACAAAGCTCCCGCCGGCCCGGACAATGACAGTGTTGTTGCGGAAAGCTGCCTCTGGGCGGATGACATCCTCGCCGCCTGGGGCGCCCACGGCGATCATTTGATGCGCGGCTTTGAAATGAGAGATGTGCTGAAGACAACAGGCGAAACCATCAAATGTCTGGGCGTGACAAAAGCCGGCCATCCCCGCCACCCGCTTTACATCTCTTACGCCACGCAGCCCGAAATCTGGCCACTCTGAGCGCGACTACCACTGTGTTAACGCCTTGCCTCTTTCCTTTTGGGCCGTTTGCGACTACATACGCCCATCTTCCAAGGGATTCTCTTGGGAGTATCTCTATGGACCCTGCTGGACGACATCCCGGCTTGTGCCCGAAACCCTTTTTTATAGGAGACCCCGATGTCGATTACTGTTGAAGAAAAAAACCGCCTGATGAAAGAATTTGCAACCAAAGAAGGTGACACCGGTTCTCCGGAAGTCCAGGTTGCGATCCTGACATCCCGCATCAACACCCTGACCGAGCACTTCAAAACCCACAAGAAGGACAACCACGGTCGCCGTGGCCTTCTGAAAATGGTTGCTCTGCGTCGTAAGCTGCTGGACTACACCAAAGGTAAAGACGAGGCACGCTATCAGGACCTGATCAAGCGTCTGGGCATCCGTCGCTAAGACACTGCCTCTGCTAAGATTACGGAAAACGCCGGCTCCTCGGAGCGGGCGTTTTTTGTTGCGCCACAACGTCTTAACTGCTTCAACGCCTGCATGTTCATTTTAAGGTTCTTTTTGGCAGCGCTAGTGGCCATTTCCGTGATTGGCACGGCCGCCTATTTCCTCAGCAAATCCACGCGTTTTCAAGTCTTCGGAGAGCTCGTCTCACGCGGCTCATCCCAACACCCCTGCGTGGCGCTGACCCTAGACGATGGGCCCTCACCCAAATACACAGCCGAAGTATTGGACGTACTGGCCAACTTCGATGCCAAAGCAACGTTCTTTTTAACGGGACAAGCTGTGGTTGCCCATCCGGCGCTGGTTGCCGACATCGCGGCAAAGGGCCACGAAATTGGCAATCACTCATTTTCACATCCGCGCATGGTGGGCATGTCACAATCCCGCATTGAATCAGAGGTTGAAAGTACCGATCGCGCCATACGGGCTGCCGGCTACACCGGTCCGCTGCATTTTCGACCGCCGTATGGCAAACGCCTTTTGGGTCTGCCGTACTACCTCAAAAAAACCAACCGCTTGACGGTGCTGTGGGACATTGCCCCCGAAACAGACCCAACCAACAACTCAGATGCCACGGAAATCACTCGCCGCACACTGGCAGACGCCAAAAACGGCAGCATCATCTTGTTGCATGTGATGTTTGTCTCCCGCGCAGGCTCTCGAGCAGCCCTTCCGGAGATTTTGGCCGGACTACAGGCCAAGGGCTTCACCTTTGTCACCCTGTCGGACCTCCTGCAGCACAAAAACTGCGTCTCCACCTGACGCCAAGTCAAATTTGACTCGCTCCACACTACGGGCGCAGACTTCCCCGCGACAAGGGAGGTCACCATGAAAGAAACACTATCCGTCTTGATCCGTATGGGCAGCTTACACCGCCTGTTTCCGTTCTGGCTGGTGGGTGTCTTCTTGATTTCCCAAAACCTGTCCTGGTGGATTCCCGTTGCGTTGATCTACGGCTACATCGCGCAGCTCTTTGTTGAATATGGCATGCACCGCTTCCTGATGCACCGCGAACCGCCCAAAGACCAAGGCACGTTCAACGAGCTCTACCGCACCCACATCGGCCACCACGAATACCCCACCGACCCGGAGTTCTTCACCGGTGACGACCACTGGTATCCCGTGCGTTTTGGCCTGCTTTCCATTGCAATCCACACTGCAATTTTGTGGCCATTCCTCGGTTTGGCCCCCGCTTTGACCCTGTCTTACATCGGGCTGTTTGTGGGATCTGTCTCAGCCTTTGCCTTTTACGAGTATTGCCACACCATTGCGCATCTGAATGTGCCCAAGGGACGGCTTGGCCAATACATCACTAGAAAGCACCTCGCGCATCATTTCCAAGACCACCATGCAACCTTTCAGGTCAGCTTTGGCTTTGACTGGATCGACCGCCTGTTTGGCACCGCGCACGACAAAGCCACCGCCAAAGAGCGCTTTGACCGCAAGACCATGCTGTCGATGGGTATGGACCCTGAGGACCTGCGCCTTGTGACAGCACGTAAGGCTTTTGGCATCACCGAAAAGCCAGGCGCAAAAACCGCGCGGGCCAAAGAGGCTTGAAAAGGATTGCCCAGCTGTGTGGGCAATCCTTGGCTTTTTAGACGAAACGCGCTGCGACACCACCGTCCACCGAATGGGCTTGCCCAGTTACAAAGCTGGCCCGATCTGACAGCAAAAACGCCGCCATTTCAGCAACCTCTTTGGGGTCTGCAATACGCCCCATCGGGTGCAGCCCGGCAATAAAGTCTCGGGTCTCGTCATCCTGTGGCGCCATGGCAGTATCTGTACCGCCAGGCAGCACAGCATTGACCCGAATGGCTTCCCCCGCCAGTTCCACAGCCAAGTTCTGAACCAGCCCAACCACACCTGCCTTGGCGGCCGCATAAGGCGACATGCCCGCCATCCCGCCATTGCTCACCCCAACAAACGACGACGTCATGGCCATCGCCCCGCCGCCACGGCGTTTCATCGCGGGAATTTGTGTTTGCGCACAGAGAAACGCGCTGGTCAGATTGGTGGCAATCACCGCGTCCCAGTTCTCACCGGTGTGCTCTTCACAAGGCCCCATCTCTCCAACCAGCCCGGCATTGTTAAACGCGCCGTCCAATCCACCAAACTCGGATTCAGCCAACGCAACAAGCGCGGTCATATTGTCTTTGTTGGTCACATCAGATTTCTGCCAAACCGCACGCCCATTGCTTTGCGCGATCTGCCCCGCAATCTGCGCAAGCTCCGTTTCGCGACGGGCCCCCAGCACAACATTGGCCCCACGTGAGGCCAAAAGAAGCGCCGCAGCTGCGCCAATGCCGCTGCTCGCACCCGTCACGATAAATGTCTTATTTGCAAATTCCATCGATCTGTTCTCCTGTTTTGGAACAAGAGAAGACCTAGCGAAACAGCCGATTGTGAAGCGACCCGAATCCTGCGCCTAGAAAGCGCCATCTACCCAAAGCGCAAGAAACGGGTCAGGCCACAACCGACAGCTTTGACCGCGCCACTTTGCGCGCATGGCGCCCCAGGCCCGCTGGAAAGCGGTTGGCAAAAGTAAGCCCCGTGCGGATCAACACCGGGTCCATGCGCCCACGTGTGACAAACGCAACAGCCGACCTTGCCGCTGCCGAGTTGTCCCGCCGCATATGATGCACCATCGACAACATCTGCACCTCATCGTCCGTGATGTCCTTGCGCGCGTCCGTGTCCAGCGGGTCTTTCACCTCTAGGCCTCCGGCGCGACAGGCAAAAACACTCAGCACAATCTTGTGCAAGCCATGCGCTGCCGGCAATCCAATTGCCTCACCATAGCGCTCCACGGCAATGTCAAAGGCGCGGCTCCAACTTTTGGGGTCAGCACTCCGCGCGCTCACGCAAAGGTGGCGCAAAATCGGCAACAGCCCAATCTCAAAGTCGTCACACCCGACAGTCTCCAACACCTCGTGGCACCGATGTTTGATGGGTTTGGTCTGAGTGCTCATGCTTCTTTTCTCCGGCTGGAGGCCTGGCTGCGCACATCAAGTCGCAAAACATTGTTCGGCAAAGGCCCGGTCATGTCGTCAGGATTTGGCATCGGCGAAGCCGCTTTTGCCGGGAACCGCAAACTTGCCTCAAGGGCCGCACGCACTTCCGGCTTTAGGCCACATCCTGCCTTCCGCGCCATCCCGTCTATTGCCAGTAAATCTTCAAAAATCTTCACCATGCCAAAGGCTCCTTCACGCGATCCAATCACGTGTCATGTCTGAAAAACCCGGGCTGATCTGGAGGATGTCTGGCTAGGCGATCCTTATCTGACAAATTTTGTCGGAATATGCAACCACACTGTTTGAGGCGCCAAAACGACAAAACCCCACCGCAGTGCGATGGGGCTAAGATTTTGATTTCTGCAATCTTATCGTGCTGCGTCGTGTGCCGCGATCACCGACGCCACCCGCTTGCCAATTTCGCGACTGCCTTTGATCGACGGGTGAATCATATCAAACGTGTGAAAGCTGCGATCCCCGTTTGGCACGAGATCCGCCAACGATACATAATGCACACCCGGATCAATCGCCGCCAGCTTGTTGATGCGCTGCTCTAACTCATTGCCGGTATCGCGACAGCCTTCCACCGGCGACCATGCGCCCGGGCTGCGAAGATATCCCACCCACGCCACCTGCGCCCCTGCGTGGCGGTACTTCTGCACCATCATCGGGATCACACCACGCTTGCCGTCTTCAGAAATCATCTTGTTCAGTTTGCCCGCGCATTTGCCACAGCCGCAGCCCAGCCACAGGTCGTTGCCGCCACCATTAAGCACCACCCAGTCCCAGTCTCCTTTGCGATACTGGTTTTCGATCCGCATGCCCATCGCGCCGGACAAGGGCAGCTTATAGGTAATCTTCGCGCCACTGATTGCTGTGTTGTAGACCGGTTCACCAAGAACCCCCTCAATGGTGTGCGGGATCGACTGCCCCGTGAATGTGTGCCAGGCCATCATACTGTCACCCATCGCCAAAATGCGGGGACCCTGCGGTTCCGACTCTGCAACAGCGTTCTTGGTCACAACCGCCTCAGGTGCCGCGTCTGCAGCTCCTACCGGGTTTTCAAGACTGGTGGTCTCAGCACATCCGGCGACAAAAAACATTGCCGCCATGCCGATGGTTAGGATCAGGGTAAACGGGGCTCTCATGGCACTTATCTCACAACCGGCGCACAACTTGCGCATTACGTTATCCTCGCAGCAAGCCCCCTAGCCGCGATTCTGTCAGTCACACTATCGCCCAGATTTTCCTAAAATGCCACTTTTGTGCCGTAAACAATGTGTTGCCTATGTGATGACGCTGAAATCACTGAGCCCCTGCGCCTTCCCCACTCGGGGTGCCACTGACCGAGAATTTGGTTTCCAAACCCCTTGTTTTCCGATATGGGCCGACCATCTGAGACGTTGTGCCTGACCTCGGCACATCAAAGAAAGATAGAAGAGGTCGGCGGCAATGGGGCCGCTATTTTCAAACGGGAGACCTGGGATACGCCCGGTTGATCTCCCAGCTAGGATACGATGATGTTCGATGTAACAACAAAATCCATGCAGTGGGGCGAAGAAACGCTCACACTGGAAACGGGCAAAGTAGCCCGTCAGGCCGACGGTTGTGTGATCGCCACTCTGGGCGAAACCTCCGTAATGGCCGCGGTGACCTTTGCAAAGGCACCAAAGCCCGGTCAGGACTTTTTCCCTCTGACCGTGCACTACCAAGAGAAATACTACGCCGCCGGTAAAGTACCGGGTGGCTTCTTTAAGCGCGAAGCGCGCCCAACCGAAAAAGAAACACTGACTGCGCGTCTGATCGACCGTCCGATCCGCCCGCTGTTTGTCCCAGGCTTCAAAAACGAAGTTCTGGTGATGTGCACCGTGCTGTCCCACGATCTGGTCAACGACCCAGACATGGTTGCCATGATCGCGGCCTCCGCGGCTCTGACTATCTCTGGCGCACCGTTCATGGGCCCAGTGGCTGCTGCACGTGTTGGCTTTGAAGGTGGCGACTACATCCTGAACCCAACCGTAGACGACATGCAGGACCTGCGTCAGAACCCTGATCAGCGTCTCGACCTGGTTGTTTCCGGCACCAAAGACGCCGTGATGATGGTGGAATCCGAAGCATACGAACTGTCCGAAGCAGAGATGCTTGGTGCGGTGAAGTTTGCACACGACGCCATTCAGCCTGTGATCGACCTGATTGTTGATCTGGCCGAAGACGCCGCAAAAGAGCCGTTTGACTTCCAGGCGCCTGATTACGCCGACCTCTACGAAGCTGTGAAAGCGGCTGGCGAAGAACAGATGCGCGCTGCATTTGCGATCACCGACAAGCAAGAGCGCACCGCCGCTGTTGCCGCTGCACGTGACGCGATCAAAGCCGCACTGACAGAAGAGCAGCTTGAAGACGCGAACCTCGGTTCTGCTCTGAAGAAGCTCGAAGGCGGCATCCTGCGCGGTGACGTTGTCAAAACCGGCACCCGCATCGACGGTCGTAAAACCGACGAAATCCGCGACATCGTGTGCCAAACTGGCCTGCTGCCACGGACCCACGGCTCCGCTCTGTTCACCCGCGGTGAAACACAGGGTCTGGTTGTGACCACTCTGGGCACCGGCGATGATGAGCAATTCATCGACGCGCTGCACGGCAACTTCAAATCCAACTTCCTGCTGCACTACAACTTCCCACCCTACTCGGTTGGTGAAGCTGGTCGCGTGGGCCCTCCCGGCCGTCGCGAAATTGGTCACGGTAAGTTGGCATGGCGCGCCCTTCAGGCCGTTCTGCCAGCGGCAACCGACTTCCCATACACCGTGCGCATCGTTTCCGAGATCACTGAATCCAACGGCTCGTCCTCCATGGCGTCCGTTTGTGGTGGCTCCCTGTCCATGATGGACGCAGGTGTGCCTCTGAAATCCGCCGTTGCAGGTGTGGCCATGGGCCTGATCCTCGAAGACGACGGCTCTTACGCGATCCTGTCTGACATCCTGGGTGACGAAGACCACCTCGGCGATATGGACTTCAAAGTGGCAGGTACCGAAAACGGCATCACCTCGCTGCAGATGGACATCAAGGTTGCGGGCATCACACCGGAAATCATGGAAAAAGCGCTTGCACAAGCCAAAGACGGCCGCATGCACATCCTTGGTGAGATGAACAAATCGATCACAGGTGCTGCGGAATTCTCCGTACACGCCCCACGCATCGAGACCATGAACATCCCAACCGACAAGATTCGTGAAGTGATCGGCTCCGGTGGTAAGGTCATCCGTGAAATCGTTGAAGTGTCCGGCGCCAAAGTCGACATCAACGACGAAGGCGTGATCAAGATTGCCTCGCCAAACGGCGAAGCCATCAAGAAGGCTTACGACATGATCCACTCGATCGTGGCAGAGCCGGAAGAAGGCGCAGTCTACACCGGTAAAGTTGTGAAAATCGTCGACTTCGGCGCGTTTGTGAACTTCTTCGGTAAACGCGACGGTCTGGTGCACGTGTCTCAAATCGAGAACCGCCGCCTGAACCACCCGTCTGACGTTCTGAAAGAAGGTCAGGAAGTGAAAGTCAAACTGCTTGGCTTTGACGACCGCGGCAAGGTGCGCCTGTCCATGAAGATTGTGGATCAGGAAACCGGCGAAGAGATCGTTGCTGAGAAAAAAGAAGACTAAGCTCTGCTTGGTCTGACAAACAGAAAGCCCCGGTGGAAACACCGGGGCTTTTTTTTTACGGGACGGCCAAATTAGGCCGAACTTTAATCGTCGAAAGACAGGTCCAAATTGACGAACCCATAGATATCACTGTCTTTGTTTTTGGCCGCTCCGGCAGCTGCAACGCCAACCCCACAAATCGGGCACAAGAGCGCAACCCCAATGGCGGACCCAGCACGCGCTTTGGCCGATAGGTTTTGCGGCGAAACGGTAATGGCTTTTGTCTCTTCTTCGTAGGTGCAGCTCAGCGTGATTTTCTGTGCATCGCGGCTGTATGCCGGCAGGTTCACTTTGGCAGGGGATTGGAAAGACGGGCTTTGAAAATTTGGCGATGTGATTTGGCAAATCGCCGGCACACTCTTTTTACCAACTGCCGCCCGCACCGGTACAGGATTATACCCAGCCAAATAGCTACTACCGGCTTCGTTTTTATAGCTGACGGAAACCGCCTTGTCAGAAGGGCCTTCCACAGTGGTGCATGCCGCAACGCTCAGGGAGAGAGTAACGCCTAAAAGCAGTTTTGAGATAGTCATAATTGTTCCTAAGGTTGAATACTCAGCACCTTTGGTAGTGACCTCAGAAAATTCATCAACCAGAACTATCAAACATGCCTAAAACACTGTTGCCAAAACACCTCAACTGATGGGCTGGAATTTATTGCGCCTCCTGTCGTGCCACCAGGCCTTTCAAGATTTCATTCAACGTATACCCCTGACCACCCGCGTTCGCCTGCGTGTAAGTGAGCGCCACTGTGATGTCATGTTCGGGGCAATGCGCAACCAACAGACCCCAGAACCCGCCATGACCAAAACACGTTTCAGGTGTGAAATGCATGCGATACAGACCGGCCCCGTAGTGCCGCTCCGTTGGCACCCGCATGCGCATTTTTGTTTGCGGCTCACCGAACATCGATCCCGTTACAATGGCGCGCATGCCATGTGCAACATCCCTTTGGGTTGCAACCAACCCGCCACCACCAAACAAATCTATCGACGCGTCAACATCGCTTGCATCAAACCCACCAACAAACTGGCGGGCCCTGGGATGTGCACCCGCTGGTGCTTCAAACACTTCCCACCATGTTTCTGTCAGACCCAAAGCCTCAAATCCAATGGCCGCGCGCACCGCAGAGGCCAAATCTTGGCCGGTGGCGTTTTCAATGGCATCCCCCAGCAAGATGTAGCCCGTATCAGAATACGCATACTCTGTGCCCGGTTCAAAAAGGGGGTCTTCGTGTTTGAGCACAAACTCCAGTTGGGAGCGCACCGTCCACTCCGGGCCATGTCCCCAAAGATCATATCCAACAATTTGCGCCTGATACAGTAGATGAGACGCGTAATCGGGAATGCCTGACCGATGGCTTATCAGGTGAAACAACGTGATCTTGTCAACATCATAGCCATCCGCCTCAATCAGCGCGACAAGCTCTGGCGACACGCTGTCACGCACCGATGTCTGCAATGACAGAGCCCCCTGTTCCTCAAGCGCAAACGCTGCCGCCGCAACATAACTTTTTGTGACGCTGGCGACCCTGACGTCGTGCTGAAGGGTCATCGGTTCTTTGGCTTCAGGGTCAGCAAAGCCCGTTACAAAACCAGCATCCAAATCTAGCCCTGGCGCAATGACATATAGGGCCGCAGCATTGCGTCCCGGATTGGCTGTCAATTCCGCGTCCAAGCCACTTTGCAATGCCGTCGCTAAGTCCGTGGAAAAATCCCATTTGACCGCTTGGGTGTCCTCTGAGGCCAGATACCGCGCAAACGCCAAATACCCAACCACGCACACCACCAACACAAGTGTACCCACACAAATGGCCACCTTTTTGGCAAGCGACCACCGCCCCAAAATTGACATATCAAATATCCTCAAAAAACTTTTGTGACGAAGGCGTAGGCCATCAAATGCGCAATATCAACTGGCGCCGACAGCTCAGCCATGAGCTTAGCTTAAGAAAAGAAAAATGGTGACCCCGATTGGATTCGAACCAATAACCTGCCCCTTAGGAGGG
>NZ_CAJXIV010000043.1 GCF_913054185.1 uncultured Shimia sp.
ATGCTGCGCGGCACACTGGCGGGGGATGCGTTTGAGGTGACTGGACCGCAATTGGAAGCCGCGTTGATTGCCGTGGTGCGCAGTGGCACGGACAAGCGTGCAGGGAAGGCCGCAGAAGGATTGTTGAAACTTTGGCAGGAGCACCCGGTGGGGAGAAATCACACGTTGCGGGCGGAGCTGTTGGCGCACCCAAGTCTGCGCACAAAGGTATGGGCGGATCAAAGTTTGCGGCTGGCCTATGACATAGAGAGTGTTGATCAGTTTCGGCAGTCCGCCGTGCGCATTGTGGAGCAAGTGCCGGAAGCTCACCAAGCGCGGGCGTTTTACTTGGTGTCTCGGCTGGACAAAAATGCCTTTGTCCACGTGCTGCAAGAGAGACTGCGGGACCGGGGATATTACCGTGGCCGGACCAACGGCTATCTGACTCACCGCACCATTCAGGCGCTCACGCGGTTTTGCCAAGATGCAGGGATACAGGATGCGTGCCGAATGGGGCCGCTGCGGTCCACCGTGATCAAAGTTGTCGCGGCGGAACTTGTCAGCGCACAATAGCACAACAAAAAACGCCAGGGACAAGCCCCGGCGTTTCTCAAGACCAGTCAGTGACACTTAGTCGTCGAGTTCGACCACAGCGGCCTCTGGGGCGTTGCGCATTACGCTTTCGATGCCGTTGTCACGGCCTGAGGCGCTTGTGTAGCTCTGAGAAGTGCCCACAACCTGACCGTTGGTGGCTTTCAGGTTGAACATGAACTTGCCTGATGCGGTTTCTTTACGCTCGTAGCGCGCATCTTCACCGGCGTTTTTCTTTACGGATTCAATGCCGTTCTCGCAGCTGGCTTTCTGCTTATAGCCTTCGGAAGCGAGGATGTTTTCGCCGTTGCCTGCTTTCAGGCGGAAACGGAATTCACCAGCTTTGTCAGTGTAGAGCTCGAATTTGGCGGCCATGTCTGTGGTCCCTGTGCAAAATTACTATGCGCGAACAAAAACATGGACAGGGGCGGTCGTGCAAGGACTTGGTTAATTGTCCTCGTCGCCTTCAAGAGCAGCCCACATATCCGGACGGCGCGCCTTGGTGATGTCTTCGGACATCTCACGGCGCCATTTTTCGATGTTGCCGTGATGGCCAGACGTCAACACATCCGGGATTTTGTGGCCCTGCCACTCTGCAGGCTTGGTGTATTGCGGGTGCTCCAGCAGGCCGTTGGAGTGGCTTTCTTCTTCGATGCTGTCGGCATTGCCGAGCACGGAGGGCAGCAGGCGTACGGAGGCGTCGATCATCGCTTGCGCGGCAATTTCGCCGCCAGTGAGGACAAAATCCCCAAGGCTGACTTCCTGAATGTTGTAGTGATCCAGCACACGCTGATCGACACCTTCAAAGCGGCCGCAAAGCATGGTGATGCCGTCCGCTTGGGACCAGTCACGGGCCATTTTTTGATCAAAGCGGCGTCCGCGTGGGGATAGGTAGACCAGCGGCCAGTTGCCGCGCGCGCCGCGCATGGTGTGCTCAATCGCGGGGCCAAGCACGTCGGGGCGCAGCACCATGCCGGCGCCGCCACCGGCAGGCGTGTCATCGACATTGCGGTGCTTGGTCAGGCCAAAGTCGCGCAGGTTGGTGGTTTCCAGTTGCCATTTGCCATCTTTGAGCGCTTTGCCGGTCAGGCTTTCGCCCAAGACGCCCGGGAACGCATCTGGAAACAGTGTGATGATGCGCGCCGACCAGATTTTGGCGAGGCGTGGATTGTGTGTGACAAGCTCGCGCGGTTTAAACGATGCGGCGATGGACAGGCGGCCATGGGATTTGGGTTTGTCAGACATGGGCGGGCCTTCCTGAGATCACGGGTTGGGCTGGTCTGTGGCGCAAAATGCGGGGCGGGTCCAGTGAAAACAGGGCGGTTAGGCCTCGAAGCAGTTTTCCATCCAGATGCGCCGGGCCGCAACTTTGGCGTCACGCACATCTTTGTTGGACATGTCGGATTGGTTGGCTTCCAGGTAGAGGTCTTGCAGCTCTTTGGGGTCCTTGGGGTTGGCCTGCGCGGATGGTTTGAGGCTGGCAAGCACATCGGATGGTAGGTCCAAAGCCGCGAGCAGAGGTGACATCGGGCCAAGCGGTTGAGACTTGCTGTCCTCAAGTGGCGCGCGGATGAGAGGCACATTGCCAATCTGTGCTTCCACGCGGTCTGCGATGGCGTTGAGGTCGGCGGAGTCTGTGTAGGCCTGTTGATAGACTTCCCACGGGTCGGTCATGCGGATCACCCGCAAGTGTTGCGCGTAGCAGCTTTTGAGCCAGCTTTCTGGGGCCCGCAGGGACAGCATGACGCGCAGATCCGTGTCGGGGCCAAGAGTTTCCAGCGTGGTCATGGTCAGCGCGCGCATCAGGATTGGGGCGGCGGTGTAGCTGGTGAGACCTTCACGACCGGGCATGTGGCCGCAGAGGTCTTCGGAGCTGATCACAACGGGGCGCGGGTCTGACGCATCGAGCGTCTTGAGGTATTTGTGCAGACGCATGCAAAAGCGGCGCAATTTGTCTGTGGACCGGTCCGCGGAGAAGTCCCGTGCGGCGTTCACCACAGGGGCGATGTCATTAAAAAGGACAATGCGGATATGCGGTTCAAGCAGCGCGCGATTGTGTTGCAGGCCGTATTGCAGGCTGGTGGTGCCGGTTTTGTGAAAACCACTGTGGATCAAGAGGCGCATGGCGATCAGTCAAACAAGCCTTCTGGAGGGTCCGCGATGATGCGGCCAGCGCCAATGTCCACCGTGGGAATGACGGCCATGGTGAAAGGCACAAGCACGGTTTCCGAACGGTTGGGGGACTTTACTTCAAGAAGGTCGGTGGCGCCGTGGTTTTGCACGGATTTCACAGACCCCAGGACATTGCCTCCGGTGTCGCGCACCTCAAGGCCAACCAGATCGGTGTAGTAGTATTCATCGTCAGCGGCGTCTGGCAGACGATCGCGGGGCACAAAAAGTTTCACCCCTTTGAGGGCATCAGCCTGTTCCTTGGTGGCGATGCCGGAGAGTCGTACCGCAAGGCCGTTTTTGATGCCGCGGATGATCTCGATGGTGAATTCAAAGGCGCCGTCCTCGGTGAGTAGGGGGGCGTAATCTTCCAGCGCATCTACCTCGGTGGTGAAGCTTTTGAGGCGGACGTCACCGTGCACACCGTATGCGCCACCAATGGCGGCAACGCAGATGAGATCAGAAGGGGTATCGCTCATGGTGGCGGCCTTTGCTTTGCTTGAGCCTGTTTTCCATGATTGCGCGGCGGGGCGCAAGGGTGGGCAGGGGGCAGCTGCGTTAGCGTGACTGGATTGGCAGGGATTTGTCACGGTCTTCCCAACCAACTTTGGCCAGTTCCGGCGTGTCAGATTGGGTTTCGGGATAGCCGACGCAGAGATAGGCGACCAAAGACCAATCGGTGGGCACGTCGAGGTCGCGGTTGAGCTGATCTGGATCCAGGATCGACACCCAGCCAACCCCGAGCCCAAAGCTGCGGGCGGTGAGCCAGAATTGGGTGATCGCGCCAACCACGGAATAGCGGCGTGTTTCCGGCATGGTGGCGGCGCCAAGGCCGGCGCCTTTGGGCGTGGCATCGTCGCAGTAGATCGCCAGCTGCACGGGGGATTCTTTCATGCCGGAGAGTTTGAGGTTTGCGTAGATTGCCGCGCGGTCGCCGTCGTAGCCTTTTAGGGCTTCAGCATTGGCGGCTTCAAAATTGGCAAGGGCGGCGGCGCGGGCTTGATCGCTTTCAATGCGGATCACGCGCCAAGGTTCTGACAGGCCCACAGACGGGGCCAGCAGGAACGTGTCGAGGCACTCCCGAAGAAGTGCCTCGTCCACCGGATCGGTGCGGAAGCGGCGCACGTCGCGCCGCCACTGCATGAGCCGTTGCAGATCGTCCCGAAACTCTGATGTGAAATCGGTCATTTCGGGACAGATCCGTCTTACTCTTCAGCGGCTGCTTCGGAAGCTTCTGCTGCTTTCGCGGCTTTCTCTTCAGCGCGTTCCTGGGCTTTTTTGCCAGGCTCAGCCTTCTTAGGGTTGGCGCGCTCTTTCTTGGCAACAACACCGGCAGCTTCCAGGAAACGGGACACACGATCAGTAGGCTGTGCGCCTTCGTTCAGCCAGTACTGAATGCGTTCCATGTCCAGCTTTACGCGCTCTTCGCTGTCTTTTGGCAGCAGTGGGTTGTAAGTGCCGAGCTTCTCGATGAAGCGGCCGTCACGTGGCATGCGGGAGTCCGCAGCTACAACACGGTAGAAAGGGCGTTTTTTGGAACCGCCGCGGGCGAGACGAATTTTCATAGCCATGGGTGTATCTCCTATAATGGCGTGTGCACCGGGGTGCATGAGTGTGCACCAGTGCGGTGCGGGTTGGTGTCGAAGAACAGGGCAGCCCTGTCCAACGGTTTGTTATTCCTGATGTTTCTTGTGGTGCTGAATGACCTCAGCAATGATGAAATTCAGGAAATTCTTGGCAAACTCGGGATCCAGATTGGCCCGTTTTGCAAGATCTTCAAGACGTGCGATCTGTTTCGCTTCGCGATCCGGATCGGACGGGGGAAGGTCGTGGGTGGCTTTCAGTTTGCCAACAGCCTGCGTGTGTTTGAACCGCTCGCCCAAGGTATAGACAAGGATCGCATCGAGGCGGTCGATGCTTTCGCGGTGCTCTTTGAGCACCTCTGCGGCGCGGGAAGCTGCGTCAGTCAAGGGCGTAGCCTTTCGGTTTGAACATCGGGTCGGCGTAGTGGCTGATTTCCATCTCGATGGCGTCGCCAATCTGAGAGGTGGCCAGCGTTTCGGGGGCGGGGTGGCGGTAGACCACATCATGCCCGTCCACCGAGGGAGCGGATTTGTCTTTGACCGCGCCGAGACGCTCAGCGAGGCGGATCGAGTCGAGGTTTTTTGGGTCGATGTAAGACACCGCCCCGTCCCAGCCAAGATCGGTGTAGAAATGACGGCGCACCGCGTGGGTGGCCTCAAGCGCGTAGCCATGGCCGGCTTTTTCAGGCCAGATAATCCAGGCAATTTCACGCTCTGGCCATTTAGCAGGGAACCAGCCGCCTGCCATGCCGAGGGTTTCGTCGGTTGCTTTGTCGTGGATCATCCACATGCCGTAACCGCGAATGTTCCAGTGACCAATTTCGGCCGCATACAGCATCCATGTTTCATACGCATTCAAAGGGCCACCCATGAAGCGGGAACGATACGACGCAAAGGTGGCCTTGAAGTTTGGATAATCCTCGGGCTCGGGGCCGCGCAGGATCAGGCGTTTGGTTTCAAGGGTAGGGATCGTCTTACTGGGCATCAGGCGGCCTCCGCTTTGCTGTGGCGGTAGATGTGGCACGCGTTTCCAAGAACTTCGCCGTCACGCTCATAGCTGGCACCAAGGCGTTTGGCCAAGGTGACGGAGCGGGTGTTCGCAGGGGCGATGTAGCTGATTGGCGCAGGGATGCCGAAGTTGGCTGCGCCATAGGATTTGGCCGCGGCGGCAGCTTCATAGGCGTAGCCTTGGCCTTCGTGGCCGTTGAACACATGCCAGCCCAGTTCCGCCTCGTCCCAGCCTTCGGGGTTCAGAAAGCCAACGCCGCCAATGGGGGCATCGGTGACTTTGTCTGCCACCAGCCACATGCCATAGCCACGTAGCGCCCAATGGCCCAGGGCACCGGAGATTACCCGCCAACTTTCGGCGCGATTTTTAGGCCCGCCCACAAACGCGCTGCGCTCATCCGCAAAGAATGTAGCGATCACATCGAGATCGCTCTCGCGGTGGCCGCGCAGGCGCAGGCGGTCTGTTTCGATCTCGGGGATGGTCAAGGAGAGGCTCATGCGTAGGCCTCCATTCCACCGTTTTCAAGATCATCCGGACCAGGGTGGCGCCAGATTTGTGCGGTGCCGTATTTGCTTTCAAATGTGCGCTCAAGTGTTGCGCCCAGACGTTTGGCCACCGCCTGGGAGGCGGTGTTTTCTGGCAGGGTCAGCGAGATCGCGGTGGACCAGCCCAGCACATCATAGGCGTAAGCGCGCGCGGACAGCGCAGCCTCAGTGGCGTAGCCCTTGCCTGTGGCGTGGTTCATCAGGGTCCAGCCAATTTCCGGCTCGTCATAGCCTAATGGCATCCACGGGCCAGCGCGGCCGACATAGGTGCCAGTGGCTTTCTCTTCCAAAGCCCACATGCCGTAGCCGCGCAGCGCCCAATGACCCATCATCATCGAGATGTAGCGCCAGACGTCGCCGGCATCTTTTGGTCCACCGACCATTTTGGAGGCGTCGGTTTGAAAGAACTCGATCTCAGAGGCAATATCGCTTTCGCGATGGGCACGTAGGATCAGGCGTTCGGTTTCAAGCTGGGGCACGTCGTAGCGCATCATGTATACGCCTCCAACTGGTGCCGCCAAACCTGTACCGGCTCGGCAAACAATTCTTCGCTTTGGGTGTCACGCGTTGCGCCCAGGCGTTCGGCGACGGCAGCGGCGGATGTGTTGGCCGGGTCGATGTAGCTGACCAGAGACAGAAGCTCCTGTTGACCGAGACCAAAATCTCGCACAGCCTCAGCGGCCTCGGTGGCGTAGCCTTTGCCCTCGGCCTCTTCCGCGAGGAAGTATCCGAGTTCATGTTCTTGATCGCCAAATTCCATGCCCAAGCCAACAAAGCCCAAAACCGCACCGGTGTCGCGTTTCACGATGGCGAAATAACCCACGCCCCGCAGCATCCAGCCGCTCACACACTGGGTGAACTCGGACCAGGCCTCGTCGCGATCAAACGGGCCGTCCATGTAGGCGGCACGGTCGCTGCACAGGATGGCATGGAAGGTGTCAAAATCCGTGAGGCGGATCGGGCGCAAGGTCAGGCGCGGGGTTTCCAGGATGGGCACACACATTTCCATCTGCGTCGCCATTGCGGCGGCAGTTCTGGTGGCCGGAGCCTCCCAGGGATATGTGGTGCTAAGGGTCATCAGAACGCGTCCAACGCCTCGATCGGCGCGGCGTCGAGCACCGGGCGGGTGAAAGTCCGGTCATAGCGACGGATGCAGCCGGTTTTCTGCGCAAATGCAAACGCCTTCTGGCACTCAGGGTCATCCATCGAAGCGGTGCGATAGGCTTCATACGCCGCCAGAGACGGATAAGAGAACATCGCATAAGCGACGTCGCTGGCGCCTTCAGAGGGCAGCCAATAGCCGTGATGCGTGCCGCCCATCCGGTTGACCAGACCAATCCAAACCTTGGAATAGGCCTCAAAGGCCGCAACCTGATTGGGGTCGATTTCGTATGTGAGGGTGCAGGTGATCATTATTTCTTTTTCCCAAAGCCGGACAGCCCAGGGGGCAGGCCCATACCGCCGCCCATGCCACCAAGGCCGCCGGGAAGGCCACCTTTGCCGCCAAGCGCCTTGGCCGCGGCTTCAAGCTGTTTTGGGTCCATCTGGGAGGGGTCCATGTTGGCCATGTCGGCGCCGCCTTTGCCGCCAACCATGCCTTTCATGGCTTGCTTCAGCATGCCGCCTTTGCCCATTTTGCCCATCTTCTTCATCATGTCGCCCATCTGGCGCTGCATCTTCAGAAGTTTGTTGAGGTCCGAGACCTCCATGCCGGAGCCTTTGGCGATGCGCTTTTTGCGCGAGGCTTGCAAGAGCTGCGGGTTGGCGCGTTCCTTTTTGGTCATGGATTGGATCATGGCGACTTGGCGCACAATCATACGGTCATCAAAGCCCGCGTCTTGAACCTGCTTGGCCATTTTGCCCATGCCGGGAAGCATGCCCATCATGCCTTCCATGCCGCCCATTTTCTGCATCTGCTCAAGCTGCATCTTCATGTCGTTCATGTTGAAGCGGCCTTTTTGGAAGCGCTTCATCATTTTCTCGGCTTGTTCAGCCTCGATGGTTTCCTGGGCCTTCTCAACCAGCGCCACAATGTCGCCCATGCCCAAGATGCGGCCTGCAACCCGGTCCGCCTCAAAGGTTTCGAGGGCGTCCATCTTTTCGCCCAAGCCGACAAATTTGATTGGTTTGCCAGTCACAGCGCGCATCGATAGGGCCGCACCGCCACGGCCATCACCATCCATCCGGGTCAGGACCACGCCGGAGATGCCGATTTTGCCGTCAAACTCTTCGGCCACTTCCACAGCAACCTGACCAGTGAGGCCATCGACCACGAGCAGTGTTTCACGTGGGTTGACCACGTCACGCACGTCTTCGACCTCTTTCATGAGGACTTCGTCGATCTGCAAACGACCAGCGGTATCCAGCATGTAGACGTCGTAGCCGCCCAAGGTGGCCTGTTGCTTGGCGCGTTTGGCAATTTGTACAGCGGATTCGCCAGCCACAATCGGGAGCGTGTCGACGCCGATCTGGGTGCCAAGCACCTGAAGCTGTTGCATCGCGGCCGGGCGGTAGATGTCGAGCGAGGCCATCAGCACGCGCTTGCCGTCTTTCTCGGTCAGGCGTTTGGCGAGCTTACCGGTGGTGGTGGTTTTACCTGAGCCTTGCAGGCCCACCATCAGGATTGGCGCGGGTGGGCTGTCGATTTTCAAGGCGCCGGGTTCGGCGTTCTCATCACCCGCAAGCACGTCTTTCAACGTGTCGTGCACAATTTTCACAACCTGCTGACCCGGGGTCACAGACTTGGTGACGGACTGACCGGTGGCTTTTTCCTGCACGGCTTTGACAAAGTCGCGGGCGACGGGCAGTGAAACGTCGGCTTCCAGAAGGGCAACGCGCACTTCGCGCAGGGCTGTTTTGACGTCGTCCTCAGACAGGGCACCTTGTTTGGTGAGGCGATCAAAGACCCCGGAGAGGCGTTCGCTTAGATTTTCAAACATCGCTACCGGTTCCTTATCACCGTTTCAAACATGGCCCGAACATAGGTACGAACCGCCCATACGCCAATGTCCCCCATGGGCGCGACGCGCTGATGGGGGGCGATCCCGGCATTAAGCCTAGGACCGGAAGTTTGACGGACTCCCGGAAGTGCTGCGCGTTTACGCCTGTGGTGGGGAAGAGTCAACAGGGGAAGGCCGGTGCGCCTCTGTCGCATTGAGCTCCATATTGTGCTACGCACCTTTGGGTTGATTTTTTTTGGTCTTTTTTCTTGGGGGATATTTCTTTGGCTACGGTTTGGACTTTGGATGAAGATAAGCTGATCACGCAACTTGAGCGCCCGGTAAAAGATTTGCAGGACCTCGGGATACCAAACGCGGCGCAAATTGTAGAGGATCTGCCTGAAGGCGAACGTCAGATTCTGACGGTTCAATCTTACACCATGATTGGGGCCAATTGGCGCGCTAGCAGCGCCGACCCGAATGCACAGTGCCAACCGCATATCCAGCTGCGTGGCACGCCGTCGCCGTCGTCTAAGGTGACCAACGGATACATTCGGTTTGTGGACGTTCAGGTGCTTCGGACGCCGAGCTACAGCGCACGACACAAGCAAATCAATCTCTTCATGGATTACCGTGCCATGCCGCAGATACTGGAACAGTTACAACATGCGCAGCGATATCTTTGGGTCGGACACTTTGCAAATGGGCACATATACGGCGACCTGCACAGCGCGCCCTGAAGTCCCGACTATACCTTGCATCGCAGGAAAAGCTTTGTCAGTAGGGCGGGCAAGGAGGGCCACGAATGGACGCATCATCACAGTTTCAAGGCACGCTGCCGGTGAGTTCGGACGCGCTTTTGGCGCAGCTTGAAGACTGGGGGCTGGGCTATGTGCTGCACGAGCATGTGCCGCTGCGCACGGTGGAGGAGGCCAAGTCTGTCGAAGAGGCGATGGCTGTGCCCGGAGAGAAAGCGTTTCGTGTCAAAAACCTGTATCTGCGCGACAAGAAGAAGCGCAATTACCTGGTGACGCTGGAGCAGGATCGGGAGATTGATCTGAAAGCCCTGGGCAAGCAGTTGGGCGTTGGCGGGTTGTCGTTTGGCTCGGCAGATCGGCTGATGCAGAATCTAGGCATTCGTCCCGGCGCGGTGACGCCTTTGGCGATGATCACCGGGGCGGAGAGTGGCGTGCGGTTCTTTGTCGATGGTGCAGTGAAAGAGGCCGAGAAGATCTACATGCATCCGCTGGTGAATGACCGCACCGTGGCGATGAATGTCAGCGATCTATGGGTCTTCTTTGAGAAATTGGGTGTGGCCCCGGAAGTGTTGGAATTTACCTGAAGGGGGTAAGGCGCACGACATGCCGTGCGCCTTACCAGTAACTTAGGCGGCTTTGGCAGCCACTTCAGCACCGTCATTGTTCAGGACGGTCACATCCGTGATGCCCAAGAATCCCAGCACAAAGCGCAAGTAGCCGGAGGCGAAGTCGATGTCGGAGCCAATTTCGGTGCCGCCCGACGCCAAGGTGATCACAACTTTTTTGCCTTCGAGCAGACCTTTGGGGCCAGTGTCGGAATAGGCAAACGTCACGCCAACGCGGGCGATTTGGTCAATCCAGGCTTTCAGCGATGCCGGGATGGAGAAGTTGTAGATGGGGGCTCCGATCACGATGGTGTCAGCGGCCTGAAGCTCTGCGACCAGCGTGTCAGATGTTTCAAGAGCGGCTTTTTGGTCCTCGGTGCGGGCCTCTGGTGGTGTGAAAGTCGCCTGAGCAAACCCTTCGTTCAGGAAGGGCAGGGTGGTTTCGGAGAGATCGCGGCGGATCACGTGGGTGGGATTTTGTTTCTCTACCAAGGCGGCCGAGGCGCTGCGCGAGGCGGAGTCGGTGAAACGGGCGGAGCTGTCGATGTGCAAAACTGTGTGGGTCATTGGTCTATGTCCTTGAGTGGCTGTGTCTGCGATTGAGAGGAAGATGGGCTATTGCAATTTCACACACAATCGCAACTAATGCGCATGAGATGTTTAAAAATGCACAAAGCGGCTTGAGGGCGAATTATGAAAAACTGGGATGAGGTGCGCACAGCGTTTCAGGTGGCGCAGCAAGGCACGGTGAGTGGGGCAGCCGAGGTGCTTGGCGTGCACCACGCGACGGTGATCCGGCATATTGATGCCTTGGAGGCGCAGTTGGGTGTGAAGTTGTTTCAACGCCATGCGCGCGGGTATACGGCCACGGAGGCTGGTGAAGACCTGATGCGAGTGGCGCAAACTACTGACGACCAGTTTGGGCAGCTGGAAGGTCGCATCAAAGGGCGTGGCGCGGATGTGTCCGGGGAATTGGTGGTGACGGCGCTGGGCGGGTTTGCCCCGTTGGTGGCGCCAATTTTGGCGGACTTTCAGGCGGCACACCCGGATTTGCTGGTGCGGTTTCTGACTGGCGACCGGGTGTTCCGACTGGAATATGGCGAGGCGCATGTGGCCATTCGGGCGGGAGACGGCGAGGTGCAGCCGGACAATGTGGTGCAAAAGCTCGCGCAGTTGCCAGCCGGGCTTTACGCCGCAGACCGGTACATTGAGACATATGGGGCGCCAAAAGATGAGGCGGACCTGGTGAACCACCGCTTTGTTGGGCATGATAATCCAGACAGCCGTGCGCCGTTCTATCAGTGGTTGAAGACACAAGTGCCGCGGGAGAATGTGGTGTTCCGATCAACGTCGGATCGGGCTGTTGCCGCTGCGATCCGGGAAGGTGCGGGGCTTGGGTTCCTACCGGTTTGGGATGTGGCCGAGGGGGAGCCACTGACCCAGGTGCTGGCGCCAAAGCAGGAGTGGGACATCAACGTGCGCCTGATCACCCACGTTGATTTGCACCGCACCACCAAGGTTCAGACTTTTTTGAGTTTCCTGAAAGAGCGTGCGCAGGATTGGATCACCGCAAAATGAGTCTGCATCTGCGCGGCCATTTGGCCATGTTGCTGTTCTCCGCGTTGGTGGCCGGCTCGTTTTCGCTTGGATCGATGAGTGCCAACGCGGTGGAACCTGCGGCGCTCAACGCGGTGCGGTTTCTGATTGCGGCGTGTGTGATTGGCGTGGCGGCTATGGCTACGAAGGGATTACCGAGGTCCGCGTGGCGGGCACCTTGGCGGTACATTATCCTTGGTGGGCTGTTTGCGGGCTATTTTGTGCTGATGTTTGAGGGGTTGAAGACGGCGCACCCTGTCAGCACGGCGGCGGTGTTTACATTGACGCCTCTGATGTCGGCGGGGTTTGGCTGGGCCTTGCTGCGCCAGATCACAACCAAGCGCATGTTTGTTGCACTGGGCATTGGTGGCGTGGGGGCGTTGTGGGTGATTTTCCGGGCGGATTGGCAGGCGTTTCTGCGCTTTGAGGTTGGGCAGGGGGAAATCTATTATTTCTGGGGCTGCATGTTGCACGCGGTCTATACGCCAATGGTGCGTAAACTGAACCGCGGCGAGGCTCCGGTGGTTTTCACGTTTGGCACGTTGATTGCCGGGTTGGTGATCCTGACCGGAGTGGGATGGCGAGACCTGTGGACAACGGAGTGGCTTAGCCTGGAGCCGCTGGTGTGGGGCACCATTGTCTATTTGGCGGTGTTTGCCTCCGCGACAACCTTTGTTTTGTTGCAGTTTGCGACATTACATCTGCCCAGTGCCAAAGTCATGGCATATACGTATCTGGTGCCAAGCTGGGTGATCCTTTGGGAGATTGGCCTGGGGCATGGGGCACCCAGTGGGTATGTGCTGATTGGGATTGGTTTGACCTGTGTGGCATTGTGGATGTTGCTTGAAAATGAAGGCTAAGTTTTTTGCCACGCATGACAGGTGTCAAAGATGAATTGCGTGTGTTGAGCTATCCTAAGGCGGGAGGATTGTTATGCCTGCAGCTACTACCAAAATGGATTTGTTGGCCGTTGCCGACAAGGAATTTGCCAAGCTTCAAAAGGTGATTGAAACGGTGCCAGTAGAGATGGCGCTCATTCAGTACGAAGACAACTGGAGCATTCGCGATGTGTTGATACATCGCGCGCATTGGATTGACTTGTTTTTGGGATGGTATGCGGATGGGCAGGCGGGCAAACTCGTGGAGTTTCCGGCGCCCGGATTTAAGTGGAACCAACTCAAGGCATATAACGCAGCCCTATTAGGGCAGCACCAAGATGTGGATTGGGATACCGCTAAGGCTGGTTTTGAGGCTGCGCACAAGCGCTGGCACGGGCTAGTGGACGGTCTTGATCAAGACGCGCTGTATGCAAAGCCGATGAAGGGTGGCAACAACAACTGGACCACGGGACGCTGGGCAGAGGCAGCGGCCTCGTCACACTACCGATCTGCAGCGAAGTTTATTCGGGCGTGTCTGCGCCAGGCGGCGGCGTAAGTTCCGTTTCGAGGAACCGCTCAAACGCATCCAGATTGACGGGCTCAAATTGGCCAAACCCCTGCATCCAGACGGAAGCCGCGCGCATGGCGTCAGGTTGCAGTTTGCACCATTTCACGCGCCCGCGCTTTTCTTGTGCAATCAGGCCGGCTTTGGTCAGGATCACCAAGTGTTTGGAAATGGCGGCAAGAGAGATGTCAAACGGCTCTGCCACGTCAGTGACCGCCATGTCGTCTTCCAACAACATATTCAGGATCGTCCGACGGGTGGGGTCGGCGAGGGCAGAGAAGACGGTATCGAGCGCGTTGGACATGTGTACTCTCCTAGCGGTTTGAGGCCGTAGGGGGAAGAGATCACAGGTAGGGGTGTCTTTGACGTCGGATGCCCTTTGAGGTGGGATCTGCCGGCCAATGATCGATACCTGCGTCACGCGCAAGGCGGGCATTGGGGATTGGCTCCTGCGGCGCTTGCCAGAACACCATCTTTTGCACCAAGACAGTTCTAACGCGCCCCCAGAACCGAGGGGTGTGAGTTGGGGATGTGTCCGATAAAGTCATGTCTGTGGCTCCCATAACGACTGCTTCTCCGAAATAAGTGAGGCCACGGCGTAAGAAAATTGCCAAGAGTGCACTCAACCTGTGCGAAAAAGGCACGCATAGGGCGATGAAACCCGTGTAGGTTAGTTGGACGGCGCTTGTGCGGAGAGCCGTCGGAAATTGGGAGAGTTGATATGTCAGCGCGTTTGCCACCATTAAATGCGCTCAAAGCGTTTGAAGTTGCTGGGCGGTACGAGAATTTCAGTCGGGCCGCCAAAGAGCTGGGCGTCAGTCACTCTGCGATCAGTCGGCATGTGCGCGGATTGGAGCACCAATTGGGGGTGGCGCTGTTTCGCGATCTGCCAAGAGGGGTGGAATTGACTGCGGAAGGCCGTGCGTATCTGAGCAAGGCAAGCGCAGGGCTGGAGTTGATTGCACAGGCAACAGAGGAGTTGGCGGGGCCGGTGCGTGGGCGCATTGTGGTGAGCTGTGAGCCCAGGTTTGCAAGATCTGTTCTTGTGCCGTTGCTGTCAGAGTTTTATGCGCGACATCCTGAAGTGGATGTGAGGTTGGAGTCCTCGCGCACGCTTGTAGACGTGGAACACTATGAGGCTGACATTGCCTTGCGGTTTGCAGCGCACGGGCACTTAGACGTGCCATCCGATTTGGTGAGCAATCTTCCGATGTATGTCTATGCGGCTCCGGACCTGCGCCCGGAAGGCTGGAGCGACGTATCGCAATTGCTGGAGTACCGCCGTTTTCGGGATCGCAACGCAGATGTGTGGCGCCTTTGGGCGGAGGCACAGGGGCTGGGTGGGGATGTGTGGAGCTTGGCCGGATGGCGGCTGCAGGCAGAGCTGGCGTATGAGGCATGCTTATGTGGTCACGGGGTGTATCTTGGAGGCTCTGATTGCGCGGATCGGGATGTGGCGGCCGGTCGCTTGATCCGGTGCTTCGATTTTCCCCTGCATGATGGTGCCATTTGCCTGATTATGGGCGCGCAGGCTGAGCGAAAGAAAGCGGCTCGATTGTTTCGAAGCTGGGTGTTGGAAGCGACACAAAGTTTTCGCGTGGACGTCGCCTAAAAACAAACATCAACCAAATGGTTGAATATGGTGGGCCGCTGAATTGCCAGTGTCCCGAGGTTGGATCGGCGTGTTTGCTCGAGCGACGTTGGGGGATAAATCCTTTAAATTCAGTCTACTGATGGGATTTCCTCTGCACGGTTTCCCCTGTTGACTCATGACGTGCTGCACCGTAGCAATGCGCCAACGTTAGCGAGGGGTAAATTGCGCGTGAGCGAGGCCGACCACAAAGACCAGATGAAGCGTCTGGAGGAGCGGATCGCAGGAGCTAAAAAAGCTCTGGACCCAAAACCCCGTGCTGATGAGCACTATTCGGGGGCCAATTTGGCCTGGCGGATGGTCATCGAAATGGTTTCCGGTCTTGGGATCGGATTTGGCATCGGATACGGGCTGGACAGCCTGTTCGGGACAATCCCGATCTTTCTGGTGCTGTTTACAATGCTTGGTCTGGCCGCTGGCGTCAAAACGATGCTCAACAGCGCTAAAGAGATCGAAGAGAAACAAGTGGCTGAGGCCGCTGAGAGAGACGAGAGGGATTGAACGTGGCAAGCGAAGCACACGGCGCAGAAGACGGCGGCCTGGTATTCCATCCGATGGACCAGTTTAACATCAAACCTTTGTTTGGTGGCGATCACATCGGCCTGTTCACCATCACCAATGCCACCCTTTGGATGGCACTGGCGGTTGTAGCCGTGGTCGCATTGATGGTGATCGGCACCCGCCGTCGTGCCATCGTGCCAAGCCGCAGCCAATCCATTGGCGAACTGGCGTATGGCTTCGTCTACAAGATGGTCGAAGACGTTGCCGGCAAAGACGCCGTGAAGTTCTTCCCATACATCATGACCCTGTTCATGTTCATCGTGTCTGCCAACTTCCTTGGCCTGCTGCCGATGAGCTTTGCCACAACCTCGCATTTTGCGGTGACAGTTGTGTTGGCGCTTGCTGTTTTCCTGACCGTGACCGTGGTTGGCTTTGTCAAAAACGGTGCAGCCTTTTTGGGTCTGTTCTGGGTGTCCAGCGCACCTTTGGCGCTGCGTCCCGTCCTGGCTCTGATCGAAGTCATCAGCTACTTCGTGCGCCCCGTTAGCCACAGCATTCGTCTGGCAGGCAACGTGATGGCTGGCCACGCGGTTTTGAAAGTTTTCGCAGGCTTCGCTGCTATCGCAGTTGTTAGCCCGCTGTCTGTGGTGGCGATCACCGCAATGTATGGTCTTGAGGTCCTGGTGGCCTTCATTCAGGCCTACGTCTTTACCATTCTGACCTGTGTGTATCTGAAAGATGCGCTGCATCCTTCGCACTAAGGTCCTCAGAAGCTCTACTCTATCTATTAACTTCCAATCGTAAGGAGATACCCACATGGAAGGTCAACTCGCACACATCGGCGCAGGTCTCGCAGCAATCGGTTCCGGCGCAGCCGCTATCGGTGTTGGTAACGTGGCAGGCAACTTCCTGTCCGGCGCACTGCGCAACCCTTCTGCAGCTGCTGGTCAGACTGCAACTCTCTTCATCGGCATCGCATTTGCAGAAGCACTGGGCATCTTCTCGTTCCTGGTTGCTCTGCTGCTGATGTTCGCCGTCTAAGCCTACGGAACCATCCTTACGTGCGGGTGCGGGCGCACAAGCTTGCGCCCCGCCCGTAACCCAACGGAAGTTCCCAGGAGGACGACATGGCGAGTACATCGACCGACGCCACAAGCCACGCCGCAGAGGCCGCCTCTGCACCGGGCATGCCACAGCTCGATTTCTCGAACTGGGGCAACCAGATTTTCTGGCTTTTGATCACACTGGTTGTGATCTATTTCGTCCTGTCGCGCATCGCGCTGCCGCGCATTGCCGCGGTTCTGGCGGAGCGTCAGGGGACCATTACAAATGACATCGCCGCAGCTGAAGAGCTGAAGGCGAAGGCCGTGGAAGCGGAAGAGGCTTACAACAAAGCCCTCGCCGACGCCAAAGTTGAGGCAGCGCGCATCGTTGCTGAAGCCAAAGCGGAAATCCAGGCTGACCTGAACGTGGCCACCGACAAGGCGGACGCAAGTATTGCAGCAAAGGCTGCCGAGTCGGAGAAGGCAATTGCCAACATCCGTGCCGGTGCGCTGGAAAGCATCAAAGACGTGGCCAACACCACCACTGTTGAATTGGTTTCTGCCCTTGGTGGCACAGCCAAAGACGCAGATGTGGCAAAAGCCGTTGATGCACAGATGAAGGGCTAAGACACATGCGTAAACTGACCACAGTTGCAGCTGTCATGGCGCTGAGCGCCACCCCGGCGCTGGCCGCAAGCGGCCCGTTTTTCTCGCTGAAGAACACCAACTTCATCGTGACACTGGGTTTCCTCCTATTTATCGCGGTCCTGCTGTACTTCAAAGTGCCGTCCATTCTGGCTGGCATGCTGGATAAGCGCGCAGACGACATCAAATCTGAACTGGACGAAGCCCGCGCTCTGCGTGAGGAAGCCCAGACGGTTCTGGCGTCTTATGAGCGCAAACAGAAAGAAGTTCAGGAGCAAGCTGCCCGTATTGTTGAGCACGCCAAAAGCGAAGCTCAAGCGGCTGCAGATCAGGCAAAAAGCGATTTGGAAGCTTCTATTGCGCGCCGCTTGGCCGCTGCGGAAGACCAGATTGCCTCGGCAGAAGCCGCGGCCGTCAAGGAAGTGCGTGATCAGGCGATTGGTGTCGCCATCAGCGCAGCCCGTGACGTGATTTCTCAGCAGATGACAGCGGCGCAAGCCAACAAACTGATCGAAGCTGGTATCACTGAAGTAGACGCCAAGCTGCACTAAGCTTGCCGTCTGTCTGAACAAGTTTAAGAAAACCCGGTCCTGAATGGGCCGGGTTTTCTGCATTTTTGCCGCCTTTCAGCCGCATTCTCATGGTGTTTCTCTCATCAACAGAGACACGACCTGGGAGTTTTGAGATGTATAAGGTGGCACTTTTTCTGGTTATCGCCGCAGCCACGGGCTGCTCCGGCGGCACCACCAAGGTTTCAACCAAATCTGCAGCATTGGAACCCGGTGAGGTGTTTTGGGCCAAAAACCAACTGGCTGTTCAAACGGCCATGCCTGGCGTTGCGCGATTTCAGAAGTTTGAGATCATGGCGCTGAGCAATGGTGACCGGGTTTATTGTGGCGAGATGAGCGCTGTGTCGCGCGCAGGCATCTCTGAGGGCTTTGTGCCGTTTTACATGCGTCGTAGCGCAGGCGCTGTAAAAGCGGTCAATACCAGTCAGGATAGTGCCGACTTTTCTGCGAAGAAATGCGCAGAGGCCAGAAGCGGCGCCCTGCGCATCAATAAGGTATAGCGCCTACTCCAGTATGGCTTGGGAGTTGGAGATTTACGGCGCTTCGCCCTCGGGGTAGGCGCCGCCGTTTTTCTGGCTGGACGCGGCTGCGGATGCGTGGCGATGCATCCATTTCCAGCCCTGAGGTGTGTCGACCAAAGAGACGGTCCAACGAATGGGTACCACAAGGTCCTGCCCACCGGCGTTCAGGTGAATGCGTAGGCTACAGGCAACTGTGGCCGCGGATCCATGGACAGAAATGTCAGTCCAGCCCCATTCAAACTGAGATGCAGTGGCCTCGGCGAAATTTCGGTCAAACACGTCCCGTATTTGGGCGCGACCGGAGCACAACTCATCCGCGCCAGTGCCGATAAGAGAAATGCTCTCACCCTCTACAAATAAGTTCATCAACCCGTCGGTATCCTTGGCGCAATAGGCGCGGGCGTACTCCTCCAGCGTGTCAAATACCGCTTGTTTGGCGTCCATGGTGTCTCTCATCCCTGTTTCTGCGTTCACGTGTGAGCGTACACAGGTTTGCAAAAAGAGGGAGGTTTTTTGAACTAAGGGCAATGTGCGCCATAGTTAGAGGCAGCAACACCGGGATGTGCACACGATGATGTACCGACAAAACCCCATTGAATGGCTCATTGCAACCGTTGACGATGCTGTCGTGGCCGACAGTTAAAGCGGCCACGCCAAAGGTTATCAGAGTGTAAGGTTCCGAACCTTTCCGGGAGTCAGCGTACAGGATCAAAGCGCGCGTTTGACAGCGTGCAATCCTTGATTACGTCCCGGCCACAAGGCACCGGTGTCAGATCCTTGGAGAGACACACACGGGCTTCCTGAATGAAGCTGTCACGGCAGGTGATGGTCAGCATGTCTGGTTCCAACTGTGGGTTGGCTTTCAAGAAAGCATCCTCAACCACCGAGGCAGGCAGTTTTACGGTCTTGTCCAGTTTGCGGAACACCGCGGGGCGGGTGACACTCTCATAAGCTTTGCGGGCCGTGGCGAAATAATCCTCGCCTGACAAGCCAGAACATTTGCCATGTTTCTTCCACTGGTACCAAGCCAGGCCGGACGTGCCCATAATGTCAGCCATAGAGTTTGTCACATGGCGCGGCGGATTGCGCTCCGATGTGACGCAGTGATCTGGCCAGCCACGGTGGTACTGTGGCCAGAGGCCGTGCATGACCCAGCCAAAGTCTTCGCTGTCGTCACATTGCGGGCTGCCTTTGGCGTCACCCTCAATGGCGCACCAATTGGGGGACCAACTTAAGGCCAGTACGTAATAATCAAACTCCCCGGCCTTATCCCCTTCGGCAATCACTTGCCCAGAAACCAACAGGGCAAGGGCCATACCCAGCAATGAACGCATTCACTCTTTCCTTTTTTGTTCAGCCGCACTATATCGGGCTCAAGTTCCCCTACAACGGAAACCCGCACCAGACCATCGGTGCCGTCTGACAAAAGTCAGACGACGGGAAATCTGTATCCTTTTTCGGGGGAAAAACGTCGTAAGGAGTAGAGATATGGCCAAGCTGCTGCACCCCAAAGCCACCGCCGTCTGGCTGGTGGACAACACCACAATCAGCTTCAAACAGATCGCTGATTTTGTTGGCATGCACGAGCTGGAAATTCAGGGCATTGCCGATGGCGATGTGGCCACTGGTGTGAAAGGCTTTGACCCGATCACCAACAACCAGCTGGTTCAAGCCGACATCGATGCGGCGGAAAACAACCCGTTGGCGAAGCTGAAGCTCAAGTTCAACGCGGCTGCGTCCGGCGAAGAGAAGCGCCGTGGCCCACGCTACACCCCGCTGTCCAAGCGCCAGGACCGTCCTGCGTCGATCCTGTGGCTCGTAAAGTTCCACCCGGAGCTGTCTGACGGTCAGGTGAGCAAGCTGGTGGGCACCACCAAGCCAACCATTCAGGCGATTCGTGAGCGCACCCACTGGAACATTGCCAACATTCAGCCAATCGATCCGGTTGCCCTGGGCCTGTGTAAACAGTCTGAGTTGGATGCTGCGGTTCAGAAAGCGGCCGCAAAACGCGCAGCCGAAGGCGTTGTGATGTCCGATGATGAGCGACGTAAGCTGGTCTCCACCGAACAGTCGCTGGAGATGGATGCGGAGCCGAAGATGCCAAGCTCGATTGAGGGTCTGGAGACCTTCTCTCTGTCGGACGACGATGAAGACGAGAGCGAAAAACGTTCCGATGCTGACTTCTCGGATGCTGACAGCTTCTTCAATCTGCCTGGTGGCGATGAGGAAGAGCAGCCGCGCTAAGCGCTGCACTGGTGCAAGATTGGAGGCCGCGCTTACCCAGCGCGGCCTTTTGCGTTTTGGGGGCGGTTAGAGGGTTTTGCGGGCCGTTAGGGCTGCGCTGATGGTGCCCTCGTCGAGGTAATCCAGCTCTCCGCCGACCGGCACGCCTTGGGCGAGGGATGTCAGGCGCACCTGTTCTTCCAACTGATCGGCAATGTAGTGCGCGGTGGTCTGGCCATCTACGGTGGCGTTGAGCGCCAGGATGACTTCAGAGATACCCTCGCTGACCACACGGTCCATCAAGCGGGGGATAGAGAGTTCCTCCGGGCCCACACCTTCCAGAGCGGAAAGGGTGCCGCCCAGCACGTGGTAGCGGCCGTCAAACACCTGTGCGCGTTCCATGGCCCAGAGGTCGGCCACGTCCTCGACCACACACAGCACGCCGGTGGCGCGTTTCTCAGAGGCACAGATGTCGCAAATGTCAGAGGTGCCCACGTTGCCGCAATTCAGGCATTCGCGCGCGGTGGCGGCGACCTGTAACATGGCGTCAGAAAGGGGCGTGAGTAGCAGCGCGCGCTTGCGGATTAGGTGCAGCACAGCACGCCGGGCAGAGCGCGGGCCAAGCCCCGGGAGCTTGGCCATCAAGTCAATTAGGGTATCAATTTCAGAACTGCTCATGTCCGGGCCTTTTCTGGCAACCATTTGGACTGGTTATAGCAAGAACCAACCCGGAACACACGTTCTCTTAGAACGGCAGTTTCATGTCCGCTGGCAGGCCCAGATCCGAAGTGATTTTGCCAAGCTCTTCTTGGGAGCGGTCGTTGGCTTTGGTCTGGGCGTCTTTGATTGCGGCGAGGATCAGGTCTTCGACCACTTCTTTGTCGTCGCCATTGAAGATCGATGGGTCGATGTCCAGGGCTTTCAACTCGCCTTTGGCAGAGGCGGTGGCTTTCACGAGGCCGGCACCACTTTCGCCGACAACCATGATGTTGTGCAGCTCGTCCTGCATCTCGGTCATCTTGGATTGCATTTCCTGGGCTTTTTTCATCATGCCGGCCATGTCGCCGAGATTGCCGAGTCCTTTGAGCATTGGTGTTCTCCTGAGTGTGTTTGCTTGCCGTCTAGATACGGTTCAGATGGCTTACAAACAAGGGTGTCCGGCCGAATTGAGTCATTCCTCAATAAGAAGACTTACTCCTCAAACGGGTCCCATTCGTCCTCAACCTCGGGCAGCGCCTCGGCAAGGGCTTCGTTGGCCAATTCGCGGCGGGACTTGATCTCTTTGATCTTGGACTTGGGAAAGGCTTCCATGACCGCCTGCACCAACGGGTGGCCAAGTGCTTGTTCGCGCATTTCGTTTTTGGCAGCATCCCGGATTTCAGCAATCGAGGGCGCGCCGCCTTCGTTGACTAGGATCACGGCCCAACGAGTGCCGGTCCAACGTTGCAGCTGGCTCCCCAGCTTCTGAGACAGATCGTTGGGCGCGCCGGGGGCGGGCACAAATTCAATGCGGCCAGGTTGGTAATTGGCAAGGCGCACATATTCTTCGACATGCACCCGCAGCACGCCGTCGCGGCGTTGACGGATCAGTTCCACCACGTGTTCAAAGGTTGGGTATTTGGCCAAGGCCGCGTCGTTTTGCACTGCGAGGGCTGTGACAGCGCCGCCGCCTGCATGGGCAGTTGGTGCGCCATGCATTGGGCCGCTGCCGCTGCCCATAGGGCCGCCTTGAGCATTGGTGCCGCCACTCGCGCCGGGACCACCTCCATAGCCGCTGCCACCGCCGTTGGGCTGAGGTGGCGGTTGGGGGGTGTCTTTTAGCTTACGGACCAGCTCTTCGGGGCTGGGCAGGTCAGCCACGTGTGTGAGGCGGATGATCGCCATTTCTGCGGCCATCATGGCATTGGGGGCTGCGGCCACTTCTTCCAGCGCTTTCAGCAACATCTGCCACATGCGGGTGAGGACGCGCATTGGCAGGTCAGTGGCCATGGCTTGGCCGCGGGCGCGTTCGTCCGGGCTGACGGTGGGGTCTTCGGCGGCTTCTGGGGTGATTTTTACGACGGAGACCCAGTGGGTGATCTCGGCCAGATCGCGCAGGACGGCCATCGGGTCTGCGCCATCTGCGTATTGTGAGGACAGCTCGCTCAACGCGCCGCCGGCGTCACCGCGCAGGATCATGTCAAACAGGTCCAGCACGCGGCCGCGATCTGCCAGACCCAGCATGGCGCGGACCTGATCTGCGGTGGTTTGGCCGGCACCGTGGGAAATGGCTTGGTCCAACAGCGAGGTGGCATCCCGGGCGGAGCCTTCGGCTGCGCGGGTGATCAGCGCAAGTGCGTCATCGGCTATATCGGCGCCTTCGGATGTGGCGATGCGGTTGAGCAGGCCGATCATGTCTTCGGGCTCAATCCGGCGCAGATCAAAGCGTTGGCAGCGCGACAGCACAGTCACCGGGACTTTGCGAATCTCGGTGGTCGCGAAGATGAATTTTACATGCGCGGGCGGTTCCTCAAGCGTCTTCAGCAGCGCGTTGAACGCGCTGGTGGACAGCATGTGTACCTCATCGATGATGTAGATCTTGTAGCGCGCAGAGGCGGCGCGGTAGTGCACGGAATCGATGATTTCGCGGATGTCGTTCACACCGGTGCGAGAGGCGGCGTCCATCTCCATCACATCGACGTGGCGGCCTTCCATGATCGCTTTGCAGTGCTCACAGACGCCACAGGGTTCAGTGGTGGGGCCGGAGCCACCGTCGGGGCCAATGCAGTTCATGCCTTTGGCGATGATCCGCGCGGTGGTGGTTTTGCCAGTACCGCGGATGCCGGTCATTACAAAGGCTTGTGCAATCCGGTCCGCCTCAAAGGCGTTTTTCAGAGTGCGGACCATGGCGTCTTGCCCAACCAAATCCACAAAGGTTTCGGGGCGATATTTGCGCGCGAGAACCTGATAGACGGTGTCGGGAGTATCAGTCATGGCCATCCTGAAAGTTGCGGGACCGAAGATTCGACTGGTCCCTGTGCGTGGTCTGGCGCAGGTTAAGCGGGCTGAGGCGGCGCGTCCACCGGATATGCGGTCTTACGGCTTGGGATGCGCGCCGCAACGAGCGCTTGCGCGCCAGCAATTGAGGGCTTGCTTTGGGGTTTGAAATTTTTGCGTTGGATGTCGAGCGTGGCGTGTTGGCGTTGTCTCCAGTTCCGGGAGGCGGGGGAGATTTGGCTGCAGACGTTGCTGCCATTGACGCCTGGGGGGGCACGCTGGTGATCAGCGCGACTGAGCAGGAGGAGATGGCCACTTTGGGTGCAGGGGATCTGCCGGATGTGCTGCGCGGGGCCGGTGTTGTCTGGGTTCATTTCCCGATCCAGGATTTTGGCGTGCCTGAGCGCGCGGTAGAGGCGCGGTGGGTCGAGGTGTCGAAATTGGCGCATCAGCATCTGGAGACCGGTGGGCACGTATTGGTACATTGCAGAGGTGGCTGTGGCAGGTCTGGAATGCTTGTGCTGCGCTTGATGGTTGAGGCTGGGCGCGCGCCGGAAGAGGCATTGGCCCAGTTGCGCAGGGTGCGTGCTTGCGCAGTGGAGACAGATGCGCAGATGGATTGGGCGACTGGCGGCAACCAGCTTTAGGGTGCGTGTTTGGCTTTGGCCCGGCGTGCAGATTGTTGTTGCGTGTAGACTGCGCCAACCTGCGTCTTGTGGCTTTGTGCCCAGCCGTGCAGCAGAGCGATGGGTTCCACAAACGCCTGACCCAGCGGCGTCAGTGAGTATTCCACATGGGGTGGAATCACATCAAACACCTGTCTGTTGACGATCCCCCACTGCTCCAGATTGCGCAGGGTTTGGGTCAGCATTTTTTTGGACAGACCTTCCAATCGGCGCAACAACTCACCGGGACGTTGAGGGCCGCGCGACAGCAGATAGATCAGGCCGGGCACCCATTTGTCTGACAGGATTTCGAAAGTTTGGCGCGTCGCACATTTCAGATCGTAGTCATCGCGGCTGATGGTGAGGGGCGAAGTTTTTTCCATGGTTACCTCAGGGTGCCTAGTTGCCATTTTGATCCTAGATAACACATTGCTTGTGAGACTGACAGATAACTGGAAAGGAACAGATCATGCCAGCTTACATGCTTACGTTTTTGCGGGTTGAAGACGCCGAAGCCCACGCAAAGGACTATTTGCCCGGCGCGCATCAAGTGTTGTTGGATTTTGGCGGGCGTCCGCTTGCAGTGACCGAAGACATCACTGTGAAAGAGGGCGCGCTGCCTGAGGGCAAAGTGATTTTGGTGGAGTTTCCGAGCAAAGAGGCGGCACTGGCGTATTATGACAGCCCAGAGCACAAGCCGTACAAGGACATTTTGGATCGCGTTGCGAAGAATGACATGGCGGTGTTTGCAGGGCTTTGGGTAACGGACAACTTTTGCCATTCAAAAAGAAAAAGACCGCAGCCTAGACTGCGGTCTTTTTTGATTTTCATGTCGGTAAGACTTAGCCGCCGATGGTTGTCAGATAGGCAATCAAGTTGGCGCGGTCTGTGGCCTTTTTCAGGCCGGAGAAGGACATCTTGGTCCCTGGGGCAAACCCTTTTGGGTTGGCCAGGAAGTGATCCAGGTTTTCGGGGGACCACGTATCAGCAACCGCTTCCAGAGCACCGGAGTAGTTGAAGCCGGGAACCGAATCCACAGCACGATCCACTACACCGTAGAGGTGAGGACCGGTGCCGTTCGCTCCATCGTCAATTTTGTGGCAGGCTTTACATTTGCTGAAGACTTTGGCGCCTTTGTCAACGTCGGCAGCCGCGAGCAGTTCTTCCAGAGAAGGACCTTCCTCCGCTGCGGCACCAGCGTCATCGCCGCCTTCTACTTCAATCACATAGGCTTGTTGGGCGTGATCGTCGCCGTGGCCTTTGGGGCCGGTGTGATACAGGGTTTCAGCGGCCCAGCCGCCCAGCAGGAATACCAGCAGCGCCCCGCAAAGGGCGCCCACTACCTTGGTCATTGTCATCGTGTCGAACATGCTACGTTTCCGTCTCGTGGCGTTTGTCGGGTATCTATCCGCTTCCCCTAAGCGAACGCAAGGTATAGTTACCGCGACGAAACGCCCTCGGTACAAAAATTGCGCAGAAACCGGGGAAATGAGGACATAATGGACCAATTGACCAATCGTATCGCCTTTCAGGGGGAAGCAGGGGCTTACTCCCATGAAGCGTGCCGCAAGGCGCGGCCAGAGATGGAGGCGATGCCGTGTCGCACTTTTGAGGAAGTCATCGATGCGATGAAAACGGGTCAGGCGGATCTTGCGATGTTGCCAATTGAGAATTCCACCTATGGGCGTGTGGCCGATATTCACCGTCTGCTGCCTGAAAGCGGATTGCACATCATTGATGAAGCCTTTGTGCGGGTGCGGATCAGCCTGATGGGGCTTCCCGGCGTTCCGCTGGACGACATCGACACGGTGCGGGCGCATTTGGTGCTGTTGCCGCAGTCGGCCAAATTTCTGAAGTCGCACGGTATGAAGGCCTATTCGGCCGCTGACAGTGCGGGGGCAGCACGGGAATTGGCGGAAAGCAAACTGCGCAACGAAGGGGTGTTGGCCTCTGAGTTGGCGGCGGAGATTTACGGGTTGGATGTGCTGGCACGGGATGTGGAAGACCACGGCCACAACACCACCCGCTTTTTGATTATGTCGCGCGAGCCGGATTACAGCCGCCGCACCGATCATAAGATGATGACCACTTTTGTGTTTGAAGTGCGCAACATTCCGGCGGCGCTGTATAAGGCGATGGGCGGGTTTGCGACCAATGGCATCAACATGACCAAGCTGGAAAGCTACATGGTTAACGGCAGCTTCACTGCGACACAATTTTACGCGGATATTGAAGGTCATCCAGAGGACCGCTCTGTGCAACTGGCCATGGATGAGCTGCGCTACTTCACCAACAACGTGTCGATTCTGGGTGTGTATCCGGCGGAACGCGACGCGGTTCGGTAGTCGGAGCCAGATCGAACACAACAAAGGCGCCCAGTGTGGCGCCTTTGTTTTTGCAAGTCTGAAGCGTGGCTTACGCCATGCGGGAGTAGCGGTCTTCCAAGTCGTCGCGCAGTGTTGCCATGCGTTTGGCCATGCGTTTATTCATCGAGCTGCGGGCCAGTTTGAGCGACTGCAACAAAAGCCGTGCAGAGAGGCTGTTGGCGCGCATACCCGACCAAAACTGGATGCGGGTGCGGGTGCGGGACAGGGCGACCAGTTCGATTTTGATGTCGGTTTCCAGGCCTTGCAGAGTGGCCTTCATCTCAACTTCGTTGGGCGCGTCAAAGCCGGTGACCTCCAGATCCAATTCCCGTGCTTTGCCACGGAATTGGAAGCCGATTTCCCATTTTGCGCCCACACCGGGACGGGCGAGAGAATCGATACGCGTGACTTCGGCGCCACGGCGCAAGGCGGAGCGTTCGTACACTTCGACATCGGTCAGCATGTCAAAGGCCTGCGCGATGGGGACGTCTACGTCTTCTCTGCCGGTGAGTTCCATGGTGCCTCTGTGTTTGACTGCTATTTTGCGGCCATAGTCGCGTCAATCGAGCCTGTCCGCAAGCCAGTTCCGCAGCAGGAAGTGTGCGATAGCGCCTTTGCGAGACGGTTTCATGGTTGGGTGTTGGCCGGAGAACACAGTCAGCATGTCTTCGCGGCTGATCCAGAGCGCGTCTTCGATCTCATGCGGGTCAACTGTGATGTCATCGTTGAGCGCTTCGCCCGCGCAGCCAAACATCAAGGATGATGGAAAAGGCCATGGCTGGCTGGACAGATAGGACACCTCTCCGACGCGGATGCCAGCCTCCTCAACCACCTCACGGCGGACAGCGGCCTCAAGTGTTTCGCCAGGCTCAACAAAGCCAGCCAGCAGCGAGTACATACCTTCAGGCCAGCCGGGAGAGCGCCCCATGAGGACGTTGTTACCTCTGGTGATAAGCATGATCACAACGGGATCGGTGCGCGGAAAGTGGGAGGTGTTGCAGGCTGGGCAGTCACGTTGCCAGCCAGATTGCGCCATGCGGCTCTCCGCGCCGCAGTTGGAGCAGAACCGGTGGGAGCGGTGCCAGCCAAATATGGAGCGCGCTGTGGCGGCAAGCTCTGCGTCGCGCGGGGAGAGTTGTGCCATGACGCCACGTAGCTCAACAAAGAGGTGATCGGCGGGCAACGCAGGGTGATGTTGTTGCGTTGGGTCAAAAAACTGTTGGAGTTTGGATTCGTCCAACTCCTCTGGTGTCCAGGCAGAAATGTCATGTGCGTAAAGCGCCTTGCCATCTTCTGCTAGCCCCAGAAAAACAGGTGGAACCGGCGGGTCTTTTGCCTTTTGCAGGAGTGGGTGGTTGGTTGGGAGGTAAACCAGCTGGGCGCAGTTTTCGCCGCAAAACAGCGGTTTGCCGCGCCACAAGACGATGCTGTGGCTGTTTGGGAGAGTGACGCGAGCGTTGGCGTCGTCGCCGCGCAGTTCGGCGGCGCGGTTGAGGGCGGAGCCTCCAAAAGTAACAGTTTCGGCGTGTCTCATGTGGGTCTCCTGTTGGCACAGAGGTGACATGTTGCGCGGTGGGCTGCAATCACATCTGATTGAAGGGGAGGGCTGCACTGGCGAGACGGTAGGCGGCCTTTGCGTGAGTTTGTGATTTGCAATCATTCTAAAAGTGCGCACACTGGGCTGACTAGGATGTGCCATTTGGCTTTGGTGACTCGTATTTTGTCCCCCTAGGTGCCGGAAGAAACTAAGGAACTGTTGTGTCCCACACACGCCTGAAAGGGTCTGAAGGAGCGCGTGTTGCTCTGCGCGTCATGGCGACCAGCGATGTGCATGCGACACTTTTGGACTACGATTACAGCAAGGACAGTGCAACGACGCTGGGGTCTTTGGCGCGCGCGGCCACGGTGATTGAGGCGGCGCGTCAAGATGTGCTGGCGACTCTGTTGGTGGACAATGGAGATTTCCTTGAAGGTGCGGCCATAGCCGACCCCTATGAGGGGGGGGCTGGCGCCGGGGAGGAAAATCCGGTTGTTCAAGCTTTGAATGCACTGCGTTTTGATGCCATTGGGCTGGGCAATCACGAGTTTAATATGCCTGCGGAGGATGTGCGGGCCGCGTTGTTGGCGCTGAAGGCGCCTGTGTTGTGCGCAAATTTACATTTGAGCAAAGATCACGATGCGTCGGTATACGCCGACCTGTGGCAGCCCAATGTGGTGTTGAATGTGGCCGCAGAGGATGAAAACGGCAGGCGTTATGACCTGCGCGTTGGTTTGTTTTCCGTATTGCCGCCGCAGGTGGTGGCTTGGGATGCGCTGCGTATTGCCGGTCGGCTGGTGGCGGAAGAAATGGTTTCGGCGGCGCGTCGCCAAGTGTCCGAGTTGCGTCGGCAGGGGGCGGATTTGGTCGTGGCCTTGGCCCACAGCGGGATCCGAGACGTGGCCCATTCTGAGGAAACTGAGAATGTCGCCGTGGCTGTGGCCGGATTGGACGGTGTCGACGCCATTGTCGCTGGGCATGTGCATCGGGTGTTTCCGTCGCCTAGTTTTGGTCATTCTGACGTCATTGATCCAGATGTGGGCACGTTGCACGGGAAACCGGCGGTGATGCCGGGGGTTCATGCCACTCATGTGGGGCAGATTGATCTTGCGCTGCGGTGTACTGATGGAGCCTGGCAGGTTGAGGGTCATCACGTGCAGGTCCATGATCTGCGCGAAGGCAGTGGCACCGCTCCGGTCGAAGCGTCGGTGGTGGTGTCAGCGGTAGAGGCCGCCCATAACCGCACAGTGACGCATATGCGCCGCACCATCGGTAGGGTTGTGGAGCCAGTGACCAGCTATTTTTCGATGGTCAAAGGTGATTGCGCCTCGCGTCTGGTGGCGGAAGCAAAACTGGCGTTTGCGCGGCGGGAACTGGTTGGAACTGGTCTGGAGAGACTGCCGCTGATTGCGTCGGTTGCACCCTTGAAATGTGGGGGACGGGCTGGCGCCTTTCACTACGTTGATGTGTCGCCCGGGGCTGTGTCTGCGCGGGTAATTGCAGATATGCAGCCCTATTCCAATCATGTGAATGTGGTGCAAACCCGAGGCCGCGATGTGGTCGAATGGTTGGAAAAGGGCTGCGCAGTTTACAATCAACTTTTCGCTGGGGAGACTGGTCAGTTCCTGCATGACAGAGACACGCCGACCTACAATCGAGAGGCAATTTACGGGCTGTCGTATGCCGTCGACCTGTCCGAACCCGCCCGCTATGCGGTGGATGGCAGTCTGATCAACCCTCAGGCGCGGCGGGTGAGCAACATTTGTTGGCGCGGCGTGCAGATTGCGCCGGAGCAGGAATTCCTTCTGGTCACCAATGATTATCGCGGGGGCGGTGGTGGCAACTTCCCGGGGGCCGGCCGGGGACGAGTTGTGGAGATTGCGCCTGCACGGGTGCGCGATGTGTTGGCGCAGCACATCGCGGAGTACTCAGGAGAGCGAGACGCCAAATTGGACACCTGGCATTTGCGTCAGATGCCCGATGTGACAGCGATGTTTGACACTGGTCCGGGGTCCGCTGCGGTGTTGGGTATTGCCGGCTTGCCGCTCCGGTCACTTGGCGCCGTTGATGGTGGGTTTGTGCGCTACGAGTTGGACATGGCGCGGCTCTAAAAAGGTGTGCGGGATTTGAGAGGGTTGCCTTGCATCTTCGATCCGTTCGGCCTATATCGCCTCTTGAGAGGTTGGCGCGGGCGAGCGCCTCGCCAACCCGGTCAGATCCGGAAGGAAGCAGCCGTAACGAGACCCGCTTGGGTCGTTGTCCAGCCTCTCACCCACCCACCCTCCTATTCAAAACGTGATCCTGCGCCGGTTTTTCGGCGCTTTTGGCGTTGGCTTGTGTGCGCAGGGAGAAGGCGAAGGGCGTAGAAAGTATGAATGAAAGCAATAATTTGCCCATGTCGCGTGGAATCACGGCCTGTTGATACATTCCGAACTTGAATGTTGTTGCCCACCGCCTTTAGCTTGAAAGGTAAGAATTCCGCTGACACGCGCGCAGGCGCAGGAGGGGCCAGATGAAAGAAAAGACATTCAAAATTGCCGGGCCAATGTTTGATCGCCGCGGGGCGTTGCGATTGATGGGCGGCAGCGCGTTGTCGATTGGCGCCGGACTTGGCGGCGGGATGGCCTGGGCCAATGAAGATGAAATCCTCCGCTCGCATGGCTATTCGTTTTTTGGCGATCTCGCGTATCCGGCGGACTTTCCGCATTTTGCTTATGTGAACCCCAATGCGCCGAAAGGCGGGACCATCACGCTAAGCACGCGTGGCACATTTGATGGGTTCAATCGGTATTCATGGAAAGGGGGCAACCCGGAAAGCAGCGC
>NZ_CAJXIV010000044.1 GCF_913054185.1 uncultured Shimia sp.
GGCCCGTGACCCAGCCCACATCGGCGGTGCACCAGAAGATGTCGCCGTCTTTGTAATCAAAGGTGTATTGATGGGTCATCGACGCGTAGACCAGATAGCCGCCGGTGGTGTGCACCACGCCTTTGGGCTGGCCGGTGGAGCCGGAGGTATAAAGCACAAACAGCGGATCTTCGGCGTTCATCTCGGCGGGTTTGCAGTAGTCGCCCACCTCCATGACCATCTCGTTGTAGTCATAGTCGCGGCCGTCAATCCAGGTGGTCTGATCGCCGGTGCGCTTCACCACCAGACATTTCACGGTGTCTTTGGTGTGCAACAGCGCTGCGTCGGCGTTGGACTTGAGTGCGGTTTTGCGGCCGCCACGGGGCGCGGAGTCCGCAGTGATCACCACTTTGGCGTCACAGCCGTTGATCCGAGCGGCAAGCGCATCGGGGCTGAAGCCGGCAAAGACAATTGAGTGGATTGCGCCGATGCGGGCACAGGCCAGCATGGCATACGCCGCCTCCGGGATCATCGGCAGATAAATCACCACGCGGTCCCCTTTGCGCACGCCCATCTCTTCGAGCACATTGGCAAAGCGGCAGACGCGGCGGTGCAGGTCAGCATAGGTGATCGACTGCGCTGGCTCGTTGGGATCATCCGGTTCAAAGATGATCGCGGCCTGATTGCCACGGGTTTCCAGATGGCGGTCAATACAGTTGGCGGAGACGTTTAATGTGCCGTCCTCAAACCATTTGATGTCCACTGCACCGGGCGCAAAAGAGGTGTTCTTTACTTTGGTGTAGGGCTTGATCCAATCCACACGCTGACCATGCTCGCGCCAAAACGCCTCAGGATCAGACATCGAGGCCGCGTACATCTCAGTGTAAGTGTCCGCGGTGATAATCGCGTTTTCCGCAAGCTCTTTGGATGGGGGGAATGTGGTATCAGACATGTTGGACCTCGAATGGTAATGCTTTGGGGGCGAGGTTAGGGGGCTGCGCCGCGAGGTCAACTCGACTTTTGGCGCAACCCCAAAGTGTTGGCGTCAGATTGCCAGATATTCGGCACGCAGCTCTTCGTTTTCGAGCACTTCGTTGGCGGAGCCGTCAAACACCACGGAGCCGGTGTCCAGGATCACCGCGCGATCGGCGAGTTCGAGCGCGCGTACGGCGTTCTGCTCTACGATTACGGTGGTGATGCCCTGCTCTTTGATGATGCGCAGCGTCTTTTCGATCTCGTCCACGATCACTGGCGCGAGACCTTCGTAAGGCTCATCCAGCAGCAGGACTTTGATGTCACGGCTGAGCGCGCGGGCGATGGCCAGCATTTGCTGTTCCCCACCAGAAAGCGTCACACCTTCCTGCTTGCGGCGCTCACCAAGGCGCGGGAAGAGCTCATATAGACGGTCAATCGACCAGCCGATGGGCGGGGCAATCTGGGCCAGCTGGATGTTCTCCTCCACAGTCAGGCCTGGGATGATCGAACGGTCTTCCGGAACAAGGCCAATGCCAGCCTGCGCTGCTTCATAGCTTTTCATCAGGTGCAGTGGCTGGTGGTCAAGCCAGATTTCACCCTTGGTGACCTGGGGATCATTCATGCGAGCGATGGAGCGCAGAGTGGAGGTTTTGCCCGCACCGTTGCGGCCTAAGAGCGCAAGGATTTCACCTTCGTGTACGTTGAAGCTGATGTTTTGAACGATGTAGCTCTCGCCGTAGTAGCTCTCCATATTCCAAATGGAGAGATAGGCGGGGGCGGTTTCGGCCAGATTGTGGCCTTTGGAAAAGTCGGGTTTGACGTTCATCTGTCCTGTTTCCCTTATGCAGCAGTCTCGCCGAGGTACGCTTCGCGCACTTTCGGGTGACCTTTGATGTTTTCAGGATTGTCTTCGACCAGTGGCGTGCCCTGTGCCAGCACGGTGATGCGCTCTGCCAGAGAGAACACAACATGCATGTCGTGCTCGATGATGGCGATGGTGATGTCGCGTTCATCACTGATCTGCTTGAGAAGATCGATGGTATTGTTGGTGTCAGCCCGTGCCATGCCGGCGGTTGGCTCATCCAACAGCAGCAGGCGCGGCTCTTGTGCCAGACACATGCCAATTTCCAAACGCCGTTTGTCCCCACGCGACATCGAGGCCGCATTCATGTGACGCTTGTCGGCCATATTCATGTCCACCAGCATCGCTTCGGCTTTTTCCACGACGTCTTTTTCGCGCATCGTGTTTTCGATGGCCCGCATGCGGAAAGAGCCGTCCCTTTTGGCAAAGCAGGGGATCATCATGTTTTCCATAACCGAAAGATCACCAAAGATCTCAGGGGTTTGGAAGACGCGGGAAATGCCCATCTGATTGATCTCGTGAGGGCTACGACCCAACACCGACTGACCATCAAACATGACAGAGCCTGTGTCCGGGATGAGCTTGCCCACAAGGCAGTTCAGGAGAGTGGATTTCCCGGCCCCATTGGGGCCGATGATGGCATGTACGCTGTTTTCTTTGACCGAGAGGTTCACGTCACCGAGGGCCTGAAGACCACCGAACCGCTTGCCTACGTCTTTGACTTCGAGAATTCCCATCTTTCAGTCTCCTTATTCTGCGGGTTCGGTTGTGGCGCCAGAGTCTTCGGCTTTGCCGCGGTTCTTGATCCATTTGGCAATGCGTTGACCACCTTCAACCAGGCCACCTGGCAGGAAGATCACAACCAGCATGAACAAGATGCCCAGTGTCAGGTGCCAGCCTTTGCCAACGAACGGGTGCACGATGAAGACCATGAAGTTCTCAAGGCCATCGGGCAGGAAGGCGAACCATTCGTGCAGGATCGAGTCGTTGATTTTGGAGAAGATGTTCTCAAAGTACTTGATGAAACCTGCGCCCAGAACTGGACCAATTAAGGTGCCGGTGCCGCCGAGGATGGTCATCAGAACCACTTCGCCAGAGGCCGTCCACTGCATGCGCTCTGCACCTGCAAGCGGGTCCATCGCAGCCATCAGACCGCCAGCCAGACCAGCGTACATGCCGGAGATCACGAAGGCAGCCAGCGTGTGAGGACGTGGGTTGAGGCCTGTATAAGACATGCGCGTCTGGTTGGATTTGATGGCGCGCAACATTAGGCCAAATGGCGAGCGGAAGATGCGGATCGAGAGATAGAAGACCAGCATTAATACAATCGCACAGAGGTAGTAGCCTGCGTTGAAGCTGAAGCTCCAGGCGCCGATGTCCAAATTGTAAGTCGAGCGCATCGACAGTCCAAAGAGGTGTGGCAGATCCGGCAGGCCCTCGCGGTGGAACATCTGAATGTCATCGGCATAAACCTGAAGACCGGTTTCCCCATTGGTCAGGTTGAACTTTGGGTTGGAGAGGACCGAATAGGCCAACGCGAAGGACATCTGGGCAAACGCCAGTGTCAGGATCGAGAAGTAGATGCCGGAGCGGCGCAAACTTACGTAGCCGATAATGACAGAGAATAGGCCTGCCATGATCACCGCCAATGCAATCGCGGGGACGACGTTGTAGGTGAAGAGCTTGAAGATCCACACAGCCGCATAAGAACCTATGCCTAGGAAGGCCGCGTGGCCAAAGGACAAGTAGCCGGTGAGGCCGAACAGAATGTTAAATCCGATGGCAAAGATGCCGAAGATGACAAAGCGCTGCATCAGATCCGGATACCCGGCGTTGAACTGGGCCATGGCGCTGTCGGCCGGGAAGGGGTTGAGGATGAAGGGTGCGAGCAATGTCAGCACCGCAACAGCGATCAGGAGTTTGGTGTCTTTGTTATTCAATCCAAGCATGTCTTATTCCTCCATCACGCCTTTGCGTCCCATCAGACCGCGCGGACGGGTCAGAAGTACGATGATCGCGACAAGGTAGATGATGATCTGGTTGATACCGGGCAGAGTGGTGGTGGCCCAAGTGGTGGAGGCGAAGCTCTCCAAAATGCCAAGCATAAAGCCTGCGAGCACAGCGCCGGGCAGGGAGCCCATGCCGCCCACAACCACAACCACAAAGCTCAAGACAAGGAAGTCCATGCCCATGTGGTAGTTGGGTGGGTTGATTGGCGCGTACATCACGCCAGCCAAACCGGCGACGGCGGCTGCAATCGCAAACATAATGGTGAAGCGTCGGTCAATGTTGATGCCCAGGAGGCCAACGGTTTCACGGTCCGCCATACCCGCGCGCACAACCATACCAAAGGTGGTGAACTGCAAGAAAGCAAAGACCGCGCCGATAATGCCAAGTGAGAAGCAGAAGTAGACAATGCGCCAGATTGGGTAGGGCAAGTCCATGCCAAAGGCGGCACCGATATTGGCAACACCTTGCAACGCCTCAGGTGGAGGAGTCTGGATCGGGTTGGCGCCAAAGTAGTATTTGATGATTTCCTGCAGAACGATGGCGAGGCCAAAGGTCACCAAAATCTGATCCGCATGTTCCCGGCTATAGAAATGTTTGATCAGACCACGTTCCATGATCAAACCAATCAACATCATCACAGGGATGGTCAGCAAAATGGCCAGCGGCACCGACCAGTCGATGATGGAGGCGCCCATTTCGGGGCCAAACCAGCTTTCGACATAAGGTGTTTTGACTTTCAGCGGGTTGCCGAGAAAGTCTGTCTGGTTTGGGTCAACAACCTCATAACTGATATTCAATATCTTGGAGATTGTGACAGCACAGAAGGCGCCGATCATAAACAGCGCCCCGTGAGCGAAGTTTACGACACCCAATGTGCCAAAAATCAAAGTAAGTCCCAGCGCAATCAGCGCATAGGCGGAGCCCTTGTCTAGGCCATTCAGGATTTGCAGGATTAATCCGTCCATCGTCCCCACCAATTCATGTTTGTGGCTTTCCTCAGCGGAGTGCGCATTTGGTGCGTCTTCTCACGTCCGGGAAAGGGAGGAACTGGCCGCGCAGAGGCGCGGCCAGCAAAGGTAAAGCGCTTACGCGCCGTTGTTGCACTCGCCCAGAGACGCTTCCGCGCCGCCAAACATTGCGTGATCGGGAGCGTAGGTAACCTGCGCCGCCGGGGTAACTTCCACAACTTCCAGAAGGTCGAACTCGGATGTTGGGTTTTCTTTACCACGCACAACCAGAACATCTTTGAAGCACTGGTGGTCTTCGGCACGATACAGCGTCTTGCCGTTGCCCAGACCATCAAACTCAAAGCCTTCCAGAGCTTCAGCCACGGCACATGGCGCAAAGGAACCGGCGCGGGTCACAGCATCTGCATACAGCAGGGTCTGAACGTAGCAGGTGTGTGCTGCCTGGGATGGCGGGAAGCCATACTTGGTACCGAAGGATTTCACGAAGGCTTTGGAGCCTTCATCCTGCAGGGACCAGTGCCAGTTAGTCGAACCGTGGATGCCTTTAACGTTGGCGCCCGCACCTTTCGCCATCAGGCGAGAGTACAGAGGTACAACAATTTCGAAGTCTTTGCCGTTCACGACTTTTTCGCGCAGACCAAACTGAACCGCGTTGGTCAGCGAGTTCACCATGTTGCCGCCGTAGTGGTTCAGAACCAAAACATCAGCGCCGGAGTTCAGAACCGGTGCGATGTAGGAGCTGAAGTCCGTGGAGGCCAGCGGTGTCAGCACGTTGTTGACGGTTTCCCAGCCAAGTGCCTCGGTTGCCGCCGCGATGGACTCCTGCTGGGTCCAACCCCAAGTGTAGTCAGCGGTCAGGTGGTAGGCTTTACGATCATCGCCGTAGATGTTCTTCAGAACTGGTGCCAGAGCAGCGCCCGACATGTAGCCGTTGAAGAAGTGACGGAAACCGTTGGCCTTGCGGTCTTTACCGGTTGTGTCGTTGGAGTGTGTCAGACCTGCCATGAAGATCACGCCAGCTTCCTGACACAGACCTTGAACAGCAATTGCCACACCGGAGGAGGAGCCACCGGTGATCATGATGGCGCCGTCTTTTTCGATCATCGACTTGGCCGATGCACGCGCGGCGTCAGATTTTGTCTGCGTGTCGCCGGTGACATATTCGACTTTCTTGCCGAGGATGCCGTTGCCTTGCAGTTCTTTGGACGTGAAGGTGTTCAGCATGCCGCTGTCGCCTTCGCCGTTCAGGTGCTCTACAGCCAGCTGATAAGCGCGCAGTTCATCTGCGCCCTCGTCGGCGTAAGGACCGGATTGTGGCACGTTGAAGCCCAGGGTTACGGACCCGCCGGTTGGGTCGTTTGTAAACGCGTGGCCGCTTTGAGCTGTGAAGATGGTCGGCAGCGCCAGACCTGCGCCAGCGACGGCACCGGTTTTCAAAACGCCGCGACGTGTAAAGTTGCTTTTGGACATGTAATCCTCCCGTTATGTCGTTTGTGGATTGGGCTCCTCTTCCCGCCCCACAGGCACTATTTGTGCAAAGCTATTATCGCGGCGCGGTCGAAAATTTCGCAACAACTGCTTTCAGAGACACATTTTTTTTGTAAAGTAATTCGCATTGCTCTGCAGCATGGTGTAAAGAAATTATTTTGCAGCGCAGCAAAACACTGAAACTGGGGGATAAGCCAATGGTCCAGCAAACCCTTGCGGGCAGTCGCATTCGGGAGCGCCGCGTGATGGCGGGCTTGCGTCAAGCTGAACTTGCGCGGCAGGTCGGGATCTCCGGCAGCTATCTCAATTTGATTGAGCACAACCGGCGCAGAATCGGTGGGAAACTGCTGAACGGCATCGCTCAAGCCTTGAACGTTGAGCCGTCATTGCTAAGCGAAGGCGCAGAAGCTGCGCTTTTGTCAGCGTTGCGTGTGGCGGCGGCGGAGGCAGAGGCTGTGGCTGTAGAGTTGGAACGGGGCGATGAATTTGCCGGGCGCTTCCCCGGGTGGGCAGGTTTGATTGCGGAACAGCACAAACGGCTCCGCAGCTTGGAACATACGGCGGCGACGTTGACCGACAGGCTGACACACGATCCGCATTTGGCCACATCCGTGCATGAGATGTTGACCATGGTCACGGCGATCCGGTCCACTGCCGGGATTCTGGCAGACACAAAAGAGATTGAGCCGGAATGGCGTAACCGGTTTCACCGCAATCTGAATGAGGACAGCCAGCGGCTTGCGGAAGGCGCGGAGCAGTTGGTGGCATATTTGGATGACGCGGGCGATGCCTCAGCCGGCATGACATTGCCACTGGAAGAGGTGGAATGCATGCTGGAGGCACACAAGTTCCGGTTCGACAGTCTGGTGAATGCGACACCCGACGAGCTGTCAACTTTTGTGAGCAATCAGGCGCAGCTGACGTCGGATGCCGCACGGGATATGGCGATGGCTGTGGTGCGGCAATTGCGGGCGGATGCGCGGCTGCTGTCGTTGGACATGCTGGAGCGCCAAGTGAAGGCAGGAAATGTGGATCCGGCGCAGATTGCGACGGACTACGGCGTGCCGCTGAGCACTGTGATGCGCCGGCTTGCGGCGGTATCTGATGTCATGTTGCCCATGCCGATGGGTTTGGTGATGTGTGACGCCTCCGGCACGTTGATGTTGCGCAAGCCGGTGGAAGGTTTTGCCATTCCGCGGTTTTCCGGCGCTTGTCCAAAGTGGCCGTTGTTCCAAGCTTTGTCGCGTCCGATGCAGGCCTTGCGGCAAACTGTCACCATGACGGGGCGCGAGGCGAAGCGGTTTGATTGTTACGCAGTAAGTGAGCCAATTGGCACAATCCAAGTCAATGTTGCGCCGCTCTATCATAGCTATATGTTGATTGTGCCGCTGGAGGAAGCGGGGGCGGCTGAAGCAGAGGTTGGGTCCTCTTGTCGGGTGTGCCCGCTGGAGAAGTGCGAAGGACGTCGCGAGCCGTCATTGTTGGCGGATGTCGGGTAACGTCGGAAAATATCTTTTCTTTTTGCGGGCTGTCGCTAAGAATGGCGCACCGCTTGTGGACTTTCGGGGAGGGGAGACTGCATGGGCAAAAACGTGCTAGTCATCGAAGATGAGCCCAATATCATCGAAGCGATCAGCTTCATCTTGTCACGTGACGGCTGGTCTGTTGCGACCCATTCCAATGGTCATGACGCCGTTGGTGTGGTGCAAGAGGCGATGCCAGATCTGGTCATTCTGGATGTGATGCTGCCAGGTAAGACCGGGTATGACATTCTGCGCGAACTGCGCAGTGAGGACGCCACTCAGGGCCTGCCGGTGTTGATGCTGACCGCCAAAGGGCAGGTCAAAGACCGCGAAATGGCAGAGCGCGCCGGTGCAAGCCGGTTTATGACCAAACCGTTTTCCAATGCTGAGGTGTTGAATGCGGTGCGCGAACTGGTGGCCGGGTGAACGCCAAACACACCATTCCGTTTTTGGAGCGGCAGAGTTATCGCCGCCGGCGGTTGATTGACACAATCCGTACCCTGCCAGTGATCGGGGGGGTACTTTGGGCGGTGCCGCTGTTGTGGCGGCAATCTGAATCGGCAGATGTGGTAATGACCTCCGATGCCATTATTTACATCTTTAGTGTATGGCTGTTGCTTGTCGTTGGGGGCGGGTGGTTTGCGCGTAGCCTCAAACGCAGCGATGCGGAGGAGACGGAGCGCGAACGCTGATGGGCACGCTCAATATCCTGGTTGGCGTGTGTTTGATCTACGTCGCGTTTTTGTTTCTGGTGGCTTTTGCCGCGGAGCGCGCGGCGCTGGAGGGCAAGGGCGCGTGGCTGCGCAGCCCCTTGATCTACACGCTGTCTCTATCCATCTATTGCACCGCCTGGACGTTTTATGGAGCGGTTGGCTACGCGGCACGTTCTGGGCTTGAATACCTCACCATCTATATTGGCCCGTCGTTGGTAATGATTGGCTGGTGGTGGCTCCTTCGAAAATTGGTGCGCATTGGGCGCAGCCAGCGGATCACGTCGATTGCTGACTTGATTTCATCTCGTTACGGCAAGTCAAACCTTTTGGCGGTTGGTGTCACGGTACTGGCGGTGATCGGAACCACCCCCTATATCGCCCTCCAGCTGCAGTCTGTGACAGTCAGTTTTGACGTTTTTTCAAGTGCTTACGGGGCGGAGTTAACGGATGCAGCGCAGGGCAGTAATGCGCTTCTGGTGGCGGCAGGACTGGCACTTTTCACCATTATCTTTGGCACGCGCAACCTTGATGTGAATGAACGCCACCACGGCGTAGTGATGGCTGTGGCGGTTGAGGCAATTGTCAAATTGCTGGCGCTGACAGCGGTTGGCATTTTTGTGGTTTGGGGGCTGGCTGGCGGTGTGGGGGACACGCTTGCCCGTATTGATGCCAGCGAGATTGGCCAGTGGCAGATGCGTGGCGATCGCTGGGCCACTTTGATTTTTCTGTCTGGAGCGGCATTTCTGTGCCTTCCGCGCATGTTCCAGGTCATGGTGGTCGAGAATGAAGATGAAGACCACTTGCGCACCGCAAGTTGGGCGTTTCCGGCGTACTTGATGGTGATGAGCCTGTTTGTGGTGCCCATTGCGGTGGTGGGCCTGGACCTTCTGCCACCGGGCAGCAACCCGGATTTCTTTGTTTTGACAGTGCCACTTGCAACTGGAAATGACGCGCTGGCGATGTTGAGCTTTCTTGGCGGTTTTTCCAGCGCAACATCGATGGTGATTGTCGCGGCGCTGGCGTTGTCGACGATGGTGTCCAACCATATTGTGATGCCGATCTGGCTGAGCACGCAGAGCGGTGGTGCGTCGGTTTCCGGTGATGTGCGCCACGTTGTGTTGTTGTCGCGGCGGATATCCATCGCAGCGGTGGTGTTTCTTGGTTACCTCTATTTCCGCCTGTCGGGTGGTGGCACGGCGCTGGCCTCGATTGGCCTGGTTTCCTTTGCCGGGGTGGCGCAGTTCTTACCAGTGTTGGTTGGCGGGATCTTCTGGCGGGGCGCGACCCGTACGGGGGCCTTTGTGGGGCTGTCCGTGGGATTTGTGATCTGGGCCTATACGTTGTTGTTGCCAAGCTTTGGCGCGGGCACTTTAGTGTCGGAAAGCATGTTGGCCAACGGACCTTTGGGGCTTGGATGGCTACGACCGCAGGCGTTTTTTGGCATCTCGGGAATGGACCCTCTCGTGCATGCAATATTCTGGTCTATTCTCCTGAATACAATGAGCTTCTTTGTCGCTTCGTTGGTTGGGTTTCCATCGCCATTGGAGCGTTTGCAAGGCGCGCAATTTGTGAATGTGTATGAGCACAGCTCCACGCCGCAAAGCTGGGGCGGCAGCCTTGCGCAAACCGAAGACCTGATGGTGATGGCACAGCGTATCATTGGGGCGCGGGAGGCTCAGAACCTATTTGAGCGTGAGGCGAAACGCCAAGGCATGAGCGGCCTGTTGCCGGAACCGTCGCCCGACTTTTTGCAGCGGTTGGAACGTGAATTGGCAGGCTCTGTGGGGGCGGCCACGGCGCATGCGATGATCGGGCAGATTGTTGGTGGGGCCTCGGTATCTGTGGAAGATCTGATGGCGGTGGCCGATGAAACCGCGCAGATGATGGAGTATTCCAGCAAACTCGAGGCCAAATCCGAAGAGCAGGCACGCACAGCGCGGCAATTGCGGCAGGCCAACGAAAAGTTGACCCTGATTTCGGAGCAGAAAGACAGCTTTCTCAGTCAGGTAAGCCACGAGTTGCGCACGCCAATGACGTCCATCCGGGCTTTTTCGGAAATCTTGCGGGACAGTGACCGGCTGACTGAAAATGAAAAGATCAAATACAGCTCGATTATCCATGACGAAGCGCTGCGGTTGACGCGGCTGCTGGATGACTTGCTGGACCTCAGCGTGCTGGAGAGTGGTCGGGTGAACCTGAACATGCAGAGCGGGTCTCTCAAAGGTATATTGGATCATGCAGTGTCGAGCGCATTGACCGGCGCGGGAGCGGACAAGATGCGGGTGGTGCGCAACGATCAGCAAGAAGACCTGATGTTGCACACCGATTTGGACCGTTTGAGCCAAGTGTTCATCAACCTGATTGGAAACGCTCAGAAATATTGCGATGCGACGGCGCCAAAACTGCGCATCGAAGTTGGACGGGCCAATGCGGCATTGGTGGTGGATTTCATCGACAATGGCAGCGGCATTCCCAAAACCGAACAGGCTGTGATCTTTGAAAAATTCTCCCGCACTGGAGAGCAAAAGGTCAAAGGTGCGGGGCTGGGCTTGGCGATTTGTCGTGAGATCATGACCCGCCTTGAGGGTTCGGTAGAGTATCTGCCGGGGCAGGGTGGCGCGGCGTTTCGGGTGACCTTGCCGGAGCAGGTGGCAATGGCCGCGCAATAGGCACAATTTCATAGGCTATTTGGTGGTCATGTAGAGGCTCTATTAACCTTATTGCGGCACATCTGTCCTGCAAGGAGCCACAAACAGGGCAGATCCGGATATGAGTGAAACTCAAGCCACCTCTATTCTAAGACGTAAAGCAGCGGATGGGCGGACCGAGCATCAGGCACGCGCGATGTCCCCAAATAAGGCCTTGCGCCTTGGGCTCGCTTTGGCGGCTGAGAAAGGTTTGGATCTGGCACTGGATGTGACCGATGTGCGCCACGTAAAGCTGCCGCACCGCGCGCTTGAAGTGACATTAGACAACGAATCTTTGTTGGTTTTGCTCGAAGGGCAGAACGGTGAGCCAGGCGCGCTGGCTGTGGATATGCAGGTTTTGGCCGGCTTGGTTGAGTTCCAGACCCTGGGTCAGGTGATCCCCAAGCCGGTGGTTGATCGCGTGCCCACCAAAGTGGATGCCGCGCTGATCACGCCGTTTCTGGAAGATGCGTTGATGCGCTATGTCCGGATGCTGGGGGAAGAAGGTGAGGCGCCGTATTGGCTGCAACACTACAAATTTGGTGCGATGATGCTCGACACGCGCACCCTGTCTTTGGCGATGACCGCGCAAGACTATCATATGTTTGTGCTTGATGTGAAATTGGAGCGTGGCAAGAAATCCGGCACGATGGCTCTGCTGTTCCCGGACGTGCAAGTTCTGTTGGATGAGCCAGATGACGCGGCAGAAACCGATGCTGAGAAATTCCAAAACGGCGTGAAAGAGGCAACCACGTTGCTGAATGCCGTTGTGGGGAAAATCAGCCTGCCAATTGCGCAGATTCAGGGGCTACAGGTTGGCGACACTCTCGCGCTGCCAGAAGAAGCCATGCAGAGCGCCAAGCTTGAAGCGCCGACCGGTGAAGCGATTGCCGAAGTACGAATTGGTCAGCTTAATGGCATGCGGGCCGTGTGTGTGCCCGGATTGATTGGAGCCTCCGCAGCTACCTCTGCCTCAACAGACCTAACGGTTCCCGATATGCCGGATATGGGCATGCCTGACATGGGTGCACCCGAGATGCCTGCAATGGATATGCCGTCGATGGATATGCCTGGAATGGACATGCCTGCGATGGGCGGTATGGATGATATTGGCGGCGAATTGCCGGGTATGGCCGAAATGCCTGCGCTGGACGGTGGAGACTTACCGGACTTTGGTGGCGACTTGCCGGACATGGGCGGCGGCGGACTGCCAGACCTGGAACCAATGGGCGAGATGGGCGTTGGTCTGGATGCGGACAATGGCATGGAAGATTTTGGTGGGCTGGATGATCTGGATGATCTGATCCAGCTGGGCAACGACGATATCGGCGATCCGGCGGCACTGGCTGATCTGGATCTGACAGGCACGTAAGACTTTTCGAGTAGTCACAGCGAGCAGATACAAAAAAGCCCCGCCGGAAGAGCGGGGCTTTTTGTTTTGGCCAGAGGTTTAGCCCTCCGACTTGAGCGCTTCCAGATGTGGCACCAAGCCGGAGACATCATAACCACCGTTGGCCGCAGCATTCACGATGTCGGCCACATCCATCTCTTTGGCTTGTGACAAGGCCCAGCAGATTGTTGAGCGCGTGCCGGAACGACAGTACGCCAGAACCTTGCCGTCACATCCGGCCGCACTGTCGCGTTGCACGGCCTGACGGTCCAGAGTCATCGTTTCCATGGTCAGCGGGTTGACCACAAATTGCAGCCCGGCGGCTTCGGCGGCCGCCCGCATGGTCTCGGAATGCTGATCCGGACCAACCTCGGTGTCGGGTCTGTTGTTGATGACAAGCCCAAAGCCAGCGTCGGCAAGGGCGGCAAAGTCTGCGGCGTCAATCTGAGGCGCGGCAAAGAAGCGGTCGGTGATCTGACGAATATCCATGGCGTTTGCTTACTCGGCAGGAACGGCGCTGTCCAGTTGTGCGCGTGCCATAGGGGCCAAGGCCATGCCAGCGAGCATGGCGGCAAAGAACACCCAATGCGGCCAGCCACCGTAGCTCAGCGAGGCTACAGCTGGACCAGGGCAGAGACCAGCAAGCCCCCAACCTACGCCAAACAGCACTGAACCCAACACGAGGTTGCGCCCCAACTTTGGTTCTGGTGGCGCAGGGAATTCACCACCGACCACAGGTGTGCGCCCGTTGGTAAACAGCCAAGCGATGGCCATCGGGAGGATCGCGCCGCCCATCACAAAAGCCAGCGTTGGGTCCCAGCTGCCAAAGACATCCAGCCAGCCTTGCACCTTAGCGGTGTCGGTCATGCCGGAGATAAACAGACCTGCGCCAAACAGGCTGCCTGCGATGAGGGCAAGAACAATGCGCTGCATCAGATCACCCCCAGAATGTGGCGGAACAGAACCACAGTCAGGCCGCCAGCCATAATGTAGAACACGGTGGCAACCATACCGCGCAGCGACAAGCGGGAAATGCCACAGACGCCGTGGCCGGAGGTGCAGCCATTGGCAAGGCGGGTGCCAACGCCGACACAAAGGCCTGCTGCAATCAATACAGCCACGTTTGTGGTTGCGTGGGTGTTCACCTCGGAGAACACCGGAAAGAGCAGGGCAGGCATCACAAAGACACCGGCCAGGAAGGCCAGACGTTCCGCCAAATTGCTTTTGCCGGAGCCATCCACCAGCCCACCAATGATGCCACTGGCACCCATGACGCGGCCATTGCCCAGCAGGAAGACGGCGCCGCCAAGGCCAATAAGCAGGCCGCCGCCCAGCCCGAAGAGCCAGTCGGTTGGTATTGCGTTTATCATGATTATTCCTTTGATATTAGTACTTTAAGGATCAAAGTTTATTTACGGGGACTTTGAGGAAGACATCGCCGTCTTCATCCGGCTCCGGCATTTGCCCGGCGCGCATATTCACTTGCAACGACGGGATGATAAGTTTTGGCATGGCCAGCGAGGCGTCACGGCTGTCGCGCATTTGCACAAAGCTGTCTTTGTCTGCGCCGTCGCCTACATGCACGTTGTTGGCCTTTTGCTCGCCAACGGTGGTTTCCCATGCGTATTCTTCGCGGCCCGGAGCTTTGTAGTCGTGGCCCACAAAAATGCGGGTTTCATTTGGCAGGGCGAGAATTTTTTGGATCGATTGATACAGGGTTTCGGACGAACCGCCGGGGAAGTCGCAGCGGGCAGTGCCAAAGTCCGGCATAAAGAGTGTGTCCCCGACAAAAGCTGAGTTGCCAATGACATAGGTCATGCAGGCAGGGGTGTGGCCAGGGGTGTGCAACACGTCGCCACGCAGTTGGCCAATCATGAAGCTGTCACCCTCTTCAAACAGCTTGTCGAATTGGCTTCCGTCACGCTGGAACTCGGTGCCTTCGTTGAAGACCTTTCCAAAGGTGTCCTGCACAATGGTGATGTTTTTGCCGATGCCAATCTTGCCACCGATTTTTTCTTGAAGATACGGTGCGGCGGAGAGGTGATCGGCATGTACGTGGCTTTCCAGAATCCACTCCACCTTGAGTTTGTTGGCCATCACGTGAGCGATAATCTCGTCGGCGGATTTGGTGTCTGTGCGACCGGAGCTGTAGTCGAAGTCCAGCACGCTGTCGATGATGGCGCAGGACGCACCCTCCGGATCTTTCACAACAAAAGAGATGGTGTTCGTCGCTTTGTCAAAAAAGGCTGTTACGTCGGGTGTCATGGCGATTCCTCTATTTGCAGGAAACATATATGAAAGATCGCATATGTATCAAGGTGCGGTGTCGCAAACTGGTAAAAACAAATGCGAAGCGGCGCATTTTTGGGCGGTTCTTGATGTGAATCAAGGCGCATTTAGGCCCCCGCTGTCAAGTTACGTGCGGGTTTTGAAATTGCACAAAATTACGGTTGGCCCAGCGATGGAGGCACCAATGACAGACCATAGAAAATACAAATCAGCCCTGCTTAAACGTTTGTCAGAGTTGGACAAACGCCTGCACGCCATTGAGGCAGAGTTGGATGTGCCGCACTCCAAAGATTGGGAGGAGGCGGCTGTGGAGCATGAGGGTGATGAAGTGCTCGAAGGACTTGGCACCAACGGGCAGGAGGAAATCCGCCGGATTCAGGCTGCCTTGGTGCGGTTGCGTAGAGGGGAATATGGTTCCTGTGTAAAGTGTGGGGAAGAGATCGCAGCAGCTCGCCTTGAGTTGGTGCCCGACGCCCCTTTGTGTCGTACTTGCGCCGCGGGCTAGAGAGTGCCGGGCCGTTAAATTTGGGAATTTGCGTTTGGGAGGACGTTACATGACTGTCGAACACCTTTTGAGTCGCGCGGAAGCGTTGGAGATTAAAATTCACAAAGCGGACGAAATGGACCGCTATGAATTGCATCAACAATTGCACCGAACATTGATGAATATCGAGCAGAGCGGCGGCCGCGTGCCGTCACGGTTACGTCGGTTGGATCTTGACCTGTTGGATCAAGAGATCGAAGACAGTTTTGACAACATGCCGGTTTGACACAAAGCCAGTGTGACACATGTGCCGACCTGCGCCTGCCTGTGGATAACTGGACTTGCGTGATTGAGCCGGGCGGGTAAACTCTGAAAACACAATGGCTTGCGCCAAGGTTTGTCAGGGTAAAAGCATGACGCAGTTGCTTGAATATACGGTTGAAGGCGGGGTTGCGGTTCTGTCGATGAACCATCCCCCCACAAATGCACTGACTGCAGAATTGCGGGTGGCAGTTTTTGATGCGCTGCAAGCGGCGCTTGAGGATAAGATGGTGGGGGCCATTGTTCTGTTGGGCGCCGGGGCAGAGTTTTCTGCTGGGCGTGACTACTCCGAACTCGGAAAACCCATCGCACATCCCAATTTGTCCGAGCTTTGCTCTGCAATTGAGGCCGCGGGAAAACCGGTTGTGGCTGGGTTGTCCGGGGCGGTCATGGGCGGCGGATTGGAACTGGCTTGGGCCTGTCATTACCGGGTTGCACTGAGCAGCGCCCAGGTGGCGATGCCTGAAGTGGCGCTTGGCGTGATGCCGGGCGCGGGTGGCACACAGCGTGCACCGCGTCTTTTGGGGGCCGACACGGCGCTCAACATCCTGCTGTCCGGTGTGATGATGCCGATCACCGCTGCCGCCGTTGCCGGCATGGTGGATGAGATTGCAGAGGACGATTTGCGCGAAGCGGCGATTGTTTTTGCCCTAACCTGTATTGCGAAATACAAACCGGCACGCCCGACATCTGAGGCAACCGGCGGAATAGCAGACTTTCAGGCGTTTCAGGCAAGCGTCGCTAAATGGGAAAAACGTATCGAGCCACGCGGGCAGGATGCGGCGCTGGCCATTGTTGAAGCTGTGCGTGCCGCACCTTTGTTGCCATTTGAAGTTGGGTTGGAATTTGAGCGCGAGCGGTTTGAGGAGCTGGTGACATCGGATCAAAGTCAGGCGCTGCGCCATGTGGCGCTGGCGGAACGACGCGCGACCCGGTTGCCAGAGTTGCATCAGGCCGCTGCGCGTTTGGTAAAAACGCTGGGCGTGGTGGTGGGTGCGGATCGCGTTGGGGCGGATTTGGCCTTGGCGGCTCTACAGCATGGGCTGACGGTGGTGCTGACTGCGCAGGTGCCCGCCGCTTTGGCGCTGGCGCAGCGGCGAATTGAGGCGGCGATGCAGCGCATGGTCGCCAGTGGCCGTTTGGAAGATAGGGCGTCACGGGAGATGTTGGCTCACCTGAGATCTGAGGCCGACCTTGTGGCGCTGTCTCGGGCGGATTTGGTGATTGAGGCTGTGGGGCAGGGGCGCGAGATTTCGCGACAGATCGCGGCACAGCTGGATGGCATCATCAAAGAGGGTGCCGTGCTTGCCGTGCATGATGCAGCGGCGCAGATTGGGCCGGTGGCGCAGGCCACAGGCAGCCCGGAGGATGTGGTGGGGGTCTACGTGCCAAACCTACATCTGCGCACATCCGGAGCGGAAGTGGCGGTGGGGAAAAGCACAGGACCAGAGGCAGTTGCGACGTTGTTTACAGTGCTGAGCGCTCTTGGTTTCCTCCCCGTGCGCGCAAAAAGCTACAGTGGATTGATTGGGCAAAACGTGCTTGGCGCCTGTATTCGCGCAGCCGAAGACTTGCTGCGGCTTGGAGCGGATCCTTATGAAATCGACCGGATGATGCATAAGTGGGGCTTCACACTGGGACCGTTTCAGATTGCCGATGCCTTAGGGCTTAATGCGCCGGGGTTGCGCACCGCGCAGGCCGGGGTCAGCACGGTGCTCTACCGCATGGGGCGTGAAGGGCGCGGGGCGCAACGCGGCTGGTATCAATATTCGCAGGAGCATCCCTTTGGCGCTGCCGATGCAGACGCGTTGCGTATTTTACAGGCTGCGTTGGAAGAACACCCAAAACCAGTGGCCCAAGTGGGCGTACGTGACAGCGACATTGAGAAGACCTGCCTTGCGGCAATGGCTAATGCTGGTGCCCGACTGCTGCGCATGGGCGTCGCGTCCAAGCCCTCTGACATTGACGTGGCGATGATCCACGGCTTCGGCTTCCCGCGCTGGCGGGGTGGGCCGATGCAGGCAAGTGACGATTATGGCTTGGTCTCCATACGCAGTCACATCCGACAAATGGCGGAGCATGGCGATGTGTTTTGGAAACCAGAGCCACTTTTTGACACATTGATCAAAAACGGGCGTGGGTTTGGCGCGTTAAACGGCTAAGGCTTAAGACAGGGAAATCCCAACCATCACCACCATCAGGCCGATGACCGACAGAAACAGCGCGCCCATGTTCAGCGGCACCACTTTTTGAACCGCAACGCGCAGCTCTTCGTCTGACAGGCCCGCGCGGCGCGCTTTGGCAACTTTCACGATCGACAGAACCAGCCCGACAAGGCCAACCACCGACAGAAGGGCACCCACCCAAATCATCCATTGCATCGCGGACTTCCTCTTTTGCGGGCGCAACCTGTCGCGCGCCCAATCCATGGTTTGGCAGCTATCGGATTGCGGCGCAGCGTGCAAGGCAGGCCACACGCGGCATTTGGCACAGATCACAGGAAATGGGTTTGCGGCCCTTGCATGGCGCGTCTCTTTACGGTCTATACCTGCTTTGACATTGGCGCCACGGCGGCGCGCAAAATTGGCACAACAAGAGGTCAGACATGAGCGAAGGTACATCTTCGGACGCGCAATTCGGCGTCACCGGTCAGGAACTGAAGCAGTTCATCGAGCGCGTCGAGCGTTTGGAACTTGAGAAAAGTGAAGTGGCTGAACAGATCAAAGAAGTCTTTGCCGAAATGAAAGGCCGTGGCTTTGACGTGAAGGCGATCCGCACAATAATCCGCGAGCGCAAGCAAGATCCCAATGATATTGCCGAGCAAGAAGCGGTGATTGATATGTATAAATCCGCGCTTGGCATGTCTTAAGACATCCGCGTGTCAGATTTGTGAGGCGGCTCCCGGTTCGGGGGCCGCTTTCGTTTTGGTCAGGGGGTTAAGACCGTCACGCCGGGAATTCGCTCGATGCGGTAGACGTCTTCGTCATAAGATTGTGTCATCTGGTCCACCATGGCGTTGGTCCAACCGGGCAAGTCGAGCTCTTCTTCGATTTCATCTTCGATGCCAAATTTATCCAAAAAGGCGGCATAGATGCGCCGCTTCTGAATCTCGGTTGCTCCCGGATGATCTGCCAAAAAGGCCTCCAGTCGGGCCATGCCTTCGTCGCTCATGATTGTGCGCAACAAATCGGTGCCGCCAGCCACCTCAGTGACCGGATCAAACCCAGCCATGTCCCGCATGATTTCTTCCCAAATAATCGGGGTGTCTTCGTTGCACCACACGGTGACCGGCATGTCTGGAACCGCGTCGCGAATGCGTAGGATCAGCTCAGACCAGCGCAGCGCCAGCGGGTCGCAATTGTCTGTGACCTCTTCGATTGTGTGATTGGGCGAGGCTGCCACCAGTGCCGGGACAAATGTCGCAGGGTTGCGGATCGCCATGAAGATTTCCATCTCCTCGCCGTAAAGCAGCGCGGACACACCACGCAGGCGGTCACCGGCGCCAGGAAACAGGCAGTTGTGGCGGATGGCGCGGCGCGGCACACCAAAAAAATTGTCATTGGACAGGATCATTCGGTCCGGTTGGGTGGTGCCAATCATGCCGCTCATGATCGCACCCTTATAGTCGGTGGCCATGGCCGCGTTGGACATCTGCCCCAACGTGTCGCGAATTTGGCGACGGTAAGTCGACGGTGGCGGCAAGGCGATGCCGTGCTGCGCCAGCAGTTCCTGATTCTGGGTCAAACTGCCGAGAAGTTTTCCCTCGTCAGTGAAGTGCGCGCCTGCGTGAAGTACAATCTGCATGTTCTTTTCGTTGTTGGATTGTGCTGGATCAAGTATAGCCTCGTTTCTGGACAGTAAAACCAGATTCAGGCAACACAAGGGCGCGATAAAGGAATCCCCTGTGCAATCACATGTGACAACACCGCCCTCCACGCGAACTTCTACAGCTAAGGCGCTGAAAAGGCTTCTGACATTTGATCCGTGGTCGTTTGGGTCTCTGTTGGTGGCGGTGACCGTTCTGGCACCCATTTTGGCGGTAGTCTGGATCGCGTTTCACCCGGTTGAAAACATCTGGCCCCATTTGTTGTCCACGACCTTGCCGCGGTATATGCGCAATACGTTGGTTTTGATGGCATCAGTGGGCATATTGGCCGCCTCAATGGGGGCCACAACCGCCTGGCTTGTGACCCGGTATCGATTCCCTGGCGTGCGCTGGATTCAGTGGGCGTTATTGTTGCCACTGGCCATTCCTGCCTACGTCGGCGCATATGCCCTGGTAGATTTTTTGGAGTACGCCGGACCCGTGCAAACTGGCTTGCGCGAGTTGTTTGGTTGGCAAACCAGCCGGGATTACTGGTTCCCGGAAATCCGCTCTATGGGGGCGGCGATTCTTGTACTGTCAGCCGCCATGTTTCCTTATGTCTATATTCTTGCGCGCGCCGCGTTCCGCGAGCAATCCGGCGCAGGCGAAGAGGTGGCACGTTCACTTGGGGCGGGGCCAGTGGCCAGGTTTTGGCGCGTGGGCCTGCCAATGGCGCGCCCGGCAATTGCCGCAGGCACAGCCATTGTGATGATGGAAACGGTGAATGACTTTGGCACCGTGGACTATTTTGCGGTGCAAACACTCACCACCGGCATTTTTAGCGTCTGGCTGGAAAGTAACAACGCCGGGGGCGCGGCACAAATTTCTAGCGTGGTACTGATGTTGGTGATTTTTTTGGTGACAATGGAAAAAGTCAGCCGCCGCAAGGTGCAATTTTTCAGCCTGAGCAACCGCAACCGTCCCGCTGAACGCACGCAGCTCTCCGGAGTTTGGGGTTGGTTGGCGATGCTGGCCTGTGTGATGCCGTTTCTGATTGGCTTTGTGATGCCGTTTTCGGTGATTGCGCATAACGCCGCTGGCAGCCTGGATCAATGGCGTGATCCGGCGTTGCTGACAGCGCTTTGGAACACTTTGCGGGTGTGCGGTATCGCGGCGGTTGTCACTGTGGTGGCGGGGGTGTTCATGGTTTATGGCGTGCGCCTGTCCGGCCGCAGTTTGCCAAGGTTGCTGTTGCCTATCACCACAATTGGCTACGCGGCCCCAGGTGCAGTGTTGGCAGTGGGGATATTGATCCCTTTGGCCGTGCTGGACCACAAGCTGGCTGATTTGATCGAAGTGCTCACAGGTTCTCCAACGGGGCTGTTGCTGACCGGGTCTTCCTTCGCGCTGATTCTGGCCTACTGTGTTCGATTCTTTGCCATCGCCCAAGGTGCAGCAGATGGGGCCATGGGCCGCGTTCCACCCAGCCTGCCGATGGCGGCCCGATCTTTGGGGCGCTCTAAGGGGCAAGTTTTGCGTGAAGTTTACCTGCCATTGGTGCGGGCTTCGATTGGGTCAGCGTTGCTTTTGGTCTTTGTGGACTGTGTCAAAGAGCTGCCAGCGACCATGCTTTTGCGCCCGTTCAACTTTGATACATTGGCCACGCGCGTGCATGAGCAGGCCAGTCTGGAAAACCTGTCAGACGCCAGCCCTGGCGCTATTATGATTGTTTTGGTTGGCTTGGTTGCAGTTGGATTGCTGGCCCGTGCAAATCGCTAAAAAAGTCTCTTGCAGGTTCCGAAAGACTGCCTTAAATGAGGCTCCAGTGCCCCTATAGCTCAGCTGGTAGAGCAACTGATTTGTAATCAGTAGGTCCGCGGTTCGAGTCCGTGTGGGGGCACCACTTTCCAATTCACTGACGTCCGAAGACATCCAGAAGTCCCTGTGATATAGGGGTTTTGGCGATGTTCTTTGTCCAGTGTTGTCCTATGGCGTTTGGTGAGATGCCCCCAGATTGGGGGGCTTTTTGGGGGCTTCGCGACTTTGATGAAAAGGCGAGGCCCCCAGATGCCACTTAGCGACGTTCAGATTCGAAATCTCAAGCCCAGAGAAAAGCCATATAAGGTTTCGGATTTCGAGGGGCTTTATCTTCTCGTGACGCCTGCCGGTTCCAAACTTTGGAACGTTAAATATCGGCTGCATGGAAAAGAGAAAAAACTGTCGCTTGGTGCGTATCCTGCCATCTCTTTGTCACAGGCACGAAAGCTTAAACAGGAGGCCCGCGCCAAAATTGCTCAAGGCACTGATCCGTCCGAAGCGAAGCAGGAGGCAAAACGCGAAACTCGGGAAGCGCAAAGCCATACGTTCGCCAAGATCGGGGGTTCGTTTCTAGAGAAGCAGCGCAAGGAAGGCAAAACCCAAGCCACACTCGACAAAACGATTTATCATTTGAAACTCGCGAACGCGGATTTTGGCCGTAAACCCATAACGGAAATCACTGCGCCTATGATCCTGACATGTCTGCGCAAAGTCGAGGCCAAGGGGAACTATGAGACAGCTCACCGGCTGCGCGCACGGATTGGGTCCGTCTTTCGGTTTGCCGTTGCGAGCGGAATTGCCGAAACAGATCCCACCTATGCGCTCAAAGATGCGCTGATACGTCCAAACCGGAAACACCGCGCGGCGATCACTGATCCAGTGAAACTTGGGGCGCTTCTGACTGCCATCGATGGCTTTGATGGACAAGCCACTACGCGAATTGCGCTGCAACTGTTAGCTTTGTTGGCTCAAAGGCCGGGCGAAATCCGGCAGGCGAAATGGCGAGAGATCGATTTTGAAACCAAGATTTGGTCGATCCCTGCGGCCAAAATGAAGATGCGCTGCGATCACAATGTGCCCTTGCCAACGCAAGCCGTTGAGCTTTTGTTGGAGCTGCGTGAGATTTCAGGCGAGGCTGAGTATCTATTTCCTTCGTTGCGTTCGTGGCATCGCCCTATGTCAGACAACACCTTGAACGCTGCATTGCGCCGCATGGGTTATTCCGGTGATGAAATGACCGCGCATGGGTTTCGAGCAAGCTTTTCCACACTGGCGAATGAAAGCGGGCGATGGAACCCTGACGCAATTGAAGCGGCGCTTGCACACGTCGAGCGCAATGAAGTGCGCAAGGCTTACAATCGGGGGCTCTATTGGGAAGAACGTGTCGAGTTGGCACAATGGTGGGCTGGATTTTTGGACGAGATAAGCGCAGTTTAGTGTTTTGTCGTCCAATTTGAGAAAATGAATGAACACTCCGAGCAAAGATTTGCGGGAACGAAACATCGAGCAAATAATCGCCCGTAAAATGGGAAAGATTTATGATTGGAAAGAGCCTCAAGTTGTCAAAACCGTTGGGCCATTTTTTCCAGATGCGTTCAAACAGTACACCGACGAAGTTCAAAACATTCACTTTCGTCTGAAAGAACGCCTTCAGGAGTTAAGTCTTGAAGAGTTGCAGTTGGGATTCGATCTAAACTTCGCAGTCAGAGAAACTCCCATCAATTCTATGAAGAGCTGGAGTACGTTGTTTAATAGCGAAATTAACGCGTTGACACGATCCATTCCCAGTTGGTTTTCAGCCGGGTTGGGGCACCCGGATTTCGTGACGGATTTAGCCTATTGGCCGAAAATGCCAAGGTTCGCGTTGGACGAAATCTTGTTGTTGTCGGTCGGTGCTGATCCACGGCGGGCCGAAGTGGCAGACATGATAAAAGAGTTTCGTACGACTAACTTAACGGGACTAGAAGTTTTGGATTTCATAGCAGATCGCTCCGCTTTGTTTAGCCGCCAGTTTAACCCACGAGGACACAAGGACGCATTGGTACTTCCGGAACACTTCTTAGATTTTGTTGACCGTGTTGATCTGGAAGTGGAGCAAGGGTTTCTTCGCGAACTGACCAAAATTCATCGACCGGCCAAGCGGATGTCAAATAATCCATTGGACACAAGGGAACGTGACAGCCTGTTAAAAATGATCTGTGTGATGGCAATAGACGGTTATGGATTTGACCCCAAATCGAAGCGGAGCAGTATCCCAAAGGAACTGTTGGAAATCGCGCAGCGCAACGAAATCCAAATCACCAGCGACACGATTCGAAAGCACCTCTATGCGTCCTCTGAGTTCTTTGAGGAGCCATGGAAAATCGATTAGAGTCTAATCCTTTAAGGAATAGCCCTCAATTTGGCCCATAGAAAATTCGGCAAAAATTGCTATTCTGGAACTCGTTTTCCAAGTCCCTTCACCTATCAGGAATTCCACTCAAACATCTAGATAGACGTAATTAAACAAGGTCTATCTGATATGGATAACTTCGACTTCCCTAGGACGGGTTTTGTCCGGCTCTCACAAATTTTGGCCCCAGCTGGCCCGATCCCTGTTTCCAAATCAACATGGTGGCAAGGCGTCAAAGATGGACGTTTTCCGCAACCGCAAAAGCTTGGCCCGCGTACAACCGTTTGGAAGGTTGAACACATTCGGGCACTCTTTGAGGATCGGGAGGATGGGTAAGCGCGCCAATCCGATGGCGGTTAAGGCGGCACTCACATACGACATCAATGAGGCTGCGGCAGCTTTGGGCAAATCGCCCGCGACCATTCGCAGTTGGATCAAAGACGGCCTCCCTGTCATGAGTTCCCGCAAGCCTACCCTGATTTCTGGAGAGGCAATCCGTACCTATCTTCGGGCAAAGTACAAGGCTGCTAAGCGTCCGCTTGGGCCGGATGAATTTTTCTGTTCGGGGTGTGGCGGTGCCCGCCTGCCTGTTGGGATGGCTGCAACAGTTTGGCCGATGCAAAATCGTACGGTCCTTCTGAAAGGGGCTTGCACCAGATGCGGCTGCACTTGCACCCGCATGATTTCTAAGTCGCGGCTTGGGGAATTCGCTCAACGGTTCCGGTTGTCAAACAAGGCAGACAGCGAACCCTAAGTGACACCGCCTGCACCCCTTCAAACTTTCACAATCTCTAAGGAGGAACCCCATGAGGAAATTCAACGAGGAAAATGAGCGAACCAAACGCCGTTACCTGCAATATCTCAAGACTGCTAAGCGGAAGGATGCAGGCACCGTTCTGAAAGCGGCGGAAGCAATTTTGAGATTTGAGGCCAGCACGAACTATGCGGACTTCAAACGCTTCCACATTGAGCAGGCGATCAAGTTTCACGACCGTATCAATGCGGAAATCAGCAAGGCAACTGGTAAGCCCCTGTCAAAATCGACAATAGCTTCGGTGCTTGCGGCAAACAAGGCGTTCATTTTTTGGCTGGCAGATCAACCCGGCTACAAAAGCCGCATACGTCATTCTGATGCGGATTACTTCAACATGGATGCCAAAGGCCAGCGGGTGGCGAGGGCCACACGAGAAACGCCTTATCCTTCCATGGAGATGGCCCGCCACGCCTTCAACTACATGCCGGAAGCCACAGACGTTGAACTGCGCAACAAGGCTCTGTTTGCGTTTCTGATGCTCACCGGCGCACGTGACGGGGCAGTTGCTTCCTTGCGGCTCAAGCATATCAACATGATCGACGGCTGTGTTTATCAGGATGCGCGCGAAGTCAGGACAAAGAACGCCAAGACTTTCACCACCTATTTCCTGCCTGTCGATGCCGCGTATCAGGTGTGTTTTGATCAGTGGGTGAGTTATCTGAAACGGGACAAGCTGTTCGGGCCGGACGATCCGTTGTTTCCACCACCAGAGGTCAAACCTGTTGATGGCGAGTTCAAGGTGGTGGGCTTCAAGCGTGAAACCTACAAGAATGCCAATGCTATTCGCGCGGTGATCAAGGAGGCCTTTCAGCGGGCCGATTTGCCGCCCTTTACGCCCCATGCGTTTCGCAAAACACTGGTGAAATGGGCCGACACCACCTATCCAACCCGCGAGGCCTTCAAGGCCTTTTCTCAGAACATCGGCCACTCCAACGTCGTCACAACCATAAGTGCCTATTGCCCCGTCGATATTGAACGTCAGGCTGTGTTGATTAAAGCGGCGAGAAGTGGCTGACAGGCGTTGTTTCTCGCGCTTCCACATCATAGCTTGGCAAAAAAATCAAAGGACCGCCCGTGTTTGAAAACGCCTTCAACAGCATCGACAAAGAACTCCGCAACGAAGATGGGCTGGCGTCTGAGCTGGACTATGCGGAGCAGACCTCATGGATTTTGTTCCTGAAATACCTCGACGACATTGAGCAAGAACGCCAGGACGAAGCCGAGCTGGAGGGCAGGGAGTATGCGCCAACTTTGCCCACGGCTATGCGTTGGAAAACGTGGGCCTCGGGCAAAAACGACGATGGCAGCGACCGCAAAGATGTCCTCACCGGCGAAGACCTGATCACATTCGTGAACACCGAACTGTTCCCGACGCTCAAGAAATACCGCGAGAACGCGACCAGCCCCGACACCATCGAATATAAGATCGGCGAGATCTTTTCTGAACTGACCAACAAATTCCGCTCCGGCTATTCGTTGCGTGACGTGTTGGACATCGTGGATGGGTTGGAGTTTGGCACCCAAGAGGCCAAGCACGAACTGTCCGACCTCTATGAAAGCCGCATCAAACGCATGGGCAATGCGGGGCGCAATGGCGGGGAATACTACACGCCACGCCCGTTGATCCGCGCGATGATCAAGGTCACGGACCCCAAGATCGGCGAGACCATCTATGACGGGGCCTGCGGCTCGGCTGGCTTTTTGTGCGAAGCCTATGAACAGATGCTGACGCCGGACATTTCGGCCACCGATTTCAACACGCTCCAGACCAAGACCTTCTATGGTCAGGAAAAGAAATCGCTCGCCTATATCATCGCCATCATGAACATGATCCTGCATGGCATCACCGCCCCCAATATCCGGCGCACCAATACGCTCAACGAAAACGTCATGGATATTCAGGAGAAAGACCGTCACGACGTGATCCTTGCCAATCCGCCGTTTGGCTCGGGCGAGCGGGCCGAGGTGCAGCAGAACTTTCCGATCAAATCGGGTGAGATGGCCTATCTGTTCATGCAGCATTTCATTCGCAAGCTGAAGGCTGGCGGACGGGCGGCTGTGGTGATCAAGAACACATTCCTCAGCAATGGCGATGCCGCCGCGCTGCGCCGTGAATTGTTGGAAACCTGCAACCTGCATACAGTGCTGGACTGTCCCGCCAAGGTGTTTCAGGGCGCGGGGGTGAAAACCGTGGTGCTGTTCTTTGAAAAGGGCCGCAAGACGCAAAAGACGTGGTATTACGCGCTTGATCCGGAACGGTCCTTGGGGAAATCAGCGCCCTTGCGCGATGATGAACTAGCCGAGTTCGTGGAGCTGCAAAAGACCGGGGCCGATAGCGCCAAAAGCTGGACGGTGATGCGCAGCGACATTGACGACGCGACCATGGATATGTCGGTCAAAAACCCCTTTGCACCAGAGGAAGCCCCGCTGCGCGCGCCTGCGGAGATCATCGACGACATGCTGGCGCGGGATACCGAGACAGCCGAGATACTGGCGCAGATCAGGGGAATGCTGTGAAGGCGGGGTGGGAAGTTAAGAGGCTTGGTGACATTTGCCGGTTGGAGCTAGGAAGCACTCCGCAGCGAAAAAATCCGTTGTTTTGGGACAGTGACAGAGCGACAACAAACGTGTGGTTGTCTATCGCGGACATGACTGCGATCAAGGGTAAATGTATTGGCGACAGCAAAGAATATGTAAGCGATCTTGCAACTGGAAAGATGAAGTTAGTACCGGAAGGCACTCTTGTTTTGAGCTTCAAGCTTAGTTTGGGGCGAGTGGCTATTACTAGCCGAGATTTGCGGACCAACGAAGCAATCGTTGCCATCCATGATTTGGATGCACGACAAATTAACCGCGAATACTTATTTTGGTATTTCTCCTTTTACGATTGGGATGCTGCGGCTGCGAATGACGAAAAATTGAAGGGTAAGACGCTCAATAAGGCAAAGCTTAAAGTTCAACCTGTCATAATCCCCCCCTTCGAAGAGCAAAAGCGGATTGTGGCGGTTTTGGATGCGGCGTTTGAGGGGCTGACCCGCGCCAAAGAGAACGCAGAAACCAACCTCCAAAACGCGCGGGAGTTGTTTGAACGCCGGCTTGCGTCTGCATTCAAAAAAATCGAGGCTGAGGAAAATACGAAGCCCATTACGGTCGCTGAAATCGCTTTGCCCCAAAAGGGCTCCATTCGTACGGGTCCATTTGGTAGCCAGTTGTTACACAGCGAGTTTACTCAGGAGGGCATCGCAGTCCTTGGGATCGACAATGCAGTCAAGAATGAGTTCCGATGGGGAAAAAGCCGATTTATTTCGCCTGAAAAGTATGAGGCGCTCAAAAGGTACACGGTTAAACCAGGTGATGTTATAATCACGATAATGGGGACCTGTGGGCGCTGCGCAGTTGTCCCTGATGATATTCCGGTGGCGATAAATACGAAGCATTTGTGTTGCATTTCTCTAGATCATGCCAAGTGCATACCAGAGTACTTGCATGCGTATTTTCTGCATAGTGAAGCCTCCTTGACTTACCTGAATGCAAACGCATCGGGTTCTGTTATGGACGGGCTCAACATGGGATTGATCAAAGAGCTGCCGGTGTTTTTGCCTGACATTGCAACACAGCGAACCGTTGCAGCCTTGTTTCAAGAAGCTAGAGAAAAAACACTATCTCTAGAAGGGATTTACCAAGCTAAACTCCAAGACATCGCAGACCTGCGGCAATCGCTCTTGCAAAAGGCCTTTGCGGGGGAGCTGACATAGGGCTAAGCTCGCCTCATGATTGATCGGGACCAACCTTCGGGCAAGAAAAGGCCTGCCTCTCGGGCGCAGCGCAACAAGCGAGGCAGGCAACAGGCGACTAGAATTTCAAATGGTCGGTCTTTGGCATTCCGAATTTTGGACGCTCAAACCGCGATTGATCGCCTATTGGTTGGTCGCGAAACTTCGTCAAGAAAACTAAAACAACGGGCTAGCAAACTAAGTGCGGAAATTGATGCGTCAAAAGCGGAATTGAGGAAGTTGGGATTCGAACCAGAAGAAGCGGTGACTTCCGCTGCTGAGTATCGGGCTCACTTGAAAGGCGAGGCGTTCGAACCGCAACCAGTCTTGGGCGTTGGAATTGGCACATACCGTTTGGGCAACAAGCGGAAGAATTGGACATGAGTATTAGTCAGGAAACCGAAGCAGACACCCGCGCAGATCGCATCGATCCTTCTCTGGCATCGCAGGGTTGGTCTGGTCCGAACAAGACTGAAGGCGCACGAGTCAGCCGCGAAGAAATGCTTTGGCCTGGTCGCATCATGTCTGGTGGCGGGCTGAATGCCCCTAAACCCGCCGATTATGTTCTGCGCATGAATGGCCATGTGCTGGCCGTGATGGAGGCCAAGAAAGCCGCGCTGCCCTATACCGAGGGGCGGGGGCAGGCGCTGGACTATGCCACGCGCATTGACGCGCGCTTTGCTTATTGCACCAATGGTATCAGTTACTATGAAATCGACCGGCACACCGGCGTTGAGCGCGATGTCGATGCGGTGCCCACACCAACCGAGCTTTGGAACCGCTGTTACCCAACCGGCAATGCGTGGCGAGATCGCTTTGGGCAAGTGCCGTTTGAGACCGATGGCGGCAAGTGGCAGCCGCGTTACTACCAGGCCGCTGCGGTCAACGCGGTGCTGGAAGCCATGTCTGAGGGCGAGCGACGCATTTTGCTGACGCTGGCGACGGGCACCGGCAAAACGTCCATCGCTTTTCAGATCGCATGGAAGCTGTTCCAATCTCGTTGGAGCCTGTCAGGCGAACCAACTCGACGCCCGCGCATTCTGTTTCTCGCGGATCGCAACATTCTGGCCGATCAAGCGTATAACTCTTTCTCGGCGTTCGAGCAGGATGCGCTCAGCCGTATCAATCCGAAAGAGATCAGCAAAAAAGGCAAGATGCCGCGCAATGCGTCGGTGTTTTTCACGATCTTTCAGACCTTCATGACCGAAAATAAATCCGGCGATGAGGAGTTTAACTTTCGCGAATATGAACCTGATTTCTTTGACTTTATCATCATTGATGAATGCCACAGGGGCGGGGCCAAAGATGAAAGCACGTGGCGCGGTATCCTGGAGTATTTTGAACCGGCGGTGCAGCTTGGCCTGACCGCGACGCCAAAGCGCAAGACCAACGCCGATACATATTCTTACTTTGGCGAGCCGGTTTATACCTACGCGCTGCGCGATGGGATCGACGATGGTTTCTTAACCCCGTTCAAAGTGCGCCAGATGGCCAGCACGATTGATACCTATGTATTTGATCCGGATGATGAGGTGGTCAGCGGGGAGATTGATCCGGATCACGTCTATACCGAGGATGAGATCAACGCGAAGATTGTGATCCCGGAGCGCGAGCAAAGCCGCATTCACGAGTTTATGGATCAGATCAATCCACGTCAGAAAACACTAGTGTTCTGCGCGACGCAAAACCACGCCGCTGCTGTGCGGGACTACATTAACCAGATCAAAGACATCGACGATCCGCATTATTGTGAGCGGGTGACTGCCAATGATGGGGCGCTGGGGGAACAGCATCTGCGGGAATTTCAGGACAATGAGCGCAGCATTCCAACGATCCTGACGACCTCGCAAAAGCTATCGACCGGAGTGGATGCGCGAAACGTGCGCAATATCGTTCTGATGCGCCCCGTGAAGTCGATGATTGAGTTCAAGCAGATTGTCGGCAGGGGAACACGGACCTTTGAGGGCAAGGACTTTTTCACAGTCTATGATTTTGTGAAGGCTTATGAGCATTTCAACGACCCGGAATGGGACGGGGAGCCGTTGCCGCCCGATGCACCAGGCCCGCAGCGTCCTAAAACGACTGGAGGCGGCACAGGCCAAGCTCCCGAGCCTGGACCAGAACCGGAAGCGAAGATTGTGGTCAAGCTTG
>NZ_CAJXIV010000045.1 GCF_913054185.1 uncultured Shimia sp.
CGGTGCTCGAGATTGCCAAGGTGGCTGTGGTGCATGTTGTGATTGTGGCGCATGGCAGCATAAGGCGCGAAGGTCACAATCGACAGCACTTCGCCAGCCCAGTCATTGTGCTTGCGGGTCTTGAACAGCGAGGCGTGGCCGGTGTCATGCTGTAAGACGTAAAGCCGCACAGCAGAAAGACCGTTGAGAACCATCATTGGGATCAGGATGTACCACGCGCCCTGGTTGGCAATCGCCGCGTAAAGCGTGGCGAAATAGAACGCAAAGGTACCAAAGAAACTGACCGCGCCAAGTCGGTCATCTTGCACTGTGAATTCTTTCAAGCGCTCGCGAATCTCCATCGCAAACCTCTCTTTTCAAATCAATATTTCCGCCTGAGCCCTGTAAGGCTTGGGTATCAAGGCACACGCAGTCCCAGAATATACGGACCACTTAACAAGACTATAACGCGAATTTACGTCGCCACAATGCACAGTCGCCGCACAGGAGACTGTGCGGCGACGTAAAACGTGAAAAAGAAACTGTGGCGGTGCTTAAAAACCTGCGTCACGGCCTTTGAGGTGTTTGCGCAGACGGGAAGGTGTCGACTTTTTCTTGCCCTTGTAGGGGTTTTGGTCACTCTGACCGCGCATAAACATCCGGATTGGCGTTCCCGGCATGTCAAAAGTTTCCCGCAACCCATTCACAAGATAGCGCGAGTAGCTTGCCGGAAGCTTGTCCGGGTGCGAACACATCACCACAAACCCAGGTGGACGGGTTTTGGCTTGGGTCATATAGCGCAATTTGATGCGCTTGCCCTGTGGCGCGGGCGGTGGGTGCTGTTGCAGCATCTCCACCAGCCAACGGTTCAACCATGAGGTTGGGATACGGCGGTTCCAAGTGTCGTAAGCCCGCAGAATCGCTTCGTTCAAGCGGTCCAAGCCACGTCCGGTTTTTGCCGACACTGTGATCAGTGGCGCCCCGCGAAGTTGCGGAAGAAGGCGGTTGAAGGATTCTTTGAGGTCGCGCAGCTTGTCTTGTTTGTGTTCCTCAATGTCCCATTTGTTGACGGCCACCACCACTGCGCGGCCTTCGCGCTCTGCCAAATCGGCAATGCGCAAATCCTGTTGCTCAAACGGAATGGCAGCGTCCAGAAGTACCACGACCACCTCGGCAAATTTCACCGCACGTAGGCCATCTCCAACCGACAGTTTTTCCAACTTGTCTTGCACTTTGGCTTTTTTGCGCATGCCGGCGGTGTCAAAGATCCGCATCGGTGTTTCGTTCCACGTGGTGCGCAGGCTGATTGCATCCCGGGTGATTCCCGCTTCTGGCCCCGTAAGGAGACGGTCCTCGCCAATGATCTGATTGATCAAAGTGGACTTGCCAGCGTTGGGGCGTCCCACCACAGCGATCTGTAATGGGCGATGTTCGGTGATCAGTTGAGACGGTTTCTGGTTTTCAAGATCAAAATTTTCATCTTCATCCTCCTCATCCAGATCTACATCTACTTCAACTTCATCAGCCAAGGCTTCGGCTTTGCTGGTAAAATCGTCTGCGATCGGCATGAGGTGTGTATAGAGATCATTGAGCCCTTCACCGTGTTCTGCAGAGAGGCGGATGGGTTCGCCAAGCCCGAGAGAATAAGCCTCGATCATGCCCGCATCCGCAGCCCGGCCTTCACCTTTGTTGGCTGCCAGGATCACATGCGCGGAGCGCTTGCGCAGAATTTCAGCAAAGATCATGTCGGTTGGCGTGACCCCAGCGCGCGCGTCAATCATAAACAGGCACACGTCCGCCATGTCCACGGCACGTTCCGTCAGACGGCGCATACGGCCTTCAAGGCTGTCGTCGGTCGCGTCTTCCAATCCCGCGGTGTCAATCACCGTGAATCGCAAATCCGCCAGTTTGGCGTCACCTTCGCGCAAATCCCGCGTGACACCGGGCTGGTCGTCAACCAACGCCAGTTTTTTGCCCACAAGGCGATTGAACAGGGTGGATTTGCCCACATTTGGGCGGCCCACGATGGCGAGCGTAAAACTCATGACAGATCTCCGGAACGTCTGAAGTCGCTCCGATACATCATAAATGCGTCAACGGAAAGCGTACAATTCGCCTTTGCGGTTCACCACGTAGAGAACACCGCCCGCCACAACCGGGTTGGTGGCTGCGCCATGTGGCAATTCCACCGTGTGGGTCAGCAATCCGTTGCGCGGATTGTAGAAACGCACAACATCGTCTGAGGACGGCACAACCAGTTGCCCACCAGCCAGAATTGGACCGTAATGCGCGTGCACCGCTGACTGCTGCTTTGGCTTGTCTTTGACAAACTGCGGCAAGGTGTAACCCCAGATGCGGGTGCCATCGCGCGCATCCAGTCTCAACAACTCATTGGTCTCCGACACCAGGAACAGCGAGCCGCCTGCCGGGAAGACCGGGCTCAAAGCGCCGTGACCTGCCGTCCATTTGCGTTGGCCGGTTTCAGCGTCAAATGCCGCCATGCGGCCGGAGTGGTTGGCCACATAAATTGTATCACCAACAACAACCGGATCGCCGGAAATGTCCCCCACCGTGTTCACAGCGCGGCCTGGACGTGTGTCTGACAGACCTGCGGTCCAGCGGGACACACCGCCGCGCCGGAACGCGGCTTGAATTTCACCGGAGCCATAAGGGAAGATCGCCAAACGATCTGTGATGGCAGGTGCCGCCGGGCTTTGCACGTTTTGCACGTTTGGAATGGACAGCATTTGCCAGGCAATTTTGCCGGTTTCCACTTCCAGCGCCCAGGCCGTGGCGTCACCGGACACCACATAGACCAAATCCCCGTACACAGTAGGTGTGCCGCTGCCGACAGATTGAAACTTTTGCTCCCAAAGATCGGACCCTGTGGCCGGATCCAAGGCTCGAATGCTGCCAAAGCCAGTGGTGACAAAAAGTTTACCTTTGCCGTAGGCCAATCCACCGGTGGATGCCTGGCCAGCCTTGTCGTTCGGCGGTGTCATGTCGCGGGACCAAAGCGGCTGACCACCAATGCTGGTGGCGGTGACGGTGGCTTCTGCATCCACTGTGAAGATGCGGCCCTCTGCCACCACTGGATCAGCAGTTATGCGGGTTTTGCGCGACTCTCCCGCGCCGATGGACGTGGACCAAGCCAGTGTCGGGCGCTGTGACAGGGCGGCGTTTGCCGTGCGGGTGCTCGGCGTGCCAATGCGTCCCGTCCATTGCGCGTTTTTGCTCTGCGCCGGCAGACTGATCGCGATATCTTTGTTTTCGATCACTTCCTCAGACGGGATGAGATCTTCGCGGTCGCCAACTAAGATGATTTCTGGCTCCGCACACGCAGACAGCAGCGCCGCAGTGGCAACACCCGCGGCCAAAATCCAAGACATACGTTTCACTGCTGAGTCCCCCACCCTGCAACTCTTATTGGTCAGCCAGAACAGGCGCGGTGTTCGCCGGTGTTCCGCCAAGAGCCACAATCAACTGAGACGCGCGGTTGCGCAAGCCTGCGGTGACTGCTGCATCCTGGATGAGCGCTTGAAGTTGAGAAATGGCACCGTCGACATCGCCTTCTTCGAGGCTCAGCATTGCCAGTTGTTCCTGAGCAGGCAGGGCCAGTGGCATGCCGGGACCAGCCAATGCTTCAAGTGCCAAACGTCGATCGGCAACCGGAGTATTCTGGCCTTCAGCAAGAACCGCCTTGAAGGCTGCAATCTGGCGATAGATTTCCGGCGTCTCGAGGGCACTTGTGGAGATGCCATTCAGAGTTTGCGCCGCCTCTGCGCCGGAGCCAACTTCGATTTGATGGGTGGCCAAAAGCATATCGGCAACCACTTGTGCATCTGGCGACTCGGTGGTCAGTCCGCTGAGGCCAGCCACACGTTCAGCTGCATCACTGGAGGAAACTGCGCCAATCAAAGCGTCGCCGGTGTTTTGGGCCGCGGTGCGGGCCTTGCTTTTCTGATATTCGTTGAATGCTGCGGCGCCTACAATGGCGATTACAGTCACAACGGCGATCCAGCCATAGCGACGGATGAGGCCAAAAAGGCGGTCACGGCGCACTTCTTCGGTGACTTCTTCGATGAAACTGTCGGTATTGCTCACGCCTGCTCTCCTGTCGGTTTGCCCTGTCTTATCGTTTTGTTTTCAAAGTGCCAAGTACCGTGGCCATTCCGCAGTTACGGCAAGCTCTGTTTCCGGAATTCCATACTATTTTGAACCGATGAGTCCAAATTTTCAAAACTGAGGTTGTTTCTCGGCGCACGAGAGCCAATATGTCGTTGAATATTTGTGCGCTGGAGGGCGTACGTTAAACAACAGGGGCCAAACTATGCGGCTTATACCGGTCTTGACCGCACTTCTTGTGGCGGCGATTTTGTATTTTGTAGTGGTGGAGCGTGATCGTCTTGCAGCGTTTGCTGGGAACGGCGCTTCTGAAGAGGTGAGCGAAGAGAGTACCGAAGACGTAACCGAATCCGATGCCGTCGAGGCTTCTGAGACATCCAATCTTATCCGCGTCGTTGCCGTGCGCAGCGAAGCCCGCACCATCGACAGCGCCGTTGTCCTGCGTGGCGAAACCGAAGCAGATCGCGAGGTTGAGGTGCGAGCTGAAACCAGTGGTTTGGTGATCACAGAGCCGCTGAGACGCGGTTCCAGCGTAACAGCAGGCCAAGAACTATGCCGCCTAGACGTGGGCACAAGTACTGCAGTTTTGGCGGAAGCTAAGGCAAGACTTCTCGAAGCAAGAGCGCGCATTCCAAGCGCACAGGCCACCGTTGCGGAAGCCGAAGCGCGGCTGGAAGAAGCAAAAATCAACGACAATGCAGCGCGCAAACTGTCGGAAGGCGGCTTTGCCTCTTCCACACGTGTTGCCAGCACTGCGGCAAGCGTTCGCGCAGCTGAGGCATCGATTCAAGCGGCCACCTCGGGTTTGGAAAGCACACAGGCCGGTATCGAATCGGCTCAGGCCTTGGTCGCTGCTGCGGAGCGCGAGGTTGAACGTTTGACCATGGTTGCGCCGTTTGACGGCCTGCTCGAAAGCAAGACCGCCGAACTGGGCAGCCTGATGCAACCGGGCAGCCTCTGTGGCACGGTTCTGCGCCTTGACCCCATTCGCGTGGTTGGCTTTGTGCCGGAAACGGACATCAGCCGCGTGAACGAAGGATCGCTGGCAGGCGCACGCCTGACCACGGGTCAGGAAGTGACCGGCCAAGTGACCTTTGTGTCGCGTTCTGCGGACCCTCAAACGCGCACGTTCCGTGTAGAAGTCACCGTGCCTAACGGGGATCTGGCCATCCGTGACGGTCAAACTGCTGAAATTATGATCTCAGCCGACGGCGCAGCGGCGCACTTCTTGCCGCAGTCCTCGCTGACCCTGAATGACGAGGGCACCCTTGGCGTCCGCATCGTGCAAGACGGCGGCATTGTTGCGTTCAAAGCAGTTGAGCTGCTCAGAGATGGAACCGACGGTATCTGGGTTGGTGGATTGCCGGACAAGGCAGACGTGATTGTTGTGGGCCACGAGTTTGTGATTGAAGGTGTTCACGTCGCGCCCACGTATCGGGAGCTTGACCAATGACCGGCGCCATCACCTGGGCAGCCGAGCGCGCCCGAATGATCCTGGCGTTCATCGTCATTTCCCTGGTGATCGGCGCCTTTTCCTACGCAAGCCTTCCGAAGGAAGGTGAGCCGGACATCGACATCCCGATCCTTTACGTGTCCGTCAGTTATCCTGGGATTTCTGCAGAGGATGCGGAGAGCCTGTTGGTGAAGCCAATGGAAACAGAGGCCGTCGATTTGGATGGCCTCGACAAGATGAGCGGTATCGCCTCAGAAAACCACGCTTCCCTGCTGCTGGAGTTCGACTTTGGCTGGGACAAGAGTGCCACAATTGCTGACGTGCGCGACGCCATGAATACGGCGCAAGCCAATTTCCCAGAGGGCGCGGATCAATACACAATCTCGGAAATCAACTTCTCTGAATTCCCAATTGTGATTGTGAACCTGTCCGGTGACGTGCCCGAACGCACAATGGCGCGTTTGGCCAAAGACCTGCAGGATGACTTTGAAGCCATCGACGCGGTGTTGGAAGCGCCGATTGCGGGCAACCGTGATGAGATGGTCGAGGTGGTGATCGACCCACTGCGGCTGGAATCCTACAACGTCACCGCGCCGGAGCTGATCAGTGTTGTGCAAAACAACAACCAACTGATTGCCGCAGGTGAAGTGGAAACCAATCAAGGTACGTTCTCTGTCAAAATCCCCTCTTCGTTCAATGATGTCAGCGACATTTATGAATTGCCGGTGAAAACCAACGGTGAGCGGATTGTGACGCTGGGCGACCTTGCTGAAATCAATTTCACCTTTGAAGACCGTGCGGGCACCGCGCGGTTTGACGGCGAAAACACGGTTGCGCTGCAAGTGGTCAAAGGCAAAGGCTACAACATCATCGACACCGTGGACCAAATCAAAACCACGTTGGCAAAGGCCCAAGAAAGCTGGCCTGAAGAACTTCGGGCAGCGGTTCACGTTGGCACTTCCAACGATCAAAGCCGCGTTGTCGGTTCGATGGTGCGCCAGCTCGAAGGCTCGGTTCTGACGGCGATTGCACTGGTGATGATTGTGGTCCTGGCCTCCTTGGGCAGTCGTGCCGCGATGCTGGTTGGCTTTGCCATTCCAGCCTCCTTCCTGCTGTGTTTTGCCTTCCTCGCTCTGATGGGTGTCACGATCTCCAACATGGTGATGTTTGGTCTGATCCTTGCTGTGGGGATGCTGGTGGACGGTGCGATTGTTGTGGTGGAATACGCCGACAAGCGCATCAAAGAGGGTGTCGGCCCGATGCACGCCTATGTTGAGGCGGCGCAGCGGATGTTCTGGCCTATTGTCAGCTCCACCGCGACCACGCTGTGTGCCTTCCTGCCAATGTTGTTCTGGCCAGGTGTGCCGGGCGAATTCATGGGCATGCTGCCGGTCACAATGATCTTTGTTCTGTCAGCCTCGTTGCTGGTGGCATTGATCTATCTTCCGGTTGTGGGCGGCATATCCGGCCGTTTGAGCCGGGTGTTTGATCATGCGTCTGAGGGGCTGAAATCCCGCCTGCCGTGGGTCGTGCGTGCCTTGCTGGTTCCAGTTCCGCTCTACGGTATGTTTGCTGGCCTTATGCAGATGTTGAACGCAACTTATACGTCTGGCGACGATGGCTCCGCCACCGGTGCACTGATTGGCTGGGGCGTGTTGTTTGTTCTGTCTGCGTTTGCAGCATCAATTACGATGAGTGCCGCCGAAATCACCCGCAAACGCCGTAACGTGAAGTCTGGCTTCCGCCACAATGGCTTTGGCTACCTGATGCGTTTCATCGTCGGCAATCCAATCATGCCACTGGTGTCGATTGCAGCGGTGATTTTCACTGTTGTCTCTATCCTCGGATACTTTGGCGAGAACAGCAAAGGCGTTGAGTTCTTTGTTGCCACTGAGCCGGAGCAAGCCACAGCCTACGTTCGGGCACGGGGCAACCTGTCGCTGACTGAAAAAGACGACATGGTGCGTGAGGCAGAAACCATCATCATGCAGCATCCCGCTGTAATCAACGTGTTCTCCTTTGCTGGCAAGGGTGGCTTGGACACAGGTGGCCCAGGGGGCGGCAACTCGCCACCCGACACGGTCGGTCAGGTCCAGTTTGAGATCATCCCTTGGGAAGATCGCCCTACTGCGCGCGAGACATGGTTCTTTGGCCTTTTGGAGCGTGACGTAAGTTCGCCAGAATTTGGCGGCAACCGCGTGCTGAGCGAATTAGACGCGGAATTGGCAAAACTGCCTGGGTTCTTTGTGGAAACCAGCCCCATCGAACAGGGCCCTGGCTCAGGCAAACCCATTCATCTGCGGATTAAAGGTGACGGCTGGGACGAACTCAACGTCGCCGCGGCCACCGCACGGGAGACTTTTGAGGCGACAGCAGGTTTGACCTTGGTGGAAGACACCCTGCCCCTGCCCGGCATTGACTGGCAAATCGACGTGGATGTGGCCAAAGCCGGCCGCTACGGCGCAGATGTGGCCACCGTTGGTGCGATGGTACAGCTGGTGACACGTGGCATCTTGCTGGACACCATGCGCGTGGAAAGCTCGGATGAAGAAATCGAAATTCGTCTGCGTTTGCCGGACCAGGACCGTGTGCTTTCTACATTGGACACACTTAAGGTGCGCACCAACGACGGGCTTGTGCCGCTGTCCAACTTTGTGACTCGTTTCCCTGTGCCAAAACGCGCTTCAATCAGCCGGGTTGACCAGGAACGCTACTATGATGTGAAAGCAGACTTTGAGCCGGGATTGGTCAAAATTGTATCCGGTGACGGCGAAGAGACCAGCACTCTGGCTGTTTTGAAGGCGCTGCCGGGCGGCGTGTCCCCAAGTGACACGGTGATCTCCACCCCTAATGGCGATCAATTCACGGTGTTTGCCCTGGAAGATGCAACAGCCACAAGCGACTTGCAGGCGGCCATTGATGATGGGGCGCGTCGCATCCCCGTGACTGCTACCGAGCGTATTGAAGTGCTGACGGAATGGCTCGACACCAACCCGTTTGGCCCCTCGGTCAGCTGGGAATGGACCGGGGATCAGGAAGAGCAAGCCGAGTCCGGTGCCTTCTTGATGAGCGCGTTCTCTGCTGCCCTGGGGTTGATGTTTGTGATCCTGTTGGCGCAGTTCAACAGCTTCTACAACTCGGTTCTGGTGCTGTTGGCGGTGGTGCTGTCCACGGCAGGTGTTCTGGTGGGTATGCTGGTGATGGATCAAACGTTCTCGATCATCATGACCGGTACCGGCATTGTGGCCTTGGCAGGGATTGTGGTGAACAACAACATTGTTCTGATCGATACCTATCAGGAATACAGTCAGTACATGCCACGGATTGACGCAATTGTGCGCACTGCACAAAGCCGTATCCGGCCAGTGTTGCTGACCACCATCACCACGATGGCTGGCCTTGCACCAATGATGTTTGGCCTCAGCTTGGACTTCATCAACGGCGGCTACTCGATCGACAGCCCAACCTCCCTGTGGTGGAAGCAGCTGGCAACGGCTGTGGTCTTTGGCTTGGGCATCGCAACCGTGCTGACGCTGGTGTTCACGCCGTCCATGTTGGCAGCGCGGGTTTGGGCCAGCACCTACTTCAACTGGATGATGCGCCTTCTGGCACGCCTGTCCTTCGGCCGCACTTCGCAGGCTGGACAGGACTGGGCTCTGCGCCGCGCAGCTCGCAAGGTAAAACACCCTGTGTTGTTGTGGGATGACACCACCGAAGTGGTGATGGAAAGCTCGTCTCTGAGCGGGCATTCCACAAAACCTTCCGGCCGCAGTCCCACCAAAGTGGACCCGAACGATCTGGCTCCAGAAGTAGAGGCGCCACGTGGTGGAAAAGCAGCCAATGACGACCCGGATCCGGGCGGCATTCAAGCCGCTGAATAGAACGTCAGAACAGAAACCAGAAAACGCGCTCCTTCGGGGGCGCGTTTTTCATTCATCCATAATGTTCTTTTTTTGAAACGTGTTTCGCCTTATACGTGTCGCACCTAAACGATTGCGGTAAAATATATACAGGCGTTCTTATGTTGGATTTGGCGGTCGGCACTTCTTTGTCACCTGCGCTCCCTGCCCTTATTTTAACGGGGTTGGTGATGGTATTTTGGCTCGCGCTGAACCTCGTGACATACACGTTTTTTCACGCAGATAAAGAGCGTGCCATCTATGGGGAAGACCGTATTTCGGAGCGCACACTCCTGTCGCTTGCGCTCATTGGTGGGTCTGTTGGCGCAAAAGTTGCACAGAAACGGTTTCATCACAAAACCCGGAAACAGCCGTTTGGGCATTTTCTCAACGCCATTGTTGTCTTGCACCTGGGGTTGATTGTTCTGGGAACCTACCTGACGGTGGCCGGACCAAACGGCACTTGGATATCAGAAGAACTCGCCACAATCTGGCCAACCTAACCAAACACACAACCAGCCCGTCAAAGACAGGCTGGTCCCTGAGGTTTTGTTGGAACTCAGGCGGCGTCTTCATCCGCCTGCTGACGAGTCCAAAGCTGCGCGTAACGGCCTCTTTTCTCTAAAAGCGCACCATGCGTGCCCTCTTCGATCACCTCGCCTTTTTCCAGAACAACAATCCGATCAGCCTCTGCAATGGTGGATAGACGGTGCGCGATGGTGATCACTGTACGGCCCTCTCCGGCTCGCGCCAAAGCTTCCTTGATGCCTTGCTCGGTTTCGGTGTCCAGCGCTGAGGTGGCCTCGTCTAACAACAGAATTGGTGGGTTCTTTAACAATGTCCGTGCAATGCCAACACGTTGCTTTTCACCACCAGAGAGTTTTAGGCCGCGCTCGCCCACCGACGTGTCATAGCCATCTGGAAGTGCCGCGATGAAGTCATGAATTTGCGCGGCTTTTGCGGCGGCAACCACATCGTCCTGCGTGGCCCCGTCGCGCCCATACGCGATGTTGTATCGGATGGTGTCGTTGAACAGCACCGTGTCTTGCGGCACCACGCCAATCGCGTCATGCAGGCTCTCTTGTTGCACGTCACGCACGTCTTGACCGTCAATGCGCAGCGCCCCGCCCTGCACATCGTAAAACCGGAACAGCAACCGGCCAATGGTGGATTTGCCCGAGCCAGACGCCCCGACAATCGCCACCGTCTGACCACCCGGCACATCCAAGCTCACGCCTTTCAGGATGGCGCGTTCGGCCTCATAACCAAAGGCCACAGTGTCCAGCGAAATGGACCCGTCTTTGATGGCCAAGGGTTTGGCATCAGGTTTGTCAGCCACTTCGGCAGGTTGTTCAAGCAGTTCAAACATCTCGCCCATGTCCACAAGACTTTGACGGATCTCTCGATAGACGGTGCCCAGAAAGTTCAGCGGCATGGTGATCTGCACCATATAGGCGTTGACCATGACAAAATCGCCGACTGTGAGATCACCGTTTTGCACGCCAATCGCAGCCATGACCATCACGATGACCAGCCCTGTGGTGATCAGAAATGACTGGCCGAAGTTCAAAAAAGCCAAGGAATATGAGGTCTTTAACGCGGCTTCTTCATAGCCAGCCATGGCGCTGTCGTACCGCGCAGCCTCGCGCCTTTCAGCCCCAAAGTATTTCACAGTTTCAAAGTTGAGCAGGCTGTCGATCGCCTTTTGGTTGGCATCGGTGTCCTGATCATTCATCTGACGGCGCAGCTTCACCCGCCATTCGGTGACCTTGAAAGTGAACCAGATGTAGATCGCAATGGTTACGCCTACAACGGCCAGATAACGCGCATCAAACAGCCAATAAAAGATCGCTGAGATCATCAGCAGCTCGAGCACCAGCGGGCCGATAGAGAACAACAAGAAGCGCAGTAAGAACTCCACACCTTTCACACCACGTTCGATGATGCGGCTCAAACCTCCTGTTTTGCGGGTGATGTGATAGCGCATCGACAGGCGGTGGATGTGTTCAAACGTTTCCAGTGCCAATTGCCGTAACGCCCGCTGCGCCACTTTGGCAAACACTGCATCGCGCAGTTGCTGGAAGCCATTGGTCATCAAACGCGCCATGCCATAGGCCACGGTTAGGCCAACCGCCCCGAGAGCCAATGGCGGCACACCTTCATTGGCCAGCGCATCCACGGCGCCCTTGTAAAGCATCGGCGAATAGACCGCGATAACCTTGGACGCTAACAGCATGCACAGTGCCAGCACCACGCGATGTTTTACCCATGGCTTGTCATCGGGCCAGAGATAAGGAGAAACTTTTCGTATCGTACGCCAACCAGAGCGTTGCTCATTGCGCGCGAGTTCCTCAGCCGTAGCCGTGTGCCATTTGGTCATGCCTGCCTGCCTGTCAGTTGGTGAGCCTGACAAACGTAATCATCGTGCGCAGGACATGCCAGCCCTGACGCGATTATTCTTCGGGCACCGTAAAGACTTGGCCCGGGTAGATCAGGTTTGGATCGCGGATTTTGTCTTTGTTGGCCTCAAATACCTGTAGGTACAGCTGACCCTCGCCGTAGCGATCCCGCGCAATCGCCCAAAGCGTGGCGCCCGGTTGCACGGTGACAATGCGCACCGGAGGTTGGGCCGTTTCGGGCTGGGCCTCAGGCGTGGTTGTTGGTTTGGTGAGCGCTGACGCGTCTGTTGTCGCAGGTGCGTCTGCGCTGGCTTGCTCCGAAGCGGGTGGCTGCTCCGCCTCAGCGGAGGTTTCAGCCTCTACAGCGGGGCTGGTTTCGACCGCTTCGGCGTCAGGCGCGCTTGTGGCTTCTACAGCAGTTGGATCAGAGACAGTCGCTTTTGAAGTTTCAACTTCTGTCACAGCATCTTTTGTAACGGCTGCAACCTCGGGAGACTTGTCTTCCGATATCACTTTTGGCGTTTTTGCGGCCTTAGCCGCGTCAACCTGCGCCGCCGCAGGCGCCTCGGTTGCCTCTGCAACTTTAGGTTCAGCCACTCCATCTACCTCACCAGAAACTCCCGCGTCCGCCTTTGCCGTGGCCTCTTCTGCCGCAGCAATTTCAGCCTGCGCGCGGGCCTGCGCCACAGTCTCCGGCGTTTCGCGTTTAAACGGCGTGACAATGCGGGATAGCACTTTTGCACTCGCATCCACCTCGTCGGCGCGCAATTCATAAATGCCGCCTGACACGTCGCCAAGTTGCGTCGCCCAAAGACCAGCCGCATCAATCTGCGTCGACGCCGCCAGCGCATTGTCGAGATAGAGATGCACAAAACCGCTGGGGGTGCCCCGTCCCGACACCATTACAGCGCCGGTGTCCGTGTAGCTGATCGAGTCAATTGAGATCGCGGCCAAAACTTCCGGCGTGGTGTCCTGTGGTGCGGCGGGTTGCACCACCCGCACCCCTTCGGAATCCGACACAATCACCGCCGGCGCCTTGGGCTTCGGGGTAGGTTCGACCGCAGCCACTTCGCTTTCTGGAGTGGCGAGGTCAGATGATTCAACGGGTTTTTCTGGTTTTATTTCAGCAGCCTGTGGCGCACTGCTAACCTCATCTTCCGCGCTCAAATTGGCTGTCTCAGATTGATCTACGCTTTCTGGGCTCGCGGTCTTGGCCACTTCGTCTGTTGCCGCAGAGTCATCTTGTACAACGCCCGCCTCAGCCTCTTTGGTCACGGCGTCTTCGCTCACCACTTTCGGTAACACCACAGCTTCCGCAACGGCCACAACTGGCGCAACAATCACGGTGGCATCGGACGGCACATCGCCCTCGTCCCGCCGCTCAACCAGGCTCAGCACACGCGGCGCGTCGCTTGGTTCAATTGCAAGGATTGCTGCAAATTTGCCTGCGGTATCCACAGGAGCCACGGCCACTTCGCTGCCGTCTAGCAAAATGCCAAGCATCGCCCCTGGCGCGGCTGCCCCGGCCACCACAGTGTTGCCTTCCGCATCCACACGCACCACGTCAAAACTTGGCGCGATGGTGGGCGTTGTTGTTTCGTTTGAGACCTCAGCTGCCGCTGTGTCTGCAGGCTGCACCCCAGCTTCTTTTGTGTCGTCAGCCTCAGCTTCCGCCTCCGCAGTCTCTGGTTCCACAGCCTTTTCCGGCGCTGGCTCAGCCGCGATTTCAGCCGCCGGCTCGGTTGTGTTTGCCGTCGCAGGTGAAGATGTCTCTGCTGTGGTCGCATCATCAGCGGTTTGATCGCTGCCATCCAACACACCCGTGGACACCAGCGCAAAGACGGACACGCCCATCGCCACCACAACGCCAGCCACCCAGGCCACATTTCCACTAAAAATTGAAGCTTTGTCACTCATCGCCGAATATCCCCCGAAGTCGGCTGCATCTTGGTTGAGAGACCCTACCAACCCAGATATTGCTGGTCAAAACAGCTTTGAACATATTGGAGACTTTCATGACCACACACTCGATCTGTGTCTTTTGTGGTTCACGTTTTGGCGACGATGCCGCGTATAAGGAGGCCGCGGAAGCCTTTGGCGCACGGTTTGGCGACAAAAACTGGCGATTGGTCTATGGTGCGGGGGACGTTGGGTTGATGGGTGCGGTGGCCAATGCAGCACAGGCGGCAGGCGCGGACACTTTTGGCGTTATCCCCACGCACCTGCTGGAATGGGAAGTCGGCAAGCGCGACCTAACCAACTTCATCGTGACTGAGAACATGCATGAGCGCAAAAAGGTCATGTTTATGAACAGCGACGCCATTGTGGTCATGCCGGGCGGCGCGGGCTCTCTGGACGAGTTTTTTGAAGTGCTGACATGGCGCCAGTTGGGGCTGCACGAAAAGCCAATTGTGGTGCTGAATGTGAATGGGTTTTGGGATCCCCTGATTGGGCTTGTGGACCACGTGATTGCGCAGGGGTTTGCGGAGGACAGCATACGCGACTTTATCCATGTGGCGGACGATGTTCCGGCGCTGGAAGCGATCTTGGATCGGGCGCTTGGTTAAAACCCCAACTGTTCCAAAAAAGCAAAAAGCCCGCCAGTTGGCGGGCTTTTTATTGGATTTAGATCCGCTTACATCCGCGAGGCAACGTTTTCCCAGTTCACCAGGTTGTCCAGGAAGTTGGACAAGTACACCGGACGCTTGTTGCGGAAGTCGATGTAGTAGGAGTGCTCCCACACATCACAGCCCAGCAGTGCGGTCTGGTTGAAACACAGCGGGTTCACGCCGTTTTCGGTCTTGGTCACTGCCAGAGAACCATCTGCGTTTTTCACCAGCCACGCCCAGCCGGAGCCAAACTGGCCGGCGCCTGCGGCGGAGAACTGCTTTTTGAACTCGTCAACGGAGCCAAAGGATTCAACCAGCGCTTTTTCCAGCTCACCTGGCATGGCGTTGGCGCCTGGGCCCATCATTTCCCAGAATTGATTGTGGTTCCACAGCTGGGAGATGTTGTTGAAGATGCCGTTTTGCGCAACGGATTTGGCATCATAGGTGCCAACGATGATCTCTTCGAGAGACTTGTTTTCCCACTCGGTGCCTGCGATGGCGGCGTTGCCGTTGGTCACATAGGCGTTGTGGTGCAGGTCGTGGTGGAATTCCAGCGTCTCTGCGGACATGCCTTTGTCGGCCAGTGCGTCGTGGGCGTATGGAAGATCGGGAAGTTCAAAAGCCATGGGGGTGCTCCCTGTTCGTAAGCAAGTTTCCGTTGGCATTAGATGTGACAATTCACGGCCAAAGGTCAAGCGCCACCAAGTTGTTTTTCTGCACAGAAATTGTGAGTTTGTGTTGTCGGAACGCCGCTGTGACCTATCGACGATCCAGATACTGCAGGCAATCATCCGCCTTCAACACTGTGCGAAATTCGCCGTCGTTAGAGATGTAATGCGTTTCCATCCGGTCCACTGCGGCACTGCGTAGTAAGGCTTCATGGGTGGCGCAAATCTCAGGCCCAATTTCAGTGTCCATTAGATCCACGTAGGTGGCCACCAACCCTGGCCCCTGCAATTGGACGGTCATTTCATAGGTGGTTCCGACGAGACTTACGGACACAAGCGTTGCACCCGGCCCAACGTCGCGTGGGAGAGTTAGGCGCATCGCGTCAATCTCGTGTAACACAGCACCACGTGCCATGGGCAGGCTAGGATCAAACACCGATACCAGCCCATAACCGTACCGACCCAACAGCGCCACAACCAACAACAGCCCAGCAATCGACAAGCCATTTACAAACCCGTGCCGCAGCATGCTGCGCCATAATGCACGGAACATCAGAACTGTATAAGCGCTGCAGCCAAACAGCCAAACGACCGAAAAGATCTTTCCGGCCCAGGCGCCAAAACTCAGGCTGAGCGCGGTCACCGGCCCGGCCAACACCAACGTCAAAAGGTTGAGGGTCAGGGAGACACCAACAAAGCCAAACCAAAACGTATCCGCAACAGACAGGTGCCCACCCATCAATTTTTGAAAAACCGTCGTGCTAAGAATTCTGCTGCGCATGGCGCGACGCTCCCACACGCAGCAGAGTTTGACAAGATGGCGTTTACCCTAAGTGATTGACTTCGCCGCCAACTTCGGCGGAAACCTTGAGCACATCAAAGACGTACTGCGCCACGGAGCGGAAGCAGATGACTTCAAAGCTGCCATCCTCGTTGCCCCACACCGCCGCAGGCACCTGCGCAATCCGAGAGCGACGGATGTCGCCGGCAGCAAAAGCGTCCTTGGAAAAGTCGACAGGGGCCAGCTTCGCCAAAACATCGCGGCTGCTGTCTCCTGACAGCCGGAACACCGCGCGGGCATCAGACACGTTGGCCACCAAAGCATGGCTGCCTTTCAGAGCATCAGTCAGTGTGGCGACGGCCTCATTGGCGGCGTCATAATCCACCACAACCAGCAGCTCGTCTGGCGACATCCACGCCACAGCGCCTGTATCTCCAGAAGTCACCTTGCGCTGTGCTGGCAACACCGCGCCCGTTGCCGCTTTCACGGCCGCCATCATCTCCTTGGACGCCAGATCGCCACGCACGGTGATCATGCCGCGCAGGCCGGTTTCTGCGACCTTGGCAAAGCCTTCGAAAGTTACGCCATCCAGGGCGCTCACAGCCTCAGACATTCTGCTTCTCCCCGTCTTTGTCATAGAACACCGGATCCACCACTTTGGCTTTTACCGTACTGCCGTCCACTTTGTTGAACTCAACCACATCACCAAGCCGTTTCATGCCGCCGTGGATCAGCCCCATCGCGATGCCGCGGTCCAGTGTGGGCGAGTAGTAAGTTGAGGTCACACGACCTTGCGTGTTGCGCTGGCCGTTGGCATTGGTGCCATGATCGACAATGTAAGCCCCATCGGGAATGACGGAGCCGTCTTCAGTTTTAAAGCCCGCCAGTTTCCAGCGATCTTCAGAGGCCATATGGTCACGCAATTGCGCACGTTTGCCCAAGAAGTCTTCTTTCTTCTTGGAAATCGCCCACTGCATGTTGAGATCCTGCGGGATCACCGTGCCGTCGGTCTCATCTCCAATCATGATGAAGCCCTTTTCAGCCCGCATCACGTGCAGCGCTTCGGTGCCATAGGGCATGATGTTGAACTCTGCGCCCGCTTCCAACAATGCGTCCCAGAAGGCGCGGCCTTGGCTGGCTGGCACGGCGATTTCATAAGACAGCTCGCCAGAGAACGAAATACGATAGGCCCGCGCGTCAAAGTCACCAATCGTGCCGTCTTTCCACTCCATGAAGGCAAGGCCTTCTTTGGAGACATCCATCTCGCCGCCAAGTTTCTCAATCACCTTGCGTGCGTTGGGGCCGACAACTGCAATCTGGGCGTATTGCTCGGTCACATTGGCGGTATAAACCTGCCAGTCCCACCATTCACATTGCAGCCAGTCTTCCATCCAGCCGTGAATGCGCTCCGCGCCGCCGGTGGTGGTGTGACATAGGAAAGTGTCCTCATCGATGCGCGCTACAACGCCGTCATCCATCAGGAAACCGTTCTCGTTACACATCAAGCCATAGCGGCATTTGCCGGGCTTCAACGTGGACATCATGTTGGTGTACATCATGTTCAGGAACTTGCCAGCATCCGGGCCTTTGACAATGATCTTGCCCAAGGTGGAGGCATCCAGCAGGCCGACAGAATCGCGGGTCTGACGGATTTCGCGCGTCACCGCATCGGCGTGGCTTTCGCTGCCCTGCGGGAAGCAATACGGTCGTCGCCAGTGTCCAACCGGTTCATAAAACGCGCCATTGGCCTCATGCCAGCCATGGATAGTTGTGCGGCGCAGCGGCTGGAAAACCTCATCACGTGCTTCGCCGGCAATCGCGCCCATAGAGATGGGCGTGTAAGGCGGACGGAAAGTGGTGGTGCCGGTGGCTGGAATCGGTTGATTGAGCGCATCAGAAAGAACCGCCAATCCGTTGATGTTACTTAATTTTCCTTGATCCGTCGCCATGCCCAATGTGGTGTAACGCTTGGTATGCTCTACCGACTCGTAGCCTTCTTGCGCAGCCAAGCGCACGTCGGACACTTTCACGTCGTTCTGATAATCCAACCAGGCTTTCATACGCAGCTTAGGCCCTGCGCCTTGTGGCATCATCCAACATGGCACTAAAGGCGCTTCGTCATGTACGTCCCCTTTTGGGGCGTCAGCAGAGGTCACCGCAAAGCCCGCGGCTTGCGCTGCGGCTTCACCAGCCTTTTGGCCATCAACCAGAACGTCATCCAGCTTCAACGGGCCACTGGCAGAGCCTGCTGTTACAACAAATGCATTGCCATCATGGCTGGTTGGGGCGCGGTCCGGATCGGGGCGGAAATGCGCCTGAGCCTCGTCCCAAATCAGCTTGCCGCCGCAATGGGACCAAAGGTGCACCACCGGGGACCAGCCGCCGGACATGGCCACCGCGTCACAGGCAATTTCTTCCAGCACAGCACCTTCGCCCGCCTGGGCACAGATCGCCACGCCGGTCACGCGTTTGCCGCCCTTGATTTTGGCAATGCCTTTGCCGTTTTCAACCCGAAAGCCTTGCTCCCGTGCGGCTTTCGCCAATGCACCGCCGCCGTTTGGACGGGAGTCCAAGATAACAGGCACCTCAAGACCATGATTTTTGAGCGTAAAGGCGGTGCGGTAGGCGTCATCGTTGTTGGCCACAACCACCACACGGTCGCCAGAGGATGTACCAAAATTCACGATGTAATCGCGCATCGCACTCGCGAGCATCACACCGGGAATGTCATTGCCCGCAAAGGACAGCGGGCGCTCAATCGCGCCGGTGGCCGTCACAATCTGTTTCGCACGGATGCGCCACAATCGGTGGCGTGGGCCATCCAGCATCGGCGCGTGATCGGTCAGACGCTCGTAGCCGAGGATGTAGCCGTGGTCATAGACCCCTGCCCCCATCATGCGATTGCGCAATGTGACGTTATCCATCGCTTCAAGCTCGGCCACGGTGGCGTCGATGAAGTCATCCACCTTCACCCCGTCCACTTTGCCGCCATCGACCGGCGCACGGCCACCCCAATGGGCGGTTTGCTCCATCAACAGAACTTTGGCACCGGATTGACCCGCCGCTTTTGCGGCCATCAAGCCAGCGACGCCGCCGCCAACGACAACCACGTCAAAGAAGGCATAAAAATGCTCGTAGCGGTCCGCATCGCGGTCTTTGGGCGCTTTGCCCAAACCCGCAGAATGGCGCACGATGGGTTCAAACACATGTTTCCAAGCTGCCGCCGGGGCCATGAAAGTTTTGTAGTAAAACCCAGCTGGCAAGAAGCGCGCGGCGTAGTTGTTGGCCACGCCAATGTCGAATTCCAACGAAGGCCAGTGGTTCTGCGACGTGCAGGTCAGACCGTCAAACAGCTCCGTGGTGGTGGCGCGTTGGTTGGGCTCAAATTTGCCACCCTGCCCCATATTCACCAGCGCATTGGGTTCTTCCGCGCCCGATGCGACAACGCCGCGTGGGCGATGGTATTTGAACGACCGGCCCATCATCATCTGGTCGTTGGCCAAAAGCGCGGAGGCCAGCGTGTCACCTTCAAAACCGGTGAACTGTTTGCCGTTAAAGGAGAATGTCACCTGTTTGGCTTTGTTCAAAAGCCGCCCGCCGGTGGTCAGACGTGTGCTCATGAGAATTCCCTCCACGACCAGTTGGGGATTTTGGCCGAGATCTTGTCTTTGATGTCTTGTGGCGGCTCCAGCGTTTGCGCGCTATAGGTGCCAAACACCTCCAGCGTGGTGGTGGAGCGCGCCGCGTGGAAGAACTTGCCGCAGCCTGACGCATGCCGCCAGCGTTCCAGATGCACACCTTTGGGGTTCTCGCGCATAAAGAGGTAGCTTTCAAAATCCGCGTCGTCACTGTCCGGACCAAAGCGTTTCAGATGGGCCTCACCTTCGGCGTGAAGCTCGGTTTCCTCGGCCCAGACGCCGCAATAGGGGCATTGAAGGGTTAGCATTTTGCAATCTCCCAAGTAGTACAGAGGGCAACGCCCGATCCGAGGGTGGAAGCGAAGCGCCCGCCCGTGGGGGCGGATCGGGCGCTGCCCGGCGTTGCCGGGCGGTCAAGTTTATAAGAAATGAGAATAGACATCACGACTGCCTTTCAAACCCGAGAACCGCCAGCGGATCATGGCGCCAGCCACCTACCGACGAGAATTGCAAAACCATAGCGTCTTGACTGCCTGCTGGCATGTGGATCTCCGCAAAAGCTTGCCAGAGGTCTTTGTCATCTCTCCAAAACCGCAAGACGCGACCAAGTTTGCCTCGGCTCACCAGCTTTAGCTCCGCAGCAGTCGGGGTCTCCCACACGCCAAAATTTTGCGTCGAAAACTCTTTGGTTCTGAACTGGGAGTTCCAGTCATAGGCACCATTTTCGTGAAAGATGAACGTCGCTCCCAAATGTTCGTCTTTTCCGAAACCGTCTTGCATCACGCACGACCAAGTCCCAACAAGCTCTTTGCGGCTACTAGAGGCGTTAACCAAGTTCGGAAACAAAGCGACCGCGCCTATACCAGCTAGGAATACTCGACGGTCCGACATCAGTGCGCCACCCCGGCGGCAACGCTTTCATCGATAAACCGGCCTTCGATAAACCGGTCCATGCCAAACTCAGCGGCCAATGGCCCCGGCTCACCTTTCGCGATCAGCTCTGCTGTGGCCCAGCCGCCGCCCGGAATGGCTTTGAAGCCTCCAGTGCCCCAGCCTGCGTTGATGAAGCAGTTGCCCAAAGGCGTTCTGCCAATCACCGGCGAGCGGTCGCCGGTCACATCTACAATGCCACCCCACTGGCGCAGCATTTTCAGGCGGCTGACCATTGGGAAGGTTTCACAAAGCGCGCGCACGGTTTCTTCGACGTGATGGAACGATCCGCGTTGGGTGTAATTGTTGAACCCATCGGTGCCGCCGCCAATCACCATCTCACCTTTGTCAGATTGCGACATGTAGCCATGCACAGTATTGGCCATCACCACCACATCCATGCAGGGTTTGATCGGCTCGCTCACCAGCGCCTGTAGCGCGACGCTTTCCATTGGCAGACGGAAGCCCGCCATGTTGGCCAGATCACCAGAGTTGCCAGCCACCACAAGGCCAAGTTTGTCACAATCGATGGGGCCTTTGGTGGTGTCCACACCCACCACATTGCCACCTTCAGACCGCACGCCAACCACTTCACATTTCTGAATAATATCCATGCCCATGTCGGAACAGGCACGGGCATAACCCCAGGCCACTGCATCGTGTCGGCCAGTGCCGCCACGCGCCTGCCAAAGGCCACCCAACACCGGATAGCGTGGGCCATCGATGTTGATGATTGGCACCAGCTCTTTCACCCGCTCCGGCCCGATGAACTCGGTTGGCACGCCTTGTAAGGCGTTGGCATGGGCGGTGCGCTGATAGCCCCGAATTTCGCTTTCGGTTTGCGCCAGCATGATCACGCCACGTGGGGAGAACATGACGTTGTAGTTCAAATCCTGGCTCATGGTCTCATAAAGAGAGCGCGCTTTTTCATAGAGCGCGGCGGAGCTATCCTGCAAATAATTGGAGCGGATGATGGTGGTGTTGCGTCCGGTGTTGCCGCCGCCAAGCCAGCCTTTTTCGATGATGGCTACATTGGTGATGCCAAAATTCTTACCTAGGTAGAAAGCGGTGGCGAGGCCATGGCCACCTGCGCCCACAATGATCACGTCGTATTTCTTTTTGGGTTCAGGAGAGCGCCACGCGCGTTCCCAGCCGGTGTGGAACCGGGCGGCTTCGCGGGCGATGGCAAAGGCAGAATATTTTCTCATGAGCGTGATTCCGAATAGGAGGCAACTTCTCTCAGTTTATGAACTTTTTGCTTAGCCGGTCACGGGGGTTAAAGCGCCTATTTGCGCCCCGGTTGCGACATGTCGCGCCAGAAGTCGATTTTCCCTTTCAGCCACCGGTGTGCGGCACTACATGTGGGTCACCACTTTGGAGGCCACATGATTTTCTGGATTGCTGCAGCTGCCCTTGCCCTTGTCACCACAGGTTTGTTTGCGCTCGCATTGATGCGCCGCTCCGAGGACGAAGAGCACCCCGCCGCTTATGATTTACAGGTCTATCGCGACCAGCTCAAAGAGGTCGACAAAGATCAGGCCCGTGGCGTGATTGCTGCTGAAGACGCCACCCGCATGAAGACCGAAATTTCCCGACGTATTTTGGCTGCTGACGCACAGATGCAAAATGCGGAGACTGGCGAGACAGCTGGCGGCCGCAAAACCGTGGCAGTTGCTTTTGTTCTGGCACTGGTGGTTTTTGGCAGCAGCTTTGGTCTTTACTACAAACTGGGTGCCCCGGGGTACCGCGACATGCCTCTGCAAGACCGTGCTGCCGAGGCGCAGTTGCGTCGCGAAAACCGAGACAGCCAGTCCGTGGCCGAAACCAAAGTCCCACCTCGTCCGGCCGTAGACGCGGGTGAAGAATTCCTTGAACTGATGACAAAGCTGCGTGCTGCCGTGGCCGACAATCCAAACGATCTGCAAGGCCAAGAGCTTCTGGCCCGCAATGAGGCCAACCTTGGCAACATGCCAGCCGCCTACGCCGCGCAAGCCAAAGTCATTGAGATCAAAGGCACAGACGTGACCGCCGGTGACTACGTGTTGCACGCCAATCTTCTGATCTCGGCGGCTGGGGACTATGTGTCTCCAGAAGCGGAGCAAAGCCTCAAAAAGGCCTTGGAGCTGGACCCATTTAACAATCTCGGGCGCTACTACATGGGCCTGATGATGTGGCAAACCGGACGCCCTGACGCGACCTTCCGCATTTGGGACCAAGTCCTGCGCCAGAGCCCAAATGATGCGCCATGGGTGCCCTCTATTCGCAATACCATCACAGAACTGGCCTGGTACGCAGGTGTGGATTACAAAATGCCCGCGCCGGTGCCAACCCATAGTCCAGATGGCCTGTCCGGCCCGTCTGCTGAGGACATGCAAGCCGCCGGAGAGTTGGATGTAGAAGACCGTCAAGCGATGATCCAAGGCATGGTGGATCAACTTTCTGATCGTTTGGCCACCGAAGGCGGCACGCCACAGGAATGGGCGCGCTTGATTGGCGCATATGGCGTGATGGGCAACACAGAACGAGCACAGGTGATCTGGGACGAAGCTCAACAGGTGTTCGCAAATGTGCCAGAGGCACTGGAAGTGGTGCGCGCCGGCGCGGCGCAGGCGGGTTTGGAATGAGCGAGATCTACCAAAGCATCGAAGAAATGGCCCCGCACCTACCCCCGATGCAGGCGTTGATGGGTTTAGATCTTGGCACCAAAACCATTGGCGTGGCGGTGAGCGACAGTTTCCGCTCTGTGGCTACCCCCATTGAAACTGTGAAACGCAAGAAATTTGGTCTGGATGCGCTGCGGCTGATTGAGATCGCCAACGATCGCAGCATTGGCGGGATCATCCTTGGGTTGCCAATGAACATGGACGGCAGCGAAGGTCCAAGGGCTCAATCCACCCGGGCTTTTGCGCGCAACCTGTCGGCGCTGGTTGAGGTGCCAATTGGCTTCTGGGACGAGCGATTGTCCACCGTGGCCGCCGAACGGGCCCTGTTGGAGGCGGATACGTCACGCAAACGTCGCGCAGAGGTGATCGACCATGTGGCAGCCTCGTATATTCTACAAGGAGTATTGGACCGGTTGAGCCATCTTGGGAGCGCATCGTGAGCAAAGACATCGTGTGGAAACGCAGCGAAGTGGAAAGCCCGTGCATACAAGTCTGCGTTGTGCACCCCGAAGAGCGGATTTGCACCGGCTGCCTGCGCAGCATAGATGAGATCACCCGCTGGTCTAAGATGGCGCCGGAAGAGCGCAGTGAGATTATGACAGAGCTGCCCACCCGAGCGCCGCGTTTGAAAAAGCGTCGCGGTGGCCGGAGCGCACGTTTGAAACGCTAAAGCCAAGCACCAGTCCAAACAAAAAGCGCGCCCGAATGGAGCGCGCTTTTCTCGTTTCTGACAAAGGACGTTACGGTGTCGCGACGGGTGTCGCAGCTTCCACCGCTTCGGTTTCGACCACCGACACGTTGCTTGCGGTCATACCTGCGCCAAACACTGTAGCCACGGGAGCACCGTCATAAGAGACCGTGAACCAGCCTTCGCCGGCGTCTGCATCCGCATCTACGGTCACCGTACCGGAACCTGCGCCCTCAGGGACCAAGACAGCAAAGACGTCTTCTGCAACGTCAAAGTCTTCAATGACCGGCAAGTTGTCTGGGTCGACCCAAGTGCCAGATGCAAAGGTGTCTGCGCCTGCACCGCCTTCGGCCACATCGCCTGACCCAAGGATGAAGGTGTCGTCACCCTCTCCACCGCGCATGGTGTCCGCATCCAACACGTCGGAGGTTGCAATCATGTCGTCGTCAGAGCCGTCCTCAACACCCACAAAGACGTCGTTGCCAAGACCGCCTTCCATGCTGTCTTCACCCACGCCGCCAATCAGCGTGTCATTGCCGCGACCACCCAACAAGGTGTCGGCACCAGCTTCGCCATTCAGGTTGTCGTCAGAGGTTTGGCCTGACAGATGGTCATCGCCCTCGCCGCCTTCCAGCGTATCATCGCTGTTGCCGCCCCAAAGCGAGTCATTGCCCTCTCCACCAAGCAGGCTGTCATTGCCGTCACCACCAAGCAAGCTGTCAGCCCCTTCGCCGCCGTCAAGCGTATCATTGCCATCTTCGCCAGCCAGAGCGTCGTCGCCCAACCCGCCAGAAAGAGAATCTAGACCCAAACCGCCAAGTAGGCTGTCATCGTCGTCACCCCCATCTAACGTGTCGTCACCCCAACCACCAAGCAAGGTGTCGGCCCCGGCATCACCGGTCAAGCTATCATCAGAAGTGCCGCCCCCCATGAGGTCGTCGCCCGCACCGCCCATTAGCGTGTCCGCATCGTTGCCGCCGGAGATTTTGTCGTCCCCTTCGCCACCATCGATGACATCCTCACCGTCGCCACCAAGGATGCTGTCATCGCCTCCAAGCCCAGTTACAACGTCCGCACCTGCGGCCGCCTCAATCTGATCCCCATTTTCAGTGCCGGCAAGCGTGTCCGCTTCATCGGTACCGGTGATTGGGTCCACTGTCGTGGTTGGGTCGCCAGTTGTGGTCGGGTCGTCGCCTGTCGTGGTCGGATCGCCCGTTGTGGTTGGGTCGTCACCGGTTGTCGTCGGATCGTCGTTTGTTTCCGGCTCAACACTGTCATCGTCGTCGTCATCAGTGATTTCATAAATCAGCGCGCCACCGAGGACCGCCAGGCCCAAAATCCAAAGTAATTGCATCACTTACACCCATAGTCCGAAATGAATTTCCTAAACTCTATACAAATTTTACTGAAATTTTAAGCAGGCATTTTGTTGCGATGCTGAGTTCGAAACAATGCAGGGTTGCCGCTCCAAACGTTTCCAACATAGAAACGCGACCTCGGGTTTTACCTACTTACACGCGAAATAACTGCGATTAAATCGCCACTCCTGCCCCGTATCTCTTGAGATTTGGCTGAGAACCGTACGTCGTGGGGCTTCTCAGCTTGGGCAATGTCGCAACGGGGAAGACAAGGCCGATTCGTCTTATTGATTATACGCAGGCCTAGCATCCACCTATGGCGGAACCCAACTAACGCCAAGCCACCTGCCAACTGATAAAGGCTGGTGTCACACCCCTGCCGCCTTGCGCAGCATGTTCAGCGCCACCAAGGTCAGAAACACCGCAAACACACGTTTGAGTGGCTTGGGGTCCATCGCATGCGCCAGCTTAACCCCCAGCGGCGCCGTCAAAAGCGTCATCATAATGATCAAGCCAAAGGCCACCATATTCACCGCGCCAACCGTGAACGGCGGACGGGTTGCCGGGTCAATTTCCATAAACAAAAAGCCAATCACGGCTGGCACAGCGATGGTCACACCAAATCCTGCCGCTGTGGCCACTGCGCGATGGATTGGCACGTTAAACAGCGTCATCAGCGGCACACCAAAGCTGCCACCACCGATGCCCATCAGCACCGAAAGGAATCCCACGCAAGGGCTCACGATCGCCCGCGTAATCCCGCCCGGCATCATCTGCCCCAACCGCCAATGCGCTTTGCCAAACCCCATATAGGCGCCAATCACCAACGCCAGAGACCCAAATACAATTTGCAGCGTCACCGAGCGCAAATTGGCTGCAACCAGCACACCGATGAAAGCGCCAACCACAATGCCCGGCGCCCAGGTGCGCAAAATATCCCAATCCACCGCGCCTTTTTTGTTGTGGCTCGCAACAGACCGTAACGACGTCACAATGATGGTCGCCAGTGACGTGGCCAGACAGACCTGCATCAACTGCGGACCATCATAACCAAGCGCCTGAAACGCATAGAAAAAGGCGGGCACCAGCACGATGCCCCCCCCAACGCCAAGCAGCCCCGCCAACACGCCGGCAACGCCGCCAATGGCCAGAAGTAGAACCAACATCTGAAAAAGTAAGGCGGGATCGTGGGCCATAAGTCTCTCCGGGAACGTGTTTCGCGGCGAGATAAAGCGCAAATTCCCGCAGTTCGCAAGCTGCCGCCTAAGCCGCGGCCTGTGTCACATGTTGCAGCGCGGCCAGCACCGTCTCTGGTCCCGCTCCCGGTTTGGTCGCGTGCTCCGACAAATACCGCCGCCAGGCCCGCGCGCCGGGCTTGCCGGCAAATAAGCCCAACATATGACGCGTTATCTGATTGAGCTTGCCGCCCTGCGTGAGGTGCGTTTCGATGTATGGCAGCATCTGATGCACCACCAGAACCGGATCACTGTCGTCATCTGCGCCAAAAATTTCGCGATCCGCCGTGCACAAAATGTCGGTCGGATTGTGATACGCCGCACGGCCGATCATGACGCCGTCCATGCCTTCCGCCAAATGGGCGTGAGCCTCCTCCAAAGTGGCCACGCCACCATTGATCGACAGGTGCAACGCTGGAAAGTCGCGTTTCATTTGATAGACCAACGGATAGTCCAGCGGCGGAACATCGCGGTTCTCTTTTGGGCTCAAGCCTTTCAACCATGCCTTACGTGCATGTATAGAAATGCGTTTGATTCCGGCGAGTTGCATTTGGTTTATAAAGTCAGGAAGCACGTCTTCTGGCACTTGATCGTCCACACCAATCCGGCACTTGACCGTGATCTCAGCATCCGTTTCTGTCTGCATCGCGTGGACACAGTCGGCCACCAACTCCGGGGTCTTCATCAAGACGGCGCCAAATGTGCCAGACTGCACCCGATCAGACGGGCACCCCACATTGAGATTGATCTCATCATAGCCTGCGTCGGCCCCAAGTTTGGTGGCTCGCGCCAACTCCTGTGGATCACTGCCCCCAAGTTGCAACGCCACCGGATGCTCATCAACGCTATGGTCCAACAAATGCACCGCACCACCGCGCACCAAGGCTGGGGCTGTGACCATTTCGGTATACAACAACGTGTGCCGAGACAGCAGCCGGTGCAGGTAGCGACAATGGCGATCCGTCCAGTCCATCATGGGGGCAACGGAAAGACGTGCATGCCCCCAAATTTTGTCTCTATTGTTTTCAGACACTTGTAAGTCCGCCATTTTTTTGGATGTGCCCCACTATCAAAAATCCGCGGCAAAAACAGCCCAAAAAGGACAGCGTACATCGTTGAGCCACACCAAAAATCCTTTGTTACGCATCCCATCGCACGCCAAAATTTGTTGCGGTTGATTTCGGGTCAGCGCGTTTTCACTCAAACCATGGACTATTTATGCCGGGCAAAAACCGCGCCACAACTTGATCCCAGACAAATACACAAAATAATCTACACACCCTGGACCTACCTCGCTTTCGTGCCGCCCCTGGTTCTCGCTTAGGCCACCTTCCGTTCGAAAGCCGTTGGGCTTTTCCAGCCCAATGCTGAGTGCCAGCGTCGCGGATTGAAGAACCCGTTAGTGTATTCGAAGATCGCCATCTCTGCTTGCCTACTTGTTTCCCAGAACCGCCACCACATCCGCTCCGCCTTGATCGTTTTGAAGAACGTCTCGACCGCTGCGTTATCACAGCAATTATCGCTGCTGGCCTCGTGGTAGTAGTGCCGATCTTGAATTCCCTGCTACCCGGGACTTTCCGAAAGCAAGAAGAGATGCGCGCGGCCATCGGATCAGCTGCGGCTGAGAACCTCGATGATCTTGGGCGCTTAAAACATGAGGTGATCGCACTGAATTTCGTACTGTCGAAAGCCAACTCTGACCAAATCCACAGGGAAAAACACAAAGAAGCTCAGGAATCTGCCGATTGACTGAAGAGTAAGCGGTTGGATGTTCGATACTCTCTGTGGGGTATTGAAGAAGGCTTGCAGACACTTATGAGGGAACCGGATTGGATCGCACCCACACTCGTTGATATCAAACGAAGAAAGAAGTTACTGGTCGCGGCTTCGAAATTAGGTGAAGTGGTAGATGGTGTCGTCCGAAAGACACACTTTACTGGGGCGGTTCCAGGCCGGTTCTCAAGATGGACGGTTCAGCGACCGGTGGCCAAGACGAAGTTGAGTCTCGACACCTTCATCAATAATGAGCCCTGAAGGCGTTTCGGCTCATTTTGGCAAAATTCATGCGTTTCTGTCACCGGCGAAAAGGCCCATTTCTAACCAGCTCGGCTTCTCGAATGCAGACATTGGCCCAGCCGCAGCGAAGTTCGGCAAAATCCCACCTGCAGGGCCTTCTCCACCGCGGTTCCGAGCGTCCGCTTTCTTCGATCAGGCGGAATTTCCCGACTTCTGCTCCAGGCTGGGAGCCGCCGGTAGACGGGTTTGCAACAACGGCAGCAATGGGCCGCTTGCCAATGGCGAAGGATGGTATAACACAATAGGCGGTTGCGACTGCGCTGAGGTGATGGTTTTGGCCTCCGCAAACAAAGTGGAAATATGGGCGGAACTTGCTTTAAGTTAGTCAAACAAGAAAGGATCTATCGTATCACCAAGTTTGACCTTCAGACGCTATCAATAGCTCACCAAGACGTGGTTAAAAACACCCGTCGATGGCTTGACCAAATGGTAGTAGGATTAAATCTATGCCCATTTTCCTCTAGCGTCATAGCCCGAGACCAAGTCTATTATGCCATATGTGATGCCACCACCGATGCGGAACTAAAGCAGTTCTTTGTGAATGAATTACAGCGCCTGCTTGGGACCAACGAAAATGACGTTGCCACGAGCTTGCTCATGTTTACCCAAGGTCTAGAAGAGTTCGGTGATTACCTCACCTTGCTCGATTGGTTTCAGCACCTATTGGAGCAAGCAGAATTGACAGAGCACGTGCAATTGGCATCATTTCATCCTCAATATCAATTTGAGGGTGTGGCTGCTGAGGATCTTAGCCATTTTACCAATCGCTCACCCTATCCAACCATACATCTTCTGCGTCAAGATCAGATGACCAAAGCCCTCGCTCACGTTTCGGACCCCGAGAAGATTTATATAGATAACATAAAAACATTGAATAAACTTGGGCGCCGACAGGTCGAAGCACTCTGCCCCTGGGGGAAATAAACTGTTTGCGTTGGCTTGTAACCGCGCCCGTCGTCAGGGTTTTGGGGGCCAAGGTCCGCTTCGGGCTGTCCCTGTTGAGTCAATCCACCTTATCGAAGTTCACCAAAGCTGAGAACCGAACGTCCGAAATCCAGACACTTGGTTGGTCATTGGTGCGGAGGTGGCAGGTCATAAAGTTCAGGCTGACAAGATGTGCAATCACTGTGTCAGCCCTAACCGACACCTGAGCAGCATACTCAAGAATGGCTATGCTCGAGCTAACATGCCGAATGCGAGTTGTGCAACTGTGCGTAGCGAGACGTTTGCGGACGGGGCCGGAAACGGGCGCATGGATCGCGCGCGCCAATGCCTGTGGCGCTACAGCCAGGCCAGCGTTGGTCGTTGGACTTCTTGTCGGACACATTGGGGTGTCCCGCAAGTTTCGCACTTTGGCAGTGAATGATGATCGCTGCCGTGAGAACCTGTGCTTCATGGCCGACACCAGCATCTCTGGCGCGCGGGTCGCCCGTGAATTGGACACGCTTGTTCGGGTCTACGGCAAGCCCAGCGGCATTGTCAGCTGCAAAGGGACGGAGTTCACCAGTCGCGCGATCCTGAAATGGGCGAATGAAAACGGCGTTGAATGGCACTACATTGATCCCGGTAAGCCGCAGCAAAACGCCTTCATTGAATCATTCAACGGCAGTCTGAGAGATGAGCTGCTTGACGAGGAATGGTTCGACAGTCTGGACGACGCCTGCCGCAAGCTGGTGCTTTGGCGATATGACTACAACCAGGTCAGACCATATTCATCTCTGGACGACAAAACACCCGCTGAAGCGCGTCGAGCGTTAGAGCAATTTGAGGGCTCCGCGCACGATGCGCTTGCCCAAAATGAAGCCGAGGAATATGAAATCCAAACCCGCAGACTCTCGTTAGGAATGAGGGAGCCTTGGGGGGCAAGTCAGGCCCAAAGGGTGGACTGAAAAACCATCAAGGTG
>NZ_CAJXIV010000046.1 GCF_913054185.1 uncultured Shimia sp.
TGGTCGGGACGGCAAGATTCGAACTTGCGACCCCCTGTACCCAAAACAGGTGCGCTACCAGGCTGCGCTACGCCCCGACTTGTGAGGCAGGGTTTACCCCCACTGTTCGGGAATGAAAACCCCCTAACAACGCCAGTTTGCAATTTCTTGTAAAAATTCTTTGTGGCGCATTTGGCTGCCCACAGAAATGCCCATGGCCTCCGCCAATCCGCCATTGATTTCCAACACATAGCGTACCGCGTCTCCGCCAAAAACTGGCGTTTCATCCAATGGAATAGCATTACTGTGGATGTGTTGGATCACCCCGTGCTCGTCCGCAAACAGCATATCGAGGGGAATCAACGTGTTCCGCATCCAGAAAGACGCGGACCGTGTGGTTTCATAGATAAAAAGCATGCCTGCACTGCTCGGCATATGGGAGCGATTCATCAATCCCTGCGCCCGCTCGGCCTCTGTGTCTGCCACTTCTACGGAGAATCGCGCCTGTCCAAAGTCGCCGCGTATCAGCAAGCTGTCGTCGCTGCAGGCGTCTTCTGCTTGGGCGGGCAAGGAGATCATGACCCCTGCCACCAACCCAAAAACTCCAGCGCCGGTCGCTCGACCCGCGCCAGAGAGTGTTAGTCGTTTTCCAAAACCGCGTTTTCCCACGCCAATACCTCGGTTGCCATGCGACCACGTTTACCGTCGATCACACGCAGCGCCAAGGCCTCGCCTGGCTGCAGGTCAGACAGACCCGAGCGGCGCAACACTTCGATATGCAGGAAAATATCTTCCGGACGGCCAAACACATTGGCAAAGCCAAAGCCCTTGCCTTTGTCGAACCACTTCACCCGCGCCGGTTCAAGCGGCGTCGCGCGAATGTCGTCCAGATCCATGCCCTCAAAATCGGACAGCGCCACCGGCGCCTCCGTTTCTGGCGCTTCGATCTTCAACACTTCCACGGCCTGTGCGCCACGTTGTGTCACCTGCACGGACACATCGATTACGGAGCCATCCGCAACCGAGCTTTGACCGAAATTGCGCAACACATTTGCGTGCAACAAAATATCCGGCCCACCGTCGTCTGAAATTATGAATCCGAAACCTTTGACAGGATCGAACCATTTCACCACGCCCATCACCTGCGTGACGTCATTTTCTAGAGTACTCAATGCCTCAACCTTAGTTTGTATCATCCCCATGATCTGCGTGACTGTGCTGCATCATGACGACTTCGGCAAGCGCAAAATTTCCATGCTTTTCATGCGCTTGCCACTAAAGTTTTTAACTAATTAAGGGTTAAGACGCTGAATTTCCCACGGTTTTTCAGGTGTTTCGCGGGTCCAACGGAACCGATCATGTAACCGAAACGCCCCATCCGCCCAAAATTCGATTTCGGCAGGAATAAGCCGATACCCCCCCCAAAAGGGTGGTCGCTTTGGATGGGTTCCATGCGTGGCTGTTATTTTTGCCACTTTTGTCATCAATTCAGTCCGCGAATTGAGCGGTTGAGACTGCTCAGACGCCCAGGCACCAAGCTTACTCTTCAAACTTCGCGACTCAAAATATGCATCTGCTTGAGGACCGTCTTCCCGCTTAACGTGTCCTCTGACCCGAATCTGGCGACGCAAAGATTTCCAGTGCATCACAAAAGACGCCTTGCCGGCCCCGTCCAGTTCTTGTGCTTTTGCACTGCCGTAATTTGTGTAGAACACAAACGCTGCGTCCTCGATATCCTTGAGCAACACCATGCGCGAGTTTGGCATTCCCTCTGCATCCACAGTGGAAAGCGCAATCGCATTGGCGTCATTTGGTTCACTCTTCTCAGCATCAGCCAACCACTTCCGCGCAATCTCAAACGGGTCATCTCCCGCAAAAATCTCGGTTCTCTCGCTCATCCCTGCCTCCAACTCACTCACCTAGCTACGTAGGCTAGCTCTATTCCTATCCGGCGAAGACCTTGATGCGACAGGGTCAATCGCCTAAACGTCACGCATAACCAAGTGGGACGGAGTTCACCGGATGTCAAATCAACTCATGGCAGGCAAACGCGGTCTGATTATGGGGCTTGCCAACGACAAGTCTATTGCCTGGGGCATTGCCAAGGCCTGCGCCGACGCTGGCGCCGAACTGGCATTCTCTTATATGGGCGACGCTTTCAAAAAACGTGTGGTCCCGCTGGCGGAACAGCTCAACGTCGACACGCTGATCGACTGTGATGTCTCTGACCCAGCCTCTCTTAGTGCGGCATTTGCCGAGATCGAAGAGAAATGGGGTAAGATCGACTTCATCGTTCATGCCATTGGCTTTTCGGACAAAAACGAGTTGCGCGGTCGCTACGTGGAAACGTCCAAAGACAATTTCCTGATGACCATGGACATCTCCGTTTATTCGTTCACCGCCGTGATGCAGCGCGCGGAAAAACTGATGACGGATGGTGGCTCTGCCCTGACCCTCACGTATTATGGCGCCGAGCAGGTCATGCCACACTATAATGTCATGGGCGTAGCAAAGGCGGCGCTGGAAGCTTCCGTGAAATACCTTGCTGAAGACCTTGGCAAAGACGGCATCCGCGTCAATGCAATCTCGGCTGGCCCTATCAAAACCCTGGCCGCCTCCGGCATCGGGGATTTCCGCTACATCCTGAAATGGAACGAGTTGAACTCCCCTCTGCGTCGCAATGTCAGCATCGAAGACGTCGGCAACTCCGCACTTTACCTGTTGTCTGATCTCGGCAGCGGCGTGACCGGTGAAAACCTGCACGTCGACGCGGGCTACCACGTTGTGGGCATGAAAGCGGTGGATGCACCGGACATCGACGCCGTTGTGGGCCGCAAATGAGCCTCGCCGCCTTTATCGCTGCCGTCTCCCTTTGCCTGATGGCTGCCGTCAGCCCCGGACCCGCCGTGCTCAAGGCCGCCCGTGTGGGTTTGCAACAGGGCCTCAAGACCGGCGCAGCCTTGTCTGTGGGCATCGGCCTTGGTGCGGTCTTCTGGGCTGCTTCCGCCCTCTTTGGCCTTGCGCTGCTGTTTGAGTACGCGCCTTTCCTGCTGACCGTATTGAAATTTGGTGGCGCAGCCTTCCTGATCTGGACCGCGTTTAAAATGTGGCGCGCGGCCGATGAGCCATTGGAAGAAAACGATACTGGCGTCGGCCCAACCACACCTTGGGCAGCGCTGCGCCTAGGCCTCTGGACCCAACTCGCCAACCCAAAGCCGGCTGTGTTCTTTGGCGCGGTCTTTGTCGGCACGGTGCCAACCGACGCAACGCCGCTGTCATTGGCACTGCTGTTGTTGGCGATTTTCTTGGTAGAACTCTTATGGAACACCTGCGTGGCACGCCTTTTTTCGCTGGAACGCACCCGTAAAATCTACATTGGCCTGAAGCACCTGATTGACCGAGTCTTTGGTGGTCTGCTCGCGGCTCTGGGTATCAAGATCGCAGCCACCTAGGCCGCGCTCCGATCATGCGCAAATTCCTCAAGGCTCTCTTCTTTTTGCTCTGCATCGCGAGCGCCTTGGGGATATTCGCACTCTACCGCCCACATTACATTCCGCCCCCAATTAAAGAGGCCATCTGGCCGCGCGATGACATCGCCGTTGTGCGCGCCCGTCAAACCCCTGTGCTGAGCGCAGGCTTTGCCAAACACAACAGCACCCTCGGCGCCCCGGTCTACATCCGCATATTCAAAGAAGAACGTGAGCTGGAACTCTGGGTGCAAACCCCAGCCGACACTTACGCCCTCTTCAAAACCTACCCCATCTGCAACCATTCTGGTGGCCTTGGCCCCAAACTCAAGGAAGGCGACCGCCAATCGCCCGAAGGGTTCTACACGGTTAGCAAATCTGCACTGAACCCCAACAGCAGCTACCACCTGTCCTTCAACCTCGGATTTCCCAACCGTTTTGACCGTACCCATGACCGCTCCGGCAGCTTCCTAATGGTGCACGGCGACTGCGTCTCTGTGGGCTGCTACGCGATGACCGATCCCGCGATTGAAGAAATTTACGTCGCCGTCGAAGCCGCCCTCAAAGGTGGACAATCAGCCGTCCCCGTTCACGCCTTCCCGTTCCGCCCAACGCCTCAACGCATGGCCATGGCCTCCGGCCACCAGTGGGAATCCTTCTGGCAACAACTCGCCCCTGCGTACCACGCCTTTGCCGAAACAAACCGTCCGCCACTCATCACGGTGGACGGGGGTAAATACCTCGTCACAGCTTGGTAGCCACGCAAACAGTTTGCGCCGCCTTTCGGTTCTGTTAGAACGGCTGAAATCTGCGACAAAGGGGTGAGTCCACATGAGCGAGCGTCTGCCACACGAAAAAGGCTTCCACATCAGCTGGGATCAAATCCACCGCGACAGCCGCGCTCTCGCATGGCGTCTCGACGGCAAAGGCCCCAATGACGGCGCTTGGAAAGCCGTGGTTGCCATCACCCGTGGCGGCATGGCCCCGGCGATGATCGTCAGCCGTGAACTCGACATCCGCACCGTCGATACCATTTCGGTGAAATCTTACTATTCCGGTGGTGGTGCCCAGGACAAGCAGCGCGAAGCGCAGGTTCTCAAAAGCCCTGACGCAGAGCTGATGGGCGACGGCGAAGGCATCCTGATCGTGGACGATCTTGTCGATTCCGGTAAAACCCTCGAACTGGTGCGCAAGCTGTACCCCAAGGCCCACTTCGCCACGGTTTATGCCAAACCTGCAGGCGAGCCGATGGTGGACACCTTCATCACCGGCGTGAGCCAGGACACCTGGATTTTCTTCCCATGGGACATGGCGTTGCAATACGTCGAGCCTTATCGCGGCACCGATTGATCGCACCGGTTGGTGGGCCTGCCCCACGTCACAAACCGCATTTTTCGGACCGCAGCGAGGCGCCTCGCTGCGGTTTTCTTTTGCCCGCTTTTGCCTGAGAGACTGACCAAATGATCCTCACCCGCACCGCCGCCACCTTTGCCCCACCCGTGATGGAAGCCCGCCGTTGGCTCGATGGCGTGACCTTCCCGCCTGAACGTCCGCTGATCAACGTCAGCCAGGCCGCCCCTGTCGCCGCACCACCGGCCCCCCTCCTGCAACACATCGCAGACACCGCGCTCACCAAGCCGGAGGCCCACCTCTACGGCCCAGTATTGGGTCTGCCCGAGTTGCGCGCCGAAGTCGCCGCGCAATGGTCCGCCGCCTACGCGGGCGAGATCGCCCCTGCGCAAGTCGCCATCACCTCCGGCTGCAACCAAGCCTTCTGCGCCACCCTCACTGCCATCGCTGGCGAAGGCGATGAGGTCATTCTGCCGACGCCGTGGTACTTCAATCACAAAATGTGGCTCGATATGCAGGGCGTCACCGCTGTGCCCCTGCCCACCGACGCCCACCTCCTGCCAGATCCAGAGCACGCCGCCGCCCTGATCACAGAGCGCACGCGCGCCATTGTCTTGGTTACACCCAACAACCCCGGCGGCGTCGAGTATCCAGCAGAGCTTGTGCGCGCCATGTATGAGCTTGCCAAGTCCCGCGGCATCCGCCTGATTGTGGATGAAACCTACCGCGACTTTGACAGCCGTACCGGCGCACCACATGACCTTTTTGGCGACCCAGACTGGCAGGACACATTGGTGCAACTCTATTCTTTTTCCAAAGCCTACCGCCTCACCGGCCACCGGGTTGGCGCGATGGTGAGCAGCGAGGCGCTACTGGCGGAAGCCGAGAAATTCCTCGACACCGTCACCATCTGTCCCAATCAGCTTGGGCAACACGCCGCGCTCTGGGGCATGCAGAACCTCAGCCAATGGTTGGCCGGCGAACGCGCCGAAATCCTCGACCGCCGCGCCGCTATCTCTGACAACTTGCCACAGATCACCAACCAGGGCTGGGAGCTGCAAGGTGCTGGCGCCTACTTCGCCTATATGAAGCATCCGTTTGACCTGCCGTCCGACCAATTGGCGCAGCAACTGGTGCAAAGCCACGGCATCCTGACCCTGCCCGGCACCATGTTCACCCCCGCAGGTGATCAGGCGGGCAAGGACACCCTGCGCATCGCCTTTGCCAACGTCGACCGGGCCGGAATTGGCGATCTTTTTGCCCGTCTCGCCACGGTCAAAGCCTGACGCATACACAACACAGGCGGGACAGGCCAATCATGCTTGCCCCCCCTGCCCCAACCGCGTAGACCTTCGCAGAAGAAACTTGAACGATTACAGGGCGGACATCGGACATGGCGCAGAGCAAAACCTCCAAAACAGCGGTCTGGATTCTCATGGGTCTGCTCATACTAGGCTTAGGCGGTTTTGGTGCCACCAGCCTGACAGGCACTGTGCGCTCCGTCGGCACTGTTGGCGACGAAGACATTTCGGTCGACGACTACGCCCGCGCCCTGCAAGAGGAGCTGCGCGCCCTTGAGGCCCAAACGGGCCAGTCTTTGCCTTTTGCCCAAGCCCAAGCTTTTGGCATCGACCGCATGGTTTTGTCCCGCCTGTCCACAACCCGCTCACTGGACGCTGAAAACAAGCGCCTCGGCATCTCCATTGGCGACGAGAACCTCGCTCAAGAGTTGAGGAACATCCCGTCTTTCCAAGGTTTGGACGGCTCTTTTGACCGCGACGCTTATGCCTTTGCCATCGATCAGGCCGGCATGAACGAATCCGAGTTTGAGGACAGCGTGCGCGAAGACACCGTGCGCTCCCTGCTGCAAGGCGCCGTGGTCTCCGGCCTCGTGATGCCAGACATCTACGCTGACACCGTGATTGAATTTGTTGCCGAAGAGCGTGACTTCACCTGGTCCCAACTGACCGGTGACAACCTGACCACCGCTGTCGCAGCCCCAACCGAGGCGGAAGTTGAAGCCTTCTACAACGACAACGAAGACCGCTTCATGCTGCCCGCCACCCGTCAGATCACCTATGCTTGGCTGTCGCCTGAAATGATCATCGATCAGGTCGAAGTGGATGAAGCCGCCCTGCAGAAGCTCTATGACGACCGTGACAGCGAGTTTAACCGTCCGGAGCGCCGTCTGGTCGAGCGTCTGGCCTTTGCTGATGACGCTGCCGCGCAAGCCGCGATAGAGCAGATCTCCGCTGGCACCGCCACATTCACCAGCCTGGTCGAAGGCCGCGGCCTGTCGTTGTCTGATGTGGATCTGGGCGACGTGACCAAAGCGCAGCTTGGCGAAGCTGGCGAAGCGGTGTTCCTTGCACCAGCCAACGGCATCGCGGGCCCTGCCCCCTCCACGCTTGGCCCCTCCTTGTTCCGCGTGAACGGCATTCTTGGCGCACAGTCCACCTCCTTTGATGAAGCCAAAGACCTGCTGCGTGAAGAACTTGCTGCAGAGCGCTCCCGCCGCCTGATCGACACCCAGATCGGCAATATTGACGACTTGCTTGCCGGTGGTGCCACGCTGGAAGAGCTGGTTGAAGAAACCGACATGGAGCTAGGCGTCCTCAACTGGCACCCGGCATCTGAGGATGACCTCGCCGGTTACGAAAGCTTCCGCGCTGTGGCCTCCGCAGTAACCTTGGACGACTTCCCGCAGATTGAAGTGCTTGAGGACGGCGGCATCTTTGCCCTGCGTCTGGAAGGCGAAACCCCAAGCCAGCCTGCGCCCTTGGAAGATGTTGCCGAAGACGCCGCTTCAGCCATCACTGCCGAGCGCACCACCGAAGCGCTCAAAGGTCTGATCGAAACGCTAACGCCACGCCTGAACGACGGCACCAGCTTCACTTCTTTTGGCTTCACCGCCAACGAAGAGGTTGATATGGACCGCGCCGCATTTGTGCCAAACACCCCACCACAGTTCCTGACCGAGGTCTTTGAGATGGAAGTGGGCGAGCTGCGCACCTTGGACAGCCCAGAAGGTCTGATTGTCGTACGCTTGAACGCCATCGAAGCCCCGGCTACCGATGACCCAGAGATCACATCGCTGAAGGCCGCAATCACCGCGCAGCTGTCTAGCGGCATCTCTCAGGACGTTTTTGCCGCCTACGCACAGGCGTTGCAAACCATGTACCCGACTCAGATCAACCAGCAGGCACTGAACGCGGTGCACGTGAACTTCCAGTAAAGAAAGGCCGCCAAGGTGGACCTGACTCCCTCGTTTGAAGATTTTGCCAAAGCCTATGAGGCCGGTGAAAATCAGGTAGTGTACACGCGGCTCGCCGCCGACCTCGACACTCCGGTGTCTCTCATGCTCAAGCTGACCGGCGCGCACAAAGACGCCTTTATGCTGGAGTCTGTGACCGGTGGCGAAGTGCGTGGACGGTATTCCATCATTGGCATGAAGCCCGATCTGATCTGGCAAACCCACGGCACACAAAGCCGCATCAACCGCACCGCGCGGTTTGATCCCGACGGCTTTACCGCTCAGGAGGGCGACCCGCTTGCCAACCTCCGGGCCTTGATCGCCGAAAGCCGTATCAACCTGCCCGAAGATCTGCCACAGGCCTCCGCTGGTCTGTTTGGCTATCTGGGCTATGACATGATCCGCCTTGTGGAGCATCTGCCCAACATCAACCCGGACCCGCTTGGCCTGCCCGACGCCTGCATGCTGCGCCCTTCTGTGGTGGCCGTACTCGACGGTGTGAAAGGTGAGGTCACCGTGGTGAGCCCTGCTTGGGTCAGCGACGGCCAGTCCGCCCGCGCCGCTTATGCACAGGCAGCCGAACGCGTGATGGACGCGGTGCGCGATCTCGAACGCGCCATGCCGCAAGCCGCGCGCGATCTAGGCGACGCGCACGAAGTGTCGCCACCGGTCTCCAACTTCACCAAAGACGGCTACTTGGCTGCTGTCGAGAAGGCCAAAGAGTACATCAAGGCAGGCGACATCTTCCAAGTGGTGCCCGCGCAACGCTGGACACAGGACTTCCCGCAGCCACCCTTTGCGCTCTACCGCTCGCTGCGCCGCACCAATCCGTCACCGTTTATGTTCTATTTCAACTTCGGTGGCTTTCAGGTGGTCGGCGCAAGCCCGGAAATCCTCGTGCGGGTCTTTGGTGACGAAGTCACCATCCGACCCATCGCAGGCACCCGCCCGCGCGGTGAAACTCCTGAGCAGGACAAAGCCCTCGAAGAGGATCTGCTGGCGGACAAGAAAGAACTTGCCGAGCACCTCATGCTCTTGGACCTGGGCCGGAATGATACAGGCCGCGTTTCCAAGATCGGTACCGTGCGCCCAACCGAGAAATTCATCATCGAGCGTTACAGCCACGTGATGCACATCGTCTCCAACGTCGTGGGCGAACTGTCTGAGGACAAAGACGCGCTGGATGCCTTCTTTGCAGGCATGCCCGCTGGCACCGTTTCCGGCGCGCCAAAAGTGCGCGCGATGGAAATTATCGACGAGCTGGAGCCGGAAAAACGCGGCATCTATGGCGGCGGTGTGGGCTACTTCAGCTCCGGTGGCGACATGGACATCTGTATCGCGCTCCGCACGGCGATTGTGAAAGACCAAAAGCTCTACATTCAGGCCGGCGGCGGTGTTGTCTATGACAGCGACCCGGAAGCGGAATACATGGAGACCGTGCACAAATCCAACGCCATCCGCCGCGCTGCCGCCGACGCCGCGCGGTTCACTGGCAACGGAAACTCGTGAGCGACGATCGCGACACCGCACCTCTTGGCACCGTGACGCCCTATTTCACGGTGCCGGACGCCGAAGTGTTCATCCACTTTGCGCAAACCGTCTTTCACGCTGAGATTATCAAAGAAGACCGATACGACAGTGGCGTGATCCAACATGCCCGCCTCCGAATTGGCTCCTCGGTGCTGATGCTCAACCAAGCGACAGACACCTACCCGGCAAACGCCTCCCAAATGCACATCCAAGTCGCGGATGCAGCCGCAACCTACGACCGCGCATTACAGCTTGGCGCGACTTCGATTATGACGCCAAACCTGCGCCCCCACGGCGAGCACATGGCGGGCGTCATCGATCCCAGCGGCAACACCTGGTGGATCGCCAGCCCGGCGCCCTAACCGCGTAGTCCCCAACAAAAAAGCCGCCTCAGTGGCGGCCTATTTTATCTTCTTCGCAATCTTTTCTTCCTTGGACAATTTGTTGCCCCAGGTGTTCTTGCTGATCCCCATATCATAGGCCATCGGCTTGGTTTTGCCTTTGCTGACTTTACCGCCTTTGTCCAAGTACTGCTGGATCAGATCTTCGTCGGTGGTCTCTTTGGGCACATGTTTCATCGCCATCTTCCCCATTTGCAGAGCGCGGAATCACGCCTTGCTTTGCGCCATCAGCCTAACAACACGCTGAAAAATGACCAGCCCAAACAGCGTATTTCCAAACCGTTCTGCCTAAAGACCAGCGCCGCCAACTCTGTTCCGGTTGTAATCGCTTCTCCTCCCCCACGCCTTAGGCACTCAAGTGCAGGACGCAAAAGTTTGTCCAAACGGTCAAACCAACGTTACACTGAGCAATCACATAGCAAGAAAGATCGTCAGTTTGATTCGTATCGGGTCACGCGAGGCGACGTATTTTTTAAAACTTAGGGAGCTCAACATGTCTCAATTCACCTTATCTCGGCGCCATTTTTTGGCCTCTACGGCAGGCTTCATTGCCCTGCATCCGTTCTCCGCCAACGCCGCCACCAATCAGGCACACCTGCGGATCATGGAAACCACCGACCTGCACGTGCACGTCTTCCCATACGACTATTACGCAGACAAACCACGCGACACAGTTGGTCTCTCTCGCACAGCGTCTCATGTAAAAGCCATCCGGGCTGAGGCCACCAACTCGATGTTGATCGACAACGGTGATTTCCTTCAGGGCAACCCGATGGGGGACTACATCGCCTATGAGCGCGGCATGAAAGAAGGCGACATGCACCCAGTCATCACGGCGATGAACACGGTGGGCTTTGACGCATCTACATTGGGCAATCACGAATTCAACTACGGTCTCGATTTCCTGATGAAATCCCTTGCAGGCGCCGACTTCCCTGTGATCTGCGCCAACGTCGCTTTGGAAGAAGGTGGCAGCCCAACCAAAGACAAAACCCTGATCAAACCCTACGTGATCCTCGACCGCGAGATCACCGACGGCGCTGGCAAAACCCACCCGATCAAAGTTGGCCTGATCGGCTTTGTGCCGCCACAAGTTATGAATTGGGACCGCCGCCATCTGGAAGGCAATGTCATGGCGCGTGACATCGTCGATACCGCCAAAGCTTATGTGCCGGTGATGAAAGAACAGGGCTGCGACCTGATCATCGCGCTCTCACACTCCGGCATTGGCGCGGCAGACCACAGCGACGGTATGGAAAATGCCTCCGTGCCTCTAGCGGCTATTGACGGCATCGATGCCGTATTGACCGGCCACCACCATCGCGTGTTCCCCTCCTCCGCCTACGATGGCATGGCAGGTGTAGATGTGGCCAACGGCACCCTGATGGGCAAGCCCGCCGCCATGGGCGGCTTCTGGGGCTCTCACCTCGGCCTGATTGACCTGATGCTGGAGCGCTCCGGCAACGAGTGGAAAATTGTCAGCCACAGCACTGAAGCCCGTCCAATTTCTAAGCGCAACGAAGACCGCTCGATCACGGCCTTGGTGGAAGATCAGCCTGACGTCTTGGCCAGTGTTCAAGCCGAACACGACGCCACATTGGCCTACGTGCGCCGCGCTGTGGGTAAGACAGACGCCCCTCTGCACAGCTATTTCGCACTGGTCGCGGATGATCCATCCGTGCAGATCGTGTCGATTGCCCAAAGCTGGTACATCGCCGAGATGATGAAAGGCACCGAATACGAAGGCCTGCCTATTCTGTCTGCAGCAGCCCCCTTCAAGGCTGGTGGTCGTGGCGGTCCTGAATACTATACCGACGTGGCCAAAGGCGACGTGGCGATCAAAAACGTATCGGACCTATACCTCTACCCCAACACCGCCCGCGCGGTGAAGGTGAGTGGCCAAGAGGTCAAAGACTGGCTCGAACGCTCCGCTGGCATCTTCAATCAAGTGGAAGCAGGCAAAGCGGATCAAGTGCTGCTGAACCCGGACTTCCCGTCATACAATTTCGACGTTATGGACGGGGTCACCTACCAGATCGACCTTTCACAACCGTCCAAGTTTGATCCAAAGGGCAATCTGATCAACGCCGATGCCAACCGCATCGTGAACTTGATGTTTGACGGCAAGCCATTGGACATGAATGCCGACTTCATCATCGCCACCAACAACTACCGTGCGGGCGGCGGCGGCAAATTCCCAGGCGCTATGGGCGACACCATTGTTTTTGAAGGCCCGGACACCAACCGCGACGTGATCGTGCGCTACATTGTGGAAAAAGGCACCATCAGCCCGCGCGCAGACGCCAACTGGACCTTTGCCCCCCTGCCGGGCACCTCGGTACTGTTTGACACAGGCCCCAAGGCTGCGGATTACAGTGACAGCGTGGACGGCGTCTCCATCGAGGCCGCAGGAGAAGGCCCCGACGGCTTCGCACGCTTCCGTATTCAGCTGTAAGCGTCGCAGAACAAAGACAAAGGGCCGGAGCTTTCTCCGGCCCTTTTTTGTGGCCTCAAAGACAGGTCCAGGTCTCCACATCATAGCGCGGCGCAGGCATCTCCGGCCACGCCTCCGGTGCCCCACTGGGATCGCGCAACAACGGATCAAACTGGCCCTTTCCGGCGCGCAAACTCTCCGGATCCAAAGCCAATCTTTGACATTTCACCAGATCACTTATTGTGGTGCCGCTGGATTTGGTCAGGTCAATCATATGCCCCCGTCGCTGGCTCATCGTCGCCCGAAACCGCAGCGGCTGGTCCAGCGTGAACATATGCGTGGTCACCCCAAACAGCCTGGCTTCTCCCTGCCACTCCTCACCGGAAGCAAACACCAGCACAAACTGCCCGGGCGGCACCAAAACTTGAAAGAATTCCCCACCCCGCACATAAGCTGCAAACACAACTTGGTCGCTCCCAACGTCCTTTAGATTAAGGAAATAGTCAGCGTCTGCGCTTGTCTTGATAAGTAGGGGAAGCGTCGCAGGAAGCCCGGATCGGTTCCACATCAATCCCTGTGGCCGCTCTTCCGCATTAATCGGAAGCGCGAACATCACTAGGATCAAAATCGAACGACACCAAACCATGACCCGATGCTAACCCATCTTTGCGCAAAACCAAAAAGGGCCGGAGTCACCTCCAGCCCTTCGTGTTTTGTCTTTGAAACTTACACCGCCTCTGACGGTTCCGCCTTCTTGTTTGTACCTTTGGCCCACTCACGTGCTTGCTGCAGCAAGACATAAAGGATCGGCACAATCACGACGCCAATCACCGTGGCTGCCAGCATGCCGCCAAACACAGCCACACCAATCGCCTTCTGGCTCGCGGCTCCGGCCCCGTTGGCTGCCAACAATGGCACCACACCCAGCAGGAACGACAGTGCTGTCATCATCACCGCACGGAAACGTTGGCTGGCCGCTTCAATCGCAGCCTCCTTGATGCTCAGACCCGCTGCACGCCGTTCCATCGCAAACTCCACGATAAGAATGGCATTTTTTGAGGCCAGGCCAATCAGCATGATCATCCCGATCTGAGTGTAGAGGTTCACATCCCCGCCAGAGACCGCCACCGCCGCCAGCGCACCAAACAACGCCACCGTCACCGAGAGCAGAATGCCAATTGGCATCGTCCAACTCTCATACTGAGCCACAAGGAACAGGTAGGCAAAGACCACCGCCATGATCAAAATCACCACAACAAGTCCGCTACCGGACTGTTGCTGCTGCGCGGTCCCGGTCCATTCAAAGCTGTATCCAGGAGGCAATGCGGTGACAGCCTCTTCTTCCAAGACACGAATGGCATCGCCGGTTGAAAGCCCTTCTTTTGGCACGCCGGTCACTGTTGCTGATCGGAACATATTGTAGCGGTTCAACGCCACCGGCCCCAACTCGTTGCGTACTGTAACCAAGGTTCCCATGGGTACCATCTCACCGGTTTGAGAGCGCACATACAAAGCGTTGATGTCTTCGACTTGGGACCGGAATTCGCCATCCGCCTGAATCATCACCCGATACACGCGACCAAACAGGTTAAAATCGTTCACATAGATCGATCCCATATAGCCCTGCAACGTGGTGAACACATCTGATATGGCCACGTTCAGCGACTTGGCCTTTTCGCGGTCCAGATCCACAAACACTTTTGGCACATTGGCTCGGAAAGTCGAGTAGCTCTGCGCCATCTCATCACGTTGGTTGGTCGCATAGACCAAAGAGCCAACAGCCGCTGCCAGGTCCTGCGCAGAGCCGCCGCCGGTCTGCTGCACCTTCATTTCCACACCTGCGCTCATCCCAAGACCAGAAATTGGCGGTGGGTTAAACGCAATCACACTGGCAGAAATCTCTTGGTTGGCGACGCCGTAGACCTTCGCCAAAATCCCGTCCGCACTCAACTCATCCGTCTGACGGACGTCCCAAGGATCAAGGTTCAAAATGATCATCGAACCGTTGGAACCGGAGCCGTTGAGCAAACTAAAGCCATTCACCATTACGGACCCAGCCACGCCCGGGATTCCCATCAGCTGTTCGTTCAGGCGGGCGGTGACGGTCTCGGTCCGCTCCAACGACGCCGCATCCGGCAGTTGCACATCCACAAACAGCGTGCCGTTGTCTTCCAAAGGAATAAAGCCCGCTGGGATGGTTTTGAACAAGGTGCCAGACCCCGCAACCATCACCACCAACATAACCACTGCGATGATCGGAATGCGCACACACCGACGCACAACGCCCACATAGGCCCCGCGCGCACCGTCTACACCCTTTTCAAACACCGCCATAATCCCTTTGGGGCCACCTGGCTCCCGGGCTTTCAAGATCAGCGAGCACAGCGCAGGAGACAGAGTCAATGCGTTGATTGAAGAGATCACAACCGCTGTGGAAATGGTCACTGCAAACTGTGTATACAGCCGTCCTGTGATGCCGGGCATAAAGGTCACCGGCACAAACACCGCCAACAAAACCAAGGTGGTTGCGATCACCGGACCGGTGATTTGCCCCATGGCTTTTCGGGTTGCATCCGCAGCAGAAAGCCCCTCTTCCGCAATGATCCGCTCTACGTTTTCCACCACAACAATGGCGTCATCCACCACGATCCCGATGGCCAAGACCAAAGCAAACAGCGAGATGGTGTTGAGTGACATGCCAAACAACAACAAGAAGGCAAATGTGCCGATCAAAGACACTGGAATGGCGATCGCCGGGATAGCTGTTGCCCGCACATTTCCAAGGAAAATGAACACCACCGAAATCACCAGAATAAAGGTCAAGATCAGGGTGGACACCACATCGCTCAGCGACTGTTCCACAAACAGCGTGCTGTCATAGGGAATGGCATAAGTCACATCATCCGGAAAAGCGCTTGAAAGCCGTTCAACTTCGGCCTTCACAGCATCTGCCACCGCAAGTGCGTTCTCGCCTGGTGCCTGATAGATTGCCAGAACCGTCGCCGGGTTGCCGTCTGCACGACCAGAGGCGTTGTAATAGTTTGCGCCCAGTTCAACCCGCGCCACGTCTTTCATGCGCACGATGCTCCCGGCCTCACCGGTCCGCAGCACAATTTCTTCAAACTCCTTTACCGTGCTCAAACGGCCCTTGGATTTGATGGTGTATTGAAATTGCTGACCTGTTGGGATCGGTGGTGTCCCGATCTGGCCCGCTGAGACTTCGAGGTTTTGCTCCCGGATCGCCGCAACCAAATCGCCTGGCGTCAGGCCAAGCCCAGCCATACGGTCAGGGTCCATCCACATCCGCATAGAGTATTCGAAGTTGGTCATCACATCAGCTTTACCCACCCCTTTCACGCGCGCCAGCGCGTCACGGAGGTTGATGGAGGCGTAGTTGGACAGGAACACTTCATCATAGGTGCTGTTTGGCGACGCAAGTGTCACGATCAACAACATGTTGGTGGAGGACTTCTGTGTCACCACACCGCTGTTTGTCACCTCAGTGGGCAACTGCGACGTTGCCTGCGCCACACGGTTTTGCACGTTCACAGACGCAATGTCCGGATCCGTTCCAACCTCAAAAGTGACGGAAAGGTTGTAAGAGCCGGTGTCCGTGCTGTCAGACGACATATAGATCATGTCGTCCACCCCGTTCACCTGCGCCTCAATGGGCGCGGCGACGGTGTTTTCCACGGTTTCAGAGTTGGCCCCAGTGTAGTTGGTCGACACCGTCACCACCGGTGGTGTGATATCCGGAAACTGCTCCACCGGGAGCGCATTGTAGCCGATGAACCCCATGATGGAGAGCACCAGTGAGATCACAAACGCCGTCTTGGGGCGCTGGATGAAAATCGCTGAAAACACGGCTTATTGCTCCTCTGTCGACTGACCGGCCAGCACCGCGTCCACGGTCACGCCGGGGCGGACTCGCTGCAGACCTTCGACAATCACCCCTTCGCCTTCGCGCATGCCGTCTTCAACCACAACCGCAGCCTCAACCTGACGTCCCAGTGTCACATAGCGCTGCTCCACAGTCTGTTGTTGCCCCACAACAAGCACAAAATCACCGCGCTGATCGCGTTGAACCGCCGCCTGTGGAATCATCAGCACCTGACTTGGCGCAGCGCTCGCAATGCGAACGTTGAGGAATGCCCCATCAAGCAGCAAACCACGTGCGTTTTCGAACTCGGCACGCAATGAGATGGTGCCTGTCGCCGGATTGATCCGGTTGTCAACAAACACCACTTGGCCCACTTCTTCCAGCTCATCGCCATTTGGCAAGATGACATAGACCTTGGGCGCTTTGTCTTTGTCCGCCAATTCTTGAAGTTCGGCCTCGTGATGCTCCATCACTTCAACCAATTGTTTTTCGGTGAGCGAGAACTCCACATAGATCGGCGCGGTGCGCACAATGTTGATCAACGACGCACTGGTAGGCCCCACCAATTCGCCCACACTGACGTTTGAGCGCCCAACACGGCCGTCAAATGGTGCGTGGACTTTGGTGTAGTCCAAATCAAGCTGGGCCTGAGCAATTGCGGCTTTGGCAATTTCAACCTGCGCCTTGGCCACTTCATTATTTGCCACCGCTATATCACGATCCGCTTCTGTGCCCACATCACGCTCAAACAGCTCGGATTTCCGCACCAACTCAACTTCGGTTAACCGAAGGTTGGCTTCCGCTTGCGCGAGGTCGGCTTCACGTGCGTCCACCGCCGCTTGATACACCTCAGGTTCGATCTCAAACAAAAGATCCCCCGCGGTCACCTCGTCACCGTCTTGACCATGGATCTTCTCCACGAACCCACTCACCCGCGCGACAAGATCGACCTTATCCACGGCCTCGCCTTTGCCGATGAAAATCACTTCATCGACCAACTCATCAGTGTAGGCCGCAGCAATCGCAACTTTGGGTGCAGGTGCATCTTGTGCCATGGCGCTCGATGCCAAAAGGCTCACCGAGAGCATGGCCGCCGACAAAGGCGTGAAATACGGAAACTTCATGGTGTCTATTCCCAATAGATTGGAGATCAGGGCCGACTGTGGGCGGTGATCCCATGACAATTGACGCCATAGAAACACGCGACACAGCAAGCGGCAAGCGTGTGTTAACCACAAATGCCAAGCATCTGTCTGAAAAAGCAAAAACGCGCCCATGGCAGAGCGCGTTTTTCTAGGTCGGGACCATTTTGGTCAATCAATCTTGGTCGTAGTAAGCTGGCGGATCATCATAGATCGCCCAACCAAACTCCCCTTCGGATCCCGGCAATTCCTCCGGTTTCATCTTTGCTTGAATGTAGGTCTTGGCCACAAAATGAGCACTCACGGGGGCTGTCAGAAACAGGAAAATGGTGATCAACAACTCATGAAAGGACAAGGTGCCTTTGACCAAGAGGAAATACAGCATCGATGCAATCAGCACACCGCCAACCCCAAGCGTGGTTGCCTTTGTTGGCGCGTGCAAGCGCTGCATGGTGTCTTTGAGTTTCAACATACCAAAACTGCCCACCAAACCAAATACGCCGGCCAGCACAATGAAGAAGGACACAAGGATTTCTGCAAACATCTGGCTCTCCCTTACTCGATGATATCGCCGCGCAGCACAAAGCGGCAGTAGGCCACGGTCGACACAAAACCCACCATCGCCACCAGCATAGACGCTTCGTAGTAAATCGCGGTGCCTTTGTGCACGCCATAGAGGATCAACAGCGCGATCGTATTAATCACAATTGTGTCCAGCGCCAGAATGCGATCCGCCGCCGTTGGTCCCCTCGAGATGCGCCAAATACACAACAAAATGCCAATCCCAAAACAGGCAAAGCCAAAATAGAGAGCCATCGCAATCATGGGAAAATCTCCTTCAACCGGCGTTCGTAGCGGTTTTTGATCCCATCGCGCACCGCATCCGGATCATCACAATCCAAACAATGCACAAGCACACTGCTGCTGTCCGCCGACAGCATCGCCGAAACCGTGCCGGGCGTCATGGTGATGGTGCCTGCCAAAATAGTGATCGCCTCCGGAGAGGTGACTTCCAGGGGCACGCAGACCCATTTGGAATGAATGTCCTTGTTGCGTTTGAACAGGATAATCGCGGCCACATGGAAATTGGCAACAACAATGTCCCACAACACAATCAACACGTATTCAAGCGCTTTGAAATGGTTCTGAATGTGCGGACGGCCCGGCCAATAAGGCGCGGTCAGAATTGGCACAATCACCCCAAAGATGCCGCCCAGCAACACGTTGCCCACGGTCACCTTGTTCACCAGCATCAGCCAAATGATCAACAGCGTGAAACTAAACAGCGGATGTGGCAGAAGTTTCCGTCTCATTTCAGATCCTCCCCATGTTGACCAAGCACCGCATCGACATAGCCCGACACGTCAAACAATTGCACAGACGTTTGCTCAAGATACCCCATCACAGGGCCAGCAAACGAGGCCAAAAGCGCCAGCATGGCCAAAGACGCGGAAACACCAACAAGTGCATTTACACCAATGGGCGCTGGCGTCTCAGATGCATCGGCCTCCGTATCCATCATCGCAGTGGACTTCCAAAACACCACACTGCCAGCTCGCGCAAACCCCACAATGGTCACCAAAGAGGCAAGCAGGATCGCGGCCCAAGCTGTGGCCATCCACGGCATGTCACGCACGCCATCCAGTACCAACAGCTTCCCAAGAAACCCGCTCAGCGGCGGCATCCCCGTCACACCGATGGCCCCAACAAAGAAGAACGCCGCAAACAGACCATTCTGATAAATCGGAGGCTGCGCGGTCAGCGCATCGCTGCCGCGTCGCGTCACAACCAAATCAGCCAACAGGAACGACGCCGCAGCGGCAAAGGTCGAGTGCAACAGATAGTATAGGCCTGCCGCAATGGCCTCTGGCGTGAAAGCTGCCACGGCCAACAACAACGTGCCCATCGAGCCAACAACCGCAAAAGACAACATCGGCATCAGGCGTCGTGCGCCCAGGACGCCAATTGCCCCCACTGCCACGGTAATCACCGCCGCCGGCATCACCCAGCTGCCAATCAAACCATCCACCGCGGCCACATCCGGGCCAAACACCAACGTGTAGAAGCGGATGATGGCATAGGCGCCAACCTTGGTCATAATCGCAAACAACGCAGCCACCGGAGCGGGCGCATTGGCATAGGTGCCCGGCAACCAGAACTGCACCGGGAACAACGCCGCTTTGATGGCAAACACCATCAGCAACAACACCGCAGACACGCGCAAAACGCCCGCTTCTTCCAGCGGCAGCTCCCGCACTTTCACCGCCAGATCAGCAAGGTTCAGCGTGCCAGTGGAAGCATATAGCGCGCCAAGGGCAAACAGGAACAATGTGGAGCCCGCCAGGTTCATCACCACATACTGCAATCCCGCCTTAAGTCGGACCTTTCCGCCGCCGTGGATCATCAGACCATAAGAGGCAATCAGCAACACTTCAAAGAACACAAACAGGTTGAACGCGTCGCCGGTCAGGAAGGCACCACAAACACCCATCAGTTGGAACTGGAACAACGCATGAAAATGCCGTCCGCGATTGTCCCACTCAGTGGCAATTGCATGCCAAAGCACAACCATCGCCAATATTGACGTCAGCAGCACCATCATTGCTGAGAGGCGGTCCAACACCAGCACAATGCCAAACGGCGCAGGCCAGTCGCCAAGGTAGTAAACATGGGTTTGCCCATCGGCCACTATGGTCAGTAAACCAACCGAGATCACAGCCAGCAACACAGTGCCCGCCACCGACGCATAGCGCGCCAGCTTGATGTCGTGCCGCATCACATAGGCAATCACCGGTGCCAACAGCGCCGGCAACACAACAGGAGCAATAATCCAGTGGTTCATACGCCCTGCCCCTCTGTGCTGTCCGCATCGTCACCCGCGTCTGTCATGTTGATCTCGTCGCTGTCTGCCTCAAGGTAGGCTCCCAGCGCGACCATCACCAACACGGCCGTCATACCAAAGCTGATCACAATCGCGGTCAGTACCAAGGCTTGTGGCAACGGATCAGAATAGCTCACGTCGGCATATTTGTTTAGGATCGGTGGCGCGTTCACCGCCAACCGACCTGTTGCAAACAGGAATACGTTGACCGCGTAGGACAAGAGCGCAATCCCAAGGATCACAGGAAAGGCCCGCAGGCGCAGGATCAGATAAATCCCCCCTGCCGTCAGAACGCCAATGGCACTGGCAACAATCATCTCCATGTCATTGGCCCTCCTTCAGAGGTTGCTCGTCCACGCCATCTTCAGGCACCTCGGATGGGTCGTGATCCATTGGGGTCACGTTGATGGTTTCACCAGCAAACCGTGCAATCCGCGACAGGCTGTAAAGCATCAGCATCACCGCCCCCAAGACCGCCAGGAACACACCCAGATCAAAGGCCATCGCCGTGGCCCACTCAAACTCTTCGATTGGGGGGAAATGCAGATAGCCGTAGGCACTGGTCAGGAACGGCTTGCCCGCCAGCCAAGCACCCACACCAGTCAGACCTGCAATGATCACGCCCCAGCCAATCATCGAGTGATATTCGATCCGCTGCCGCAGCTGCGCCCAGGCAAATCCCGACGCCATATACTGCATCAACAAAGCGATAGAGATCACCAATCCGGCGACAAACCCACCACCAGGCTGATTGTGTCCCCGCAGGAAGATGTAGATGCCCACCATGATGGCAATTGGCAGCATCGCACGGGTTGCCACCACCATCATCAGAGGGTGACGATCCCGCGACCGATCCGGCGAAAATGCCCGATCCCGCAGCCGTTTGGCCGCCGGGCCACGCAACAACGCATCCATCAGCGCAAAGATCGTCAACCCGGCAATACCCAGCACAATAATCTCGCCGTAGGTGTCATAGCCCCGGAAGTCGACCAGGATCACGTTCACCACATTGGTGCCACCGCCGCCCTTGTAGGAATTGGCAAGGTGATAGGCCGAAATACTGTCCACGTCGCGTGTCAGGAACGCCATCGCCAAAGCTGCCACGGCGCCGCCACCGGCAACCGCCACCACCGCATCCCGAAAGCGCTTGCCAGTGCTGCTTTCTGCCGGGGTGTCTTTTGGCAGGAAGTAGAGCGCCAAGAGCAACAGCATGATGGTCACGGTCTCAACCGAAATCTGGGTCAGCGCCAGGTCCGGCGCGGAGAGATACACAAACCCGCCAGAGATCACGAGACCAATGATCGAGATAAAGATCAACGACCGGAATCGCTTGTGATGCTGGCTCACCACCAGCCAGGTTGCCGCCACCAACGAAAACCAACCTACCCATATCAACGGCGGAACCGGCAGTATCTCCCGCGTCGGCGCGGCCATGCCACTGGTAAAATACGCATGGGTGCCAACCGCAATAGAGGCCACAACCAGAAGCGCCAGATAGCGGCTCATCACCCCATTATGGGTGCCCTGAGCAATGGCTTTGGCCGTTGCAACACAGCGCTCCATGATGGCGTCAAAAATCTCTTTGGCCTCGGGCCTCGGCAAACGCATCCAAATCGCATCCAGCTTGCCATGCAGTACCAACAAGACCCCACCAACCGCAAAGGCAACCACGGACATCCACAGCGCCGGTGTCACACCGTGCCACAGCTTCAGGTGCGGATGAGTGTCCAGTCCGGTTACTGCATTGGCAGCAACGGTCACCAGTGGCTCTGCGAGGAACGGCATGGCACCAATCAACACCACCAGCACGGTCAACAGCGCAGGGGCAGCGTAGAGTCCAAACGGCGGATCATGTGGTGTGGATGGATAATCATCTCGCACCGGCCCGCCAAACACATGGAAAATGAAACGGAACGAATAAGCCACCGAGAAACATGCTCCCAATGTCGCCAGAACCGGCACAATCCAAGGGTTGTTGTACCACACCGTATGGGCCGCCTCCTCCAACATCATTTCTTTGGAGATAAACCCGTTGAGCGGAATAGTGCCTGCCATCGATAAGGCCGTAACAACGCCTATGATCGCCGTGACCGGCATCAACTTGGCCAAACCGCCCAAGCGTTTGACATCGCGCGTATGCGCCTCATGATCCACGATGCCAGCTGTCATAAACAACGCCGCTTTAAAGGTAAGGTGGTTGATGATGTGGAACATCGCCGCAATCACCGCCGCTTTGGTACCAAAGCCCAGCAGCATGGTCAGCAGACCCAGGTGACTCACAGTGGAAAACGCCAACAGCGCTTTCAGATCATCTTTGAACAGTGCAATCACTGCCCCAAGCACCATGGTGATCAACCCAGTGGTCGCCACAATGTAAAACCACGGCTCCGTGCCTGCCAGAACTGGCCACATCCGCGCCATCAGGAAGATACCGGCTTTCACCATGGTGGCCGAGTGCAGGTAGGCCGACACGGGGGTTGGCGCCGCCATCGCATGGGGAAGCCAGAAGTGGAACGGGAATTGCGCTGATTTGGTGAACGCCCCAATCAGGATCAAGATCAGCGCAGGCATGTACCATTCGCTGGCTTTGATCAGCTCACCTTGCGCCAGAATATCAGTCAGGTTGTAGCTGCCCACGATATTGCCAAGGATCAGCATACCGCCAATCATTGCCAACCCACCGGCGCCGGTCACAGTCAGCGCCATCCGTGCACCCTGTCGGCCTTCGGGCAGGTGTTTCCAATAGCCGATAAGCAGGAAAGACGACAGGCTTGTCAACTCCCAAAAAATCAACAAAAGCAGTATGTTGTCAGACAGAACAATGCCCAACATCGCCCCTTGGAACAGCAGCAAATAGGTATAGAACTGCCCCATCGGATCATCGTTGGACAGGTAGAACCGCGCGTAGAGAATGATCAGCAGCCCAACGCCAAGGATCATCCCAGCAAACAGCAGCCCCAGCCCATCCAGGAAAAAGCTTGCTGATAGGCCCAGCTGCGGCAACCATTCAATTGTGGTGCTCACCACCTCGCCGCGCATCACCGCAGGCACCTGCGTGCCCAACAGAAGCAACGCCAAAAGGGTCGGAACGGCGGTAAAAGTGGCGCAGGCATTGCGTCCCGCGCGGATCATCAATCCCGGCACCAAGGCGCCCAGAAATGGTAAAATGGCTACAAAAGCCAGAATACTGCCGTCGTTCATCAGCGCCCTCCCGTTCGTTGACCCTGATTGATAAGCATCCCACTGTCTTAAAACAACCAGCGCCTACCCAAAAGGCCGTAGAAAAAACCCGTGTTTCTCGAGGTTTGTGCGAAGATGCCGCAGGTCGGGTTAGAATTGCTCGGCCAGTTTCTGCAATTCAGGATCATCCGGATTAAACGCCAAGGCCTGCCGCATACGTTTCTGTGCCGCGCGTTGCCCCTCAACCTGCGCTGTCATACGGATCAAGCTGCTCCAGGCCTGCGGGTTCTGCGGGTTGAGCCGCACCGCCTCCGAAAGCGCCGCAATGGCGGAAGGCAAATTGCCCGACACCATCGAATAGCCCGCCACCTGCAAGTGTGCCTCGGCAAAATCCATCTGGTTCTGCACTACATTGCCAAATTCACGATAGGCCTGGCCCAAAGCCGCCCGCAGGTTATCCGGTATGCGATCTGGCCGTTGGCTCATAATGGCCCGAGCCGCAGCCAGCCGCACTGCCCGCACCTCATCGTTCAGCCCTTGCAAAAGATACGGCGCCGTCGCCACCACAGCCCGCGCGCGCAACGCATTTAACGCCCCAACCCGAATTTGCGGATCATCATTTTCCAAAAACGCAACCACGTCATCCAAATCCAACGTCGTCGCCCCCGGCCCCAACAGCCACAACGCCGTGGCTCTTACCAGGTTTGGCTGTTCCACATCCTGCGCCAATCCCAATAACTCGCCCGCCGCGGCGCGTGGGTTTGCGCGCCCTTTCACGAGAACTTCTCCGTAATGCGGCTCTTGCCAGCGCCCATCTGGGAACCAAGCTTTCACCTGCTCCGTCGCCCACGTGTTGCTCTTATCATCATGACAAGAAACACAGGCATTTGGGCTGTCGAGCGTATCGCTCAGATCAGGACGTGGCACGCGAAAACTGTGATCGCGGCGTGGATCGGTGCCCATGTACACCTTATCCACCATATGGCAGCTCACACATTGCGCTGCCTCTGTACCCTGTGGGTGGTTGGTGTGCGCAACGTCCTCGTAGTCCGCAAACCGCAGACTTTCGAAGTCAGGATTACCTGCCGGCGAGTGGCACTGTGTACACACCGCATTGCCGTCTGCCACGAGCTCTGCTGAATGCGGCTCATGGCAATTGGCACAGGTCACACCTTTTTGCGACATCTTGGATTGCAGGAACGAGCCATAGACATAGACCTCATCCAAAATCTGCCCGTCCGCATGGTATAACCCGGGCCGTAGCATCGCGAGGTTATAGTTGTTGGAAAACGCCTCTCCGGGCAGCGGATTGCCATTGCCAAAGCCTTCCCGCCGCGAATGACACCCCGCGCATTGTTCCATCGCTGTCGCAGGCTCCGACATAGTAGCCGTGAAACCCCAATCATCCAGAGGCACCGTAAAACTCTCTGGTATTGCGCCCTCAACAATTGTCAAATGCGCCGCCCCCGGCCCGTGACAAGCCTCACAACCCACGCCAATCTCTACCTGCTCACTCGCATACCGGCGTGTCTTAAAGCCATAGTTTTTCTCAAAACCCGTGGCATGACACTCCGCGCAGCGGCTGTTCCAATTCTTGTAAACACCGGTCCAATGGAACGCATCTTCTGGCGGCAAATCCTGCTTGGGGTAAAGATGGTACCAGCGCTTTTGCTCCACATCCCAAACGACGTCAAAACTCTGCAACCGCCCTTTGCCGGTCGACAAGATGGGATGCTCCAACGGATGCACCCCGCCCACGGAATGCATCTCATAGCGCACATCAACGCCATCCTTTTCGCGCACGTTCACAACGTACGCCTCACCTTCTTTGGTAAAGGTCGCGCGCATCCCATCATGCTCAAAACTCTCGCCTTCAAACGCGCCCTCAAAGCTGTCTGGACCCGGCATCCGCCAGGCATCGCCATGATGGGACGTCTTCCAACTATCATAAGCCTCTACATGACAATCCCGACAGGTCTCAGACCCCACATAAGCGGGCACACCTGCACCCTGCGGCGTCTGCGCAACTCCGGCGGATCCCAGCATCAAGCACGCCAAGGCCATGCCGAAAAAAGTCTTAAATGTCATACAGCTGTCTTTCAGTTCTGATGCGTGGAGACCGGATTAAGCGGTGGCAAATCCGGTTCCTTCGTGTCGCGACGATAACGTGTTTGGCGGCGTTTTCCATGACAGAGTGTTTTGAGATGATCCCAAGCTTGGATTTCATCTTTTGCCTGCGTCTGTCCAAACCGCGCCGCCCCAATTTCAAGAAACGCCTCGGCAATCGCAGCTTCGGTTTCCGGTGACGCAGTTGGCACCTTGTGAGACCACACCAAATAAGCTTGCTTGGTTGCACTCACATCGCGTGTTTTTAATGCCTTTTGAAACTGGCGGTACGCGTGGGTGGCACTATTTTCTTGGCGCCCCCGTGCATCCCTCCAATATCGGCGTACAACCGGCGCAGCCCATCGAAGAGCGCCCCACCCTACCAACACAAGAACAACACAGCCACCGGCCCAGCGCAGCAACATGGCCAAATCCAATGGCTCCGACCGTGGTGCCAAAACCGGCGCGTCACCCTGCACTTCAACCGCGTCCGCCACGGCGTCTTCCACCTTGCCGGTTTTGAGATTGAACCACTGCAACCGCACCTCAGGCAGCGCACCTTCGACGCTACCCTCCACCACATAGGTTGTTTTCTCCATGCGCGAGCCCCTCACCACACCGCGGTTCTCACTCTCTTCCACCACAGGGCTTTCCGGATACGCCCGCAGCCCCGCAAGCCCGTCCTCCGACGTCACTGGCGGCAAGAACATTGGCGACACGCCCTCGATCTTTATCTCGATAGCCCGCGAAAAACTTGCGCCCGCGTCCAGCCCCGTGGTGTCCCCCTCAACGGTCTGCGTCAGTGTCAGCTTCTCAGCTGCCACAAACGGATCCAGCCCTTCAGCACCCTCCGGCACAACACCCGACACCGTCTGCGCGGGCACCGGCAACACCGCCTCCAGCACATCACTGCCCTCAAGCGCGCGATACCGCACTTTCACGTCCCCTGCCGGTATCTCAAACGTGCCCGGCACCACCGGAGTGATCTGGTAGCGCCGCGAAATCCCGGACCAAGTCTCGCCGCCAATGCTCTTGCTGGTCGGTGAGCTCGCCTTGGACGGCAACCGCACCATCAAATTGGGTGTCTCAAAATCCGGCCAAACCGGGGGGACCGGCATGAAGGTTGGCACCAGCACTGTCAGCCTGAGTGTCAAAGGTTGCCCTGGCACAGTCTCCGTTTCTTCAAACGTCACCTCAAGTTTCGGTTGCATGTCCTGCGCCCAAATAACCGAAGAGCTCGCCACCCAAATCACGAAAACAACAAGCCATCTCATGGCTGATCCCCGCGCGCTGCTTCCAGCCGGAACCGCTGTTTCAGGAAATCCTCCGTGCGTGTGTCCACCGTGCGCATCCACTGCTCGGTCGACAAATGCGCCGGCACGTCATCTTGTGGCACCTCAATCTGGGTGTCCTCACCGCGGCCGCTTACATTATCAAACACCACATCATCCGCGCCAACCCCACTGTCTTCTCCAGTGTCAGACTGCTCCCGTGTGGTCTCCACATAGTCCACTATCGCCTTGGAAAGCGGCAGGTTCTGCTTTGACGCCGCATGCTCCGGATCAATCTCCAGCGCCCGTTCAAATGCCCGCACCCCATCGCGATAGCCGCGTGACTTCAAATGCGCCATGCCCTGCAAAAACGCAGCATCGGCCGTGTCCAACCGCGCCATTTCCTGCGCTGCAGCCTCATATTGCCCACCGCGATAAAGCGCCACGCCGCGCAAGTACGGGTCTGCAAACGCCTCCACAGCGTCCGCGTAGTCCTTACGCTCAAACGCCCGCCAACCCTGCTGGTCCGACGTCAAAAACCAATCACGCCACCCCTCTGCCTGCGCCTGTCCGGGCTGAAACAGCCACAGCATCAGCGCCACCTGTCCCGCCCAGCGCACTGCCATGCCGTGCCGAAACCACAACAGCAAAAGCACCAAAGCGGGCCACGCCAACCACGCCCCGCGATCTTCCCACGGCTGCGCCTCATCGTCCAACTGCGCCCGACGATACGCCGATGCCAACGACCGCTCCACCTCTGCCACATCGCGATCATCCGGCGTCACCCGTGTCGCCGACGCCCCATCCGGCACCTGTGGCAAGGCCGAACCCTCCGACAACATGAACAGAAAACTCATCGAGGCCACAGTCTCGGCGATCGCAGCACCGTCCTCATCTGAACCAGCCTGCCCCCAAACCTCCGCCAACTCCGATGATGCGCTGGCCGAAAGTTCATCCACCATAAACACCACGCCCCCTGGCGTCCCTTCCCGCACCAACAGCGCCTGCGCCGTTGTGAATCCAGTTTGAATGTCTTGCCCTTCAATTGGCATCACCGCAGTGGTCAGCCCTTCCAAATAGGGCTGCATCACACCCGGGTCTTCACTCATAGGCACCACCACATGGGCGCTACCGGCAAAGGCCACCAACGCCGTCCGCGCCCCACTGCGCAATGTGAGCAAATCCATGGTCTTCTGCCGCGCCCGCACCAACCGTTCCGGCGCCACATCGGTTTGTTCCATCGACGGCGTGACCTGCATCACCACCACCAAAGGCGCCGTCTGCGCCGCAAATGGCGTTGGTGCGCGGGTCCAGCTTGGCCCAGCCACGGCAGTCACCAGCAACAAAAGCACCAGTGAGATCACGTCAATCGGCTGCACCCACTTCGCGCTGTTGCCCCGCACTGTGAGTGCCTGAGCCAGATGTGGCGCCATCCAGCCGTCGTTGCCACCCGTCGCGTCGCGCCGCTGCCGCAACTGCCACCAAGTCCACAAAACCGGCACCGCACAGACAAGCAGCCAAGGCCTTAAGAAGTGAAACGCCTCAAGGAACAGCGATAGGTCCACAGTCATGCCTGCGCCCTCCGGCGATCCCGCGTCCAAAGTGACAGCAACAACAGCAGTCCAATCCCAAGCGCCGCGATCAATGGCCAATACGCCAGGTTCTGTTGCGGCCGCCAGCTCAACGTCTCGACCTCGCGAGGGTTCAGCCTGTCGATCTCCTCATAGATATTATCCAGCGTGTCCGCATCCGCAGCGAAATACCCGTCGCCACCGGTACGCTTGGCCAAATCCGTTAGCAATTCCATGTCCAGCCGATCTTCGCCGCTGGCCTCAGGATCACCCACGCCAATCGCAAACATGCGCACGCTTTTGTCGCGCGCAATCTCGGCGGCATTCACCGGGCTCATCCGGCTCGCGGTATCATTGCCATCTGACAACAGGATCAACAGCCGCTCTTCAATTTCACTGGCTTCAAACGTCTTAATCGCCAGCCCAATCGAGTCACCCAACGCCGTGTGCGGCCCCGCCATACCCACCTCAGTCTGCGCCAATAGCGCCCGCACGGTGTCCAAATCTTCGGTCAACGGCGCTTGCACATAGGACCGCGTGCCAAACACAATCAACGCCACGCGATCACCTGTTCTATCCGCCAGAAATGCCTCCACCACACCCTGTACAGCCGCCAGACGTTGCACCGGTTTGCCAGCCTCACCGGGAAAATCCACCGTGTCCATGCTGCCGGAGATGTCTATCGCCAGGATCACGTCCCGCGTGGCTTTGGTGATCTCCTGCGGCGGGCCCAGCCGCACCGGCCCCGCCAATGCCAGCACCAACAGCGCCCACATGATCCCGCCGCCAATCAACGCTCGCCGCTTATGTGCGACAATCGCCGCGCCTTCCTGCACGGTCAGACCGGCGGCCTCGGCAATCTGGTCAAAAAACGGCACCCGCAGCGCGTCTTGTCGTTGCCGAAACGGCGGAACCATCCGCCGCCAGATCAGTGGCAAAGGCAGCAGCAGCAGCACCAGTGGATGGCTCAACTCAAACATCCACCGCCTCCGGATCCTTATGGGATTTGACCCACTCCCGCGCCGCCGTTGCCAATTGCGGATCGGATTGCCCGGGCGCCTTTTGATAAGCGGCGCTGAACAACGCGGTATCGTCAAACTGAGCCGCGCCGGTTTCTGCCAGAAACGCCACCCAGGCCTGCCCGCTCAATCCAGCCACACGCCGCCGCCCATAAGCCACCATTGCAGCGCGCTTAAGAATGCCGGAAATCACCACCGGGTCGTCTCCCGACGCGCTCAAAGCTTTCAATGCCGCCCGCCGATACGCATTGGCCTGATAGTGTTGCCAAAGCCGCCATCCCCGCCACGCCAGGACAGCCATAACGGCCGCCAACAAAACCAACCATCCCGCGGTCTGCGGCACCATCGATACCGGCATCGGGTCCGGCACCTCAGCCAATTGGTTTAGAAGCCCAACAAGGCTGTCATTGTCCACGGTTGCGCCGGTGCCTTCACTCATCGCATATGCCCGCCCAACACGCGCACCATCTGGCCCAAAGTTTCCTCAGCCGTGGTCAACGGTAGCACCGACAACCGCATCCGCTTTTGCCATTCCGTCACTTGTTCCAATCGTGACGCAGTCACCCGTGCCACTCCGTCTCGCACTTTGCTGTCAGCAAAATCCATCAACGCCTGTTTGGCCCCATCAGAGCCGGTCACCTGTCCTGTTGTGGGCACGGTCTCCGCACTTGGATCCCCGACCAAACCCAAAACCACATCATTGTGCATCGCAATCGCGCCCAACCGCCGCTCGGTTTCATCATCGCAGGCGTCAAAATCACTGATCAGGATCACCAAATGATCACGTGTCGCCAACCGCGCCACCGCCGCCAGCACATCATTAAACGGCATCGGAGAAACCTTCGC
>NZ_CAJXIV010000047.1 GCF_913054185.1 uncultured Shimia sp.
GACGGGATGATGCAGGACTTTCCCTATGTGAACCCCGAAGGGCGCAAGACACTTTCCGCGGATGATGTGGATGCCTGCTGTCGCGCGTTGTGGCTGACCTGGGCCGCCGGATTGGCCATTGTTGTGATGCTGGCAATTTTCTAGATGCTTGCCCGTGGGGCAGGCTCTGGCTATGTCTGGGCAACATTTTGCACCATGAGGGTATTTGTATGCGTCTTTTGCCAGCGCTGACTGCGGCGTTCTTGACCGTCAGCACAGCCACCACCGCAGCCGCGCAATGCGGCGGGTCATTTAACAGCTTTGTCAACGGCTTGAAGAAGGAAGCCCTATCCAAGGGCTACTCCAAGGGCACCGTGGACAAGTTCTTTGCCAGCGCGCGTCAGGACCCCAAAACCATCAAAGCGGACCGCTCTCAAGGTGTGTTCCAGATGCCGTTTTTGGACTTCTCCCAACGTTTGATCAGCCAGAACCGGATCGATGTTGGTCGCAAAAAGGCTAACCAATACGCCTCAACCTTCAACCGGATCGAAAAACAATACGGCGTGTCGCGCGGCGTGCTTTTGGCATTTTGGGCGTTTGAAACCGATTACGGCGCCTTCCAGGGGGATTTCAACACGCTGAACTCTCTGGTGACATTGGCGCATGATTGTCGCCGCCCGGAGTTGTTCCGCCCGCAGGTATTTGCCGCGCTGGAGCTCTACAAACGTGGCAACTTCAGCCCCACCAAAACCACAGGTGCCTGGGCAGGTGAAATTGGCATGGTGCAGATGCTGCCTGCGGACATCATTGAAAACGGTGTGGACGGCGATGGAGACGGCAAAGTCAGCCTGAAGACCTCGCCTCAAGATGCACTGATGTCCGGCGGCAAAATGTTGTCCCATCTTGGCTGGCGCAAAAATGAGCCTTGGTTACAAGAAGTTGTGGTGCCCAGCAACTTGGATTGGTCGAAGTCCGGCTTGGACACTACGCTATCCACAAAACAATGGGCCAAGATGGGCGTAAAGCCACGCGAAGGCAAATTAGCGAATCTGCCTGCCTCACTGCTGTTACCACAAGGGCGCAAAGGACCCGCGTTTTTGGCCTACCCAAACTACAGCGTGTATTTCGAGTGGAACAAGAGTTTCGTCTACGTGACCACGGCGGCCTATTTTGCCAACCGTCTGGAAGGCGCAAAACGGTATGACTCGGGCAACCCTGATCCCGGCTTGTCCAGCAACCAAATGAAACAGTTGCAAAAGAAGTTGAAGGCCAGAGGGCATGACGTTGGCAAAGTCGACGGCATCCTGGGCAAACTCACGCGCCGTGCGGTGCAAGCAGAGCAAGTGCGGCTTGGGCTGCCAGCGGATGCATGGCCAACCGCGCAACTTTTGAAAGCACTGTAACTACTTGATTGGGGCGCGCTCCTTTATGAATGCGCCTCAATATCCCGCACCGGAAACCGCAGACCGTCGGCGGTTTGCATCACCAAGCGCCCGCCGTTTTCCACAATCCGATCACAGCGTTCCACCCCGGTGACAAAGGTCACACAGACCGTGCTGTCATCGACAACTTCCCAATGCCCAAACCAGGTGCCGCCACCGCCATATGTGTATTGGTATTGTCCGTTGCTTTCGTACACAGATTGGCCGTCATCAAAAAAGATCAGAGTTTGACCGGAGAGCCGATCAGTGAGTGAAGTTGTCTCAAATGCAATGTCACCACTGGCGACTTTCCAGTTCTGAGCAAGTACCGGCGTAGCTATGAGCGCGAGAATTGGTGTGAATTTCCACATAAAAGCCTCCTGTCGTACAAGAGGTTATGCGGTTTTTTGATCGCACGGCGTCACGTTGCGGTGATTAGGCCACCAAAGTTTCGGCCGCTTTGAGATCCACGGAGACAAGCTGGCTGACGCCTTGCTCCACCATGGTTACCCCAAACAGGCGGTCCATGCGCGCCATGGTCACCGCGTGGTGGGTGATGATCAGGAAGCGCGTGTTGGTGCGGCGGCACATCTCATCCAACAAGTCACAAAAACGCGTCACGTTGGCATCGTCCAGCGGCGCGTCAACCTCGTCCAGCACACAAATCGGGGCTGGATTGGCGAGGAAGACCGCAAAAATCAACGCCATCGCGGTCAGAGTTTGCTCGCCACCGGACAGCAGAGACAGCGTGCTGAGCTTTTTACCCGGAGGTTGGCACATGATTTCCAGGCCCGCTTCCAGCGGATCGTCACTTTCCACCAGCTCCAAGTTTGCTTCCCCACCGCCAAAAAGGTGGCGGAACAGCAGCGTGAAGTTGGAATTCACTTGTTCAAAGGCCGTAAGAAGGCGTTCGCGGCCTTCTTTGTTCAGACTGGCGATGCCGTTGCGCAGGGTGCGGATGGCCTCCTCGAGGTCAGACTTTTCGCTGACCAAGCCGTCGTGCTCTTCCTGCACCTCTTTGATGTCTTCTTCCGCTCGCAGGTTCACCGCACCCAAACTGTCGCGTTGGCGTTTTAGGCGGTTCACATCGTTTTCTACGGTCTCGGAGTCGGGCATCTTGTCCGGATCGACGTCCAGGCGTTCCAGGAGGTCAGCGGGCGCAACCTCTTGCGCTTCCATAATGCGCTCCGCCGCATAGGCCACAGTTTCACGCGCCGCATCAGCGCGGGCTTCGGAGCGGGCGCGGGCTTCGCGCGCCTCACTGGCAAGGCGCTCTGCATCGCGCTCGTTATGTTCAGCTTCACGCAAAGCGGCTTCAGCTTCGGCGAGAACGTCTGACGCGGCCCGACGACGCTCTTCAGCAGCCTCAATGGCTTCTGTGAGCTCTTCACGCTTCTCCGCAATTTCTTCAGGCGCGGCGCCCGCTTCAATCAACTCATCTTCAGAGGCATCTTTGCGCTCTGCCAATTCGTTCATGCGTTTTTCAGCTGTTTCGAGACGGTGCCGCCAGCCACTGACTTCTTTCATGACCTCTTGAGACCGTTTTAGGCGGGCTTCGCCTTCGCGGCGCACCTCATCATGGGAAGACCGACGTGACATCATCATGATGCGGGCGCCTTCGACGGTCATCTTGATGTCTTCGACTTCCTGACGTGCGGCGTCCAGATCACCCAAATCCGCCAGTGCGCGCTCTGCCTCTTGGAATTGCTGACGCGCGGCCATGGCTTCTTCTTCGTGACGTGTCACGGCCAAACCAAGGCTTTCCAACCGACCTTCTGCCAGGTTCCGATCGGCCTCCGCGCGCGACAAGGCGCGATTGGCATCCGCCACTGCGCGATCCGCTGCGCGACGGGCTTCGCGGGCAGACTGATCTATGTTGGCCAACTCTCTCAGGCGGGTTTGCAGCACCTCATGCGCGTCCACAGCCCCATCGGCACGGGCGGTGGCGCGAGCCATAGCCTGCTTGAGTTCCTCAAGCCGGTTGAGCTGTTGCAAGCGCAGCGCCGCCGCGCTTGGCGCGTCTTCCGCCCAGGCGCGATAGCCATCCCAACGCCAAAGGTCACCTTCAAGGGAAACAAGGCGCTGGCCGGGCTTTAGGAGCGGCTGCAAGCTCAGCGCATCTTCATTGGAGACCAGCCCAATTTGGCTCATACGGCGTTCGAGAACCTCCGGCACAGAGACGTGTTGCACCAGTGAGGTCACACCATCTGGCAGTGGCTGCACCTCGCCATATTGCGGCAACACATACCACCCGGAGGGGCCGTCTTCCTCAACTTCCGGCGCACGGAGATCGTCAGCCATGGCCGCGCCCAGCGCTTTCTCAAACCCCTGTTGGACTTGCAGGCGATCCAGAATTTGGCCGCCTTCAGCGGTGTCACGTTCCACCAGCTTTGCCAACGCCGTGGTTTCAGCCCGCAAGGCATTCAGCTCACCCTCGGCCTCAGAGCGTTCCGCGCGAGCATCCGCTTCACGAGACTGAGTTTCGGCGCGTTCTTCTTCAACTTCAGCTAGGCGCTCTTCGGCATCTTGAGCCCCTACGATGGCTTCTTCTTCAGCCTCGCGGGCCAGCTCAAGTTCTTCTCCTGCGCGGGTCAGTGCCTCGTTGGACTCCGCCACAGCCGCGCGGGCCTTTTCGGCCTCTGCTTCGTTTTTGTCTTGTGTCTTTTGACTGTCATCCAACAAGCGTTGCGCCGATTGGTGACGAGCAGACAGCCGTGCCACATCTTCGGTCAGTTGAGACAGGTCGGCTTCCCGCTCTTGCAGCACACTGGCGGCTTCGCGGCTTTCATCCTGTGCGGCTTCGAGCTTATCCTCATGGCCCTCACTTGCCTTGGCAAGCTCGCGCTGCTCCCACTCCAGCCGCTCAATGGTTTCTTCGGCGTCCCGGTTCAAACCAGCCTCGCGCTCCATGTCGCGAGCCAACTGCAAGATGCGGTTTTTCAGGGTTTCTATGACTTGCAGCGCATGCGCTTCCTGGTCGTTCAAACTGTCTCGTTGCACTTGCAGACGTTGCAACACAGCCGAGGCAATGGCCTCTTCTTCACGTTTGCCAGGCAGGACTTCGTCTCGCGCTTGGCGTTCTTTGGCCGCTGTCCGCGCAAGGATTTCTGCCTGGGCCGCTTGGGTTGTGCGTGTTTTGAGTTCATCATCTGCGGTGGCGCGGGCATCATCCGCCTCCCGCCAACGCCGGTAGAGCAACATACCCTCGGCTTGGCGTAGCTCATCGCCAATGGCGCGATACCGGGCCGCTTGACGGGCCTGACGGGAAAGCTGGGCCAATTGGCTGGCCAATTGCTCTATCACGTCGTCTACACGGGCAAGATTGGTTTCGGCACCTTTGAGCTTTAGTTCTGCTTCGTGGCGGCGTTGGTAAAGGCCGGAAATGCCTGCGGCTTCCTCAAGGATCCGGCGACGGGCTTTAGGTTTGGCATTGATCAGCTCAGCAATTTGGCCCTGACGGACCAATGCGGGAGAATGCGCGCCGGTTGACGCATCCGCAAACAACATCTGCACGTCCCGGGCACGCACATCATTGGCATTGACCTTATAGGCGCTGCCAACATCACGGGTAATGCGACGCACAATTTCCAGCGCGTCGTCATCGTTGAAGCCCGCAGGAGCAAGGCGTTCCGAGTTGTCGATTTGCAACGCCACTTCGGAAAAATTGCGGGCGGGCCGCGTGGACGTTCCGGCGAAGATCACATCTTCCATGCCGCCGCCCCGCATTGCCTTGGGGCGGTTCTCCCCCATCACCCAACGCAGCGCCTCCAACAGGTTGGACTTGCCGCAGCCATTTGGGCCCACCACGCCGGTCAGGCCATCCGCGATGATCAGATCGGTGGGGTCCACAAAGCTTTTGAAGCCGGTCAGTCTGAGTTTGGAAAAGCGCAAAGTGCGGGTGGTCCTGTGATTCCTTCAGATTAAGTGACTCTGCAAAGCCCACTTGTGGTGAGTCAACGGTAAACCACAGGATGTGCCATATGGTGCAGAGTTATCCACAAGATATTGGCAATTTCGAGCCAAACAATGGAAGCACAGCGGCTCTGCGTGTTGGACAATCGGTTTGCTGACACAATGCGCCCAGCGGGCGTTGCCCATTTCTTAAGCACCACTTGCATTCTTTTCCCAACTCGAGGGCAGCAGCACGTTGGCGGCTGGACAGACACAGGTTGGAGTGACACATCTTTGGCAGAAGGATCGAAAGGAGGACGTCATGAGCACCATTAGAGTAGCGCCAGGGAATCCACGCGACGCACAAGCCACCGCACTTTTGCGAGCCAGCCACGCCTTGATGCAGGCTTTGTTCAATGAAGAAGACAACCACTTCTTGTCCATAGACGATCTCTGTGAGCCCAATGTGCGGTTTTTTGTGGCCAAGGAAGAAGACATCTCTCTGGGATGTGTGGCGCTGGCCTTTAAAGGTGATTATGCCGAAATCAAATCGATGTTTGTGCATCCCGACGCGCGCGGCAAAGGCATTGCTCATAAGTTGATGCAAGCCATTGAGGCAGAGGCGCGGACCGAAGGGATTTCCACTCTGACGTTGGAAACCGGAGACAGCCTACACCAAGCGCACAGCTTGTATCGGGCACATGGCTATGCCGATTGTGGCCCGTTTGGTGACTACGAGGAGAGCCCTGCCTCACTGTTCATGGCCAAGACGCTGGCGTAATCCAGAGGCGCAAATCAAGCGGACCAATCTAGATCGCATTGCGAGGGCTTGCACGTTGGGACGCCGCGTGGTCAAATTATGTGACCAGTTACGCGGGGCCGTCCTCTATGCCATTTCAAAAAGTTCAGCCGGAAAAACTCTCCATCTCGGTGATGCGCCAGATCGAGCTGTTGATTTTGCGAGGTATTTTGCGCCCCGGCGAGCGGTTGCCAGCTGAACGCGAATTGAGTGAACGGTTAGGGGTGTCCCGACCCAGTTTGCGCGAAGCTATTGCCACCCTGCAGGACAAAGGCCTCCTGACTCCCAAGGCCGGGGCAGGAATTTTTGTGGCAGACGTACTTGGCAGTGCCTTTTCTGACTCTCTGGTGCAATTGTTTTCCGCCCACGACGAGGCGGTGTTTGATTATATTGCGTTTCGCCGTGACATGGAGAGCTTGGCTGCCGAGCGCGCAGCCACCTATGCGAGCGACACGGATTTGCAAGTGATCCAAGCGGTTTTTGACAAGATGGAGGCGGTGCATCCTAAGCGCAATCCGACCGATGAGGCGCAGCTGGACGCGGATTTTCACCTCGCCATTATTGAGGCAAGTCACAACGTGATCATGTTGCATATGATGCGGTCGATGTATCAGCTGTTGCGCGAAGGTGTGTTTTACAACCGCATGATTATGTTCAAACAGCGCACCACCCGGGGTGAACTGTTGGAACAACACCGCGACATCAACACAGCGTTGCAGGCGCGGGACGCAGAAGGCTCCCGCAATGCCGTCAAAGTGCATTTGGATTATGTGGAAACAGCGCTGACTGACTTCAGAAAGTCGGCACAGAATGAAGCCGTTGCCAAACAGCGCTATGAACATGAGCTGAACCGCTGAGAGCCGCCCGCTACCGTTATGCCGCGTAGTCTAAGGTCACTTTCAGAAGATCCACATCGTCTGCGGTCATGTTCTCCAGTATCACTGCGGGTTCTTGATCCAGCGTCACCACCGATCCGTCAACCGTATGGGAGCCTGACAATAGGATCGTGATCGATTCTGTGTCGGCATCATAGCTGGCTTCCCATTCCATCACCGCGTCATTGCCAAAATCGCTGGAGGCAAAGGTCAGCGTCTCTGTGGCCGCGTCTAGATCGGCAATCACCACTTCGTCGCGGTTGTCGTCAAACTCAAAGGCAACCGTGAAATTGTCTACGCCTTCGCCGCCCTCAAGTGTGTCGCCGTTGTCGCCGACCAACACGTCATCACCGTAGCCGCCGTCAAGCATGTCAGCTGAGTTATCGGCCAAAGTTGGATGGGTGCCAATCACGGTGTCGTTGCCGATGCCGCCCAACAATGTGTCGGCGCCCTCATAGTCGCGCAACACATCATTGCCAGCACCGCCACGCACCACATCGTCACCGCCGTTTTCGAAACCAAGACCTTCTAAACCCAGCTCTTCGACAAGAGTGGCGTCATAAAGATCGTTACCGTCGCCCATGGCAATGGTGTCATCGTCGCTGCCGCCTGAGATCGTGTCTTCGCCAGCGCCGCCAAGGATGTAGTCCGCCCCCGCGCCGCCACTTATGCCATCACCACTTGCCCCACCGTGCAATGTGTCGTTGCCTTCGGCGCCATGGAGCCAATCTTCGCCATTATTGCCGCGCAGGTCGTCGTTACCAGCACCACCGGTAACCGTGTCGCTGCCATCGCCGCCTTCAAATGTATCGTCGCCCTCGGAGAGGATGACTGCCTCGGACACGTCAAGCAGTTGCTTCGGGGTGACCTCGCCCTCCTCGGTCTCGTTATCCGCGTCATCAGGCGCGTCGCTGACGTCCAGGTCCGGCTCTTCAAAGCCATTCAACACGTCGGCTACCATGCCGACGCCAAAAATCGCGGTTAATGCCAAAAGGGCTAACATTGCTCTTATCCTCACACAAAACTCTAACGGCTTTGAGTAAGGTGTTATTAACCAAGTTTGACATGATTGAGGCGACGATGTGCTGGTTTCTGGCCTGCCCAAACGCACAAAAAAGGCCGCCGAAGCGACCTTTCTACGTTAGCAAGATCCTCCGATCAAGCTTTATCTGTGCCGACGTTTTCCGCAAAAGCCTTTTCAAAGTCTTTTTGTTTTTCCGGGCTGGCGTCCGTTTGATAGTTGGCCTTCCACTCGTCCATGGTCATTCCATAGTAAATCTCGCGTGCCTCGTTTTTGTCCATCTCAATGCCACGCTGGTTGGCTGCTTCCTGATACCAGCGGGACAGGCAATTACGACAGAACCCTGCGAGGTTCATCATGTCGATGTTTTGCACATCGGTACGCTTTTCCATCAGGTGTTCACGCAGAGTGCGGAAGGCGGCCGCTTCGAGTTCGATCTGAGTTTGCTTGTCCATGGCTGTCCTCCGGAAGCAATTGCGTTGGGCACTGGGTAGCAACCGGAAGGGCGTTGGGCAAGCGCGTCACATGATCGTGAGAGCGATCCACGGCACCAAAGCAAAAACAAAAATCAACAGCTTGTAGGTGCCAAGCCACTGGAAATAGAGCGGCGCCAGGGTGTCTTTCTGAACTCCGGTAATCTTGGCATGCAGATCAGTGATCCAGCCGCGCAAGCCGTATATCATGCAGGTTGCAAAGAGCAGAACGCCAATGTGGATGACGGTCATCCATCCAAAGAAGGCAGTGAGGGTTGCTTGGGTCATGTCAGCCTCCTTTCAGCTGTTGTTTTTCCCACTCCATATATGGGGTGGACGGATGCTTTTTGCTAGCGCTACGCTTCAGAAAACGCGTCATAAATATGACTTACAGGCTGTTTCGAGCCAATGTGCTCTGCAAAATCGGCGCCAAACGCTCCGCCCAGGCGTTTTGCGTTTCTGGCGTGTTGATTTCGTCACTACGCAACTCAATCAACGCGTTCAATCGGCCGGATCTTAAGGCGTGTTGATCAATGCTGTCCCCGGGCAAATAGCCGGTATACGGCGCGTTGTCGCCAACCGTCAGATCTGGCTCCTGTTCCAGTTCCGCAATCAACGCCTTCCCAAAGCGATCCTCTTGCGGCGCATGTAGAATGCCAATCTCCCAAGGGCGCGGCGCACGGCCGTTGAGCTTAGGCGAGAAACTGTGCATGGCGATGATCACCACATCTGCGCAATCCGCCGCGAGGTTTTCAAGCGCGGCGTGGTACGGCTGGTAATGTACGAGCTTTCGACGTTCGATTTCCGCATCGTCCACGTCCCGGTTACCCGGAATGATCGTCCCATCATAAAGCCGCATGACCAGCGTCGGGTCGTCTGCGCCTCGGTTTGGGTCGATGCAGAGGCGGGACCAGTTGGCGCAAATCACGGGCGCATCCAATAGCTCGCCTAATCGCAAAGATGTACCGCGAGCACCCACGTCATAGGCGATGTGGCGCTGCATATCCGCTGGGTCGAGTCCCAGATCACCGCCACTGATGTCGTCGGGTACATAATTAGAGGCATGGTCACAAGTGATGAGCCAGCGGGAGCGGCGCTCTGCGCCGTAAATCGAAAACGGTGTGTATGTCATGGGCCTGTCATTGCTTTCTGATCAGACTTAGGTCAGTTGTGCCGCAATTGGAATGCCCAAGGTTCACCTTGTATTTGTTAGCGTTAACATGTAGCAGGTGACACGCAAGGCGCCTTCGGGTCAATTCCCGAATACCCAGACGAGCTACCGCAAAGAAAGACGGATCATGAGACGACTGAGAAACGTGAAAATCGTGGCCACATTGGGCCCAGCTTCCGAAACCTACGACATGATCCGCAACCTGCATGAAGCCGGTGCCGATGTGTTCCGCCTGAACATGAGCCACGGAAGCCATGATGAAATCCGGGAGAAGCACCGGATCATTCGTCAGGTTGAGAAAGACCTGCAAAGCCCGATTGCCATTCTGGCTGACTTGCAAGGACCAAAATTGCGCGTTGGCGTGTTTGCCAACGGGGAAGAAGAGCTGGTAGACGGCGCAAAGTTCCGGCTCGACCTCGACCCTGCTGAAGGTGACGTAAATCGTGTATGCTTGCCGCATTCCGAGATTTTTGCAGCCCTTAAAGACGGCTCGAACCTGCTGGTAAATGACGGCAAGATTCGTCTGAAAGTGGAGAGCTGTGGCGCTGACTTTGCCAATTGTGTGGTCACAACTGGCGGCACAATTTCAAACCGCAAAGGAGTGAACGTTCCTGACGTTGTGCTGCCTTTGGCAGCGCTGTCCGCAAAAGACCGGGATGATTTGGAGTTTGTCTGTGGATTGGGTGTGGACTGGCTGGCGTTGTCGTTTGTGCAGCGGCCAGAAGATGTTCAGGAAGCGCGTGAGTTGGCCCAAGGCCGCGCGGCGCTGATTTCCAAGATCGAAAAGCCTGCCGCAGTCGAAGCTTTTGATGAAATCCTAGCGGCCTCTGATGGCATTATGGTGGCCCGTGGAGACCTAGGCGTGGAATTGCCGGTTAGCGCAGTGCCCCCAATTCAAAAACGCCTTGTCCGGAAATGCCGCAATGTGGCGAAGCCCGTAATTGTGGCAACCCAGATGCTGGAAAGCATGATTGACAGCCCCATGCCAACCCGCGCTGAGGTCTCTGATGTTGCAACTGCGATTTATGAAGGCTCCGACGCGATCATGCTGTCGGCGGAATCAGCGGCAGGCAGTTTCCCAATCGAAGCCGTGACCACCATGAACAATGTCGCAATTGAGGTGGAAAACGATCCAACTTATCGCGAGATCATTGAGGCCAGCCGCACACTGCCGCGTTCCGGTGTTGCAGACGCGATTGTTGCCGCCGCTCGTGAAATTGCAGAGACCACACAAGTGGCCGCGATCTGTTGCTTCAGCCAATCCGGCACAACCGCGTTGTTGATTGCACGTGAACGCCCGCGGGTCCCCATCATCGCGATGACCTCTTTGCGCGGAACTGCGCGGCGCCTGGCACTCAGCTGGGGCACAAACTGTGTGATCACTTCCAATGTCAGCCGCTTTAAAATGGCGGTTGTGGCCTCAGCCCGTGCCGCGCGTGATCTAGGCTATGCGGAGGAGCAGGATCAGATTATCGTGACCGCGGGTCTGCCGTTTAACGTGCCGGGCACAACCAACATTCTGCGGGTGTCCCCCTGTGACGAGCGTTTGATTTTCAACCTCGAGTCAGAGTAGCGTCAGCCAACGGCATCCCCAAGAAGGGCCTAAGGCAGGCATGGCAACGGACTATCTGATCACCATTGGACTGGTTGTGGGGCTTTTCTCCATTCCGGCCATGCTGGCTGCTCATGCTGACAGTCGTGTGCCGCGCACCGCGATGGGGGCCTTTATCCTCTCCGCTGCGGTTATCGCCGGGGCGATCCTCCTGGATCCGGCGCGTTATAGCGTGGCGGATTTACCCAATGTGGTGATCCGGGTGATTGCCGATATCATCCACTGAGACAGCGAACCCAAGAAATGAGTCAAAAGGCCTTGCACGACTGAGATTTGCGGCCTATACGGCGCCTCTATTCGCGCGACCGGCTAGAAGGCATGCCGAGTCGCGTTTGTCACCGACCGAATACAAAGGAGACGGAAATGCCTAAGATGAAGACTAAGTCGAGCGCCAAAAAGCGCTTTAAGGTCACTGCCACCGGCAAAGTGCTTGCTGGCCAAGCTGGTAAACGCCACGGCATGATCAAACGCACCCGCAAATTCATTCGTAACGCCCGTGGCACTACGACCCTGTCCGCCCCCGACGCTAAGATCGTCAAGGGCTTCATGCCCTACGACCGCTAAGAGGAGATAAGATATGTCCCGCGTTAAAGGTGGTACCGTAACCCACGCCCGTCACAAGAAGATCATCAAAGCCGCCAAAGGTTATTATGGTCGTCGCAAGAATACTTTCCGCGTTGCATCGCAGGCCGTCGACAAGGCGAACCAGTACGCAACACGCGACCGTAAGAATCGTAAGCGCAATTTCCGCGCGCTGTGGATTCAGCGGATCAACGCTGCTGTGCGCGCCCACGACGAAGCGCTGACTTACAGCCGCTTCATCAACGGCCTGACACTGGCTGGTATCGAAGTGGACCGTAAAGTTCTGGCCGACCTGGCCGTTCATGAACCAGATGCGTTCACCGCGATTGTGGATCAAGCAAAAGCTGCTCTGGCTGCTTAAGCCCTAGCAACAGACTTGAAAAAGCCCGCGTTTTTGACGCGGGCTTTTTTTGTGCCCAAAGACCGAACACACAGTAATCGCAAGGAGCACGAAAAGGAAACAAACCGAAAACAAGTTACATTTTATTTACCATTCTGACCCCATGATGCCTGCGCGGCGAGTGTTTGCCGCAAAATGTACCAGTGATTTGGAGGTTAGAATGGCCCGTATCAGCGAGCTGCATTATTCCAATGCCTATGCGCGAAACTCAGGTGTTGAGGAATTTTTGGAAATTGCCTTAGCCCATGACGAAGACCCTCGTGATTATGTGGTGTCGTTTTATCAGCCAGATGGCGGTGTCGGCATCGAGATCCCGCTTTCCCACCCGGATGTTTTGGTCTCCATAGATCCGGACACAAATGAACAGGTCTTAGCGTTCTCCGCCTCCAGCTTCCCCATCCTGCGCACGGATCCGGATGGCCACGGTACCGGAAACTATGAGGCCTACGCCCTCACCAACACCACAGCGGGCACTGTGATCGATTTCTACCACATCGGTGGGGGAACGCGGAACATCCTCGCCTTTGACGGGGCCGCTGCTGGTGCCACCACTGTGAACCAGCCTGTCACGACGTCACCAAACAGCACCACAACCAGCTCGCAGTTTAATCACCCCGCACCAACACAACTTATCAATACATCAGTCGGCGCAAGAGATCCGGGCGTTGCCTGCTTTGCGGATGGCACACGCATTCGCACGGAAGTTGGCCACCAGCTGATCGGCACGCTCAGCGAGGGGGATTTAATCTGGACCCGCGACAATGGACTGCAACCTGTGCGTTGGATCGGGCGCAGAACGGTTCCCGGCACCGGAAAATATGCGCCGGTCCAGTTTTCGCCAGACACATTTGGCGCCCTAAAACCGCACCAAGTGTCCCAAGATCATCGGATCTTTTTAACCGGGTGGCGAGCGCAGCTCATGTTTGGAGAAGACGAAATATTGGTACCGGCAAAAACCCTGGTGGATGACTGCGACGTGCGTATTTGTGAATGTGACTCCATCATCTATTTTCACTTGCTGTTTGACGACCATCAGATTGTCAGCGGTGATGGGGTACTGAGCGAAAGCTTCTTCCCGGGCGCCGACGCCATGAAAATGGTGGATTGTGGTACCCAGCAGGAAATGTTTGCCCTGTTCCCTGAGCTTGCCACAGGAGTACGGGTCCACACCCACACCGCGCGCGCCGTTGTTGCCCCTGCCAGCCTTGGGCCACTGCTGATGCGCAATTGATGGCAAACTTGTGGTTTCCAAGGTGGGGCGGCTCTGTATGCTTGCAATCAAAGGGGCGTGTGATAGGAGGTCTGCGGTAATTTCTCATCTGGGACGGCCCTGCCATGGACGAACTGCGCACAAAATACATCGAAGCCATTGCCGCAGCAGCGGACGAAGCCACCCTTGAAGAACTGCGGGTTCAGGCCGTTGGCAAAAAAGGCGAAGTCAGCCTGAAAATGCGCGAGCTGGGCAAAATGACTCCCGAGGAGCGCCAGGTCGCAGGCCCGGCGCTCAACGCGTTGAAAAACGAGATCAACTCGGCGCTGGCCGCCAAAAAAGTGGCGCTTTCGGATGCAGCCCTGGATGCCCGCCTGGCCACCGAATGGCTGGATGTGACGCTGCCGTCCCGCAATCACCGCGTGGGCACGATCCACCCGATCAGCCAAGTCACCGAAGAGGTGACCGCCATTTTTGCCGACATGGGGTTTGCCGTGGCCGAAGGCCCGCAGATCGAAACCGATTGGTATAACTTTGACGCGCTGAACATTCCGGGACACCACCCGGCCCGCGCCGAGATGGACACGTTTTACACCCACCGCGCTGAGGGTGACGAGCGCCGGCCGCATGTGCTGCGCACCCACACCAGCCCGGTACAAATCCGCACCATGGAAAAAGACGGTGCGCCAATTCGCATCATTTGTCCGGGACGGGTGTATCGTGCCGATTATGACCAAACCCACACACCGATGTTCCACCAGGTTGAAGGTCTTGCACTTGGCAAAGACATTTCCATGGCGAACCTCAAGTGGGTGCTCGAAGAGTTCTTCTCTGCCTTCTTTGGCACCGATGTAAAAACCCGCTTCCGCGCGTCACACTTCCCGTTCACGGAGCCGTCTGCTGAAGTGGACATCCAGTGCAGCTGGGAAGGTGGCACTGTGAAGGTTGGCGAAGGCGACGACTGGCTTGAAGTGCTGGGCTCCGGCATGGTGCACCCCAACGTGCTGAAAGCAGGCGGCATTGATCCGGACGAATACCAAGGCTTTGCCTTTGGCATGGGCATCGACCGTTTGGCGATGCTAAAATACGGCATCCCGGATCTGCGCGCTTTCTTTGACAGCGACCTGCGTTGGTTGCGCCACTACGGATTTGCAAGCTTGGATCAGCCAACCCTGCACAGCGGTTTGAACCGGTAACAAGAGCGCTTGCGGCGAGGACAACGTAGCCTCGCCTTTTTGCTCTAGAGGCACAGCGCTGATGTATCTGTTTCAAGTACATTTGGCAGCGTATTGGGATTGGTGGGACGTCAAAGTCTCAGCCAAACCTAAGGTCTGGAAGCGCAGCCTTTTCGTTGTTGCGGTCGTTTTAACGTTTCTGCCTGCGTGGGCAGGCTCTTGGGCATTTGCGTTTTATCCGATTGGTTGGGTGACTGTGCTGCCAGGCCTGATACTTGCAAGCAAAAAGAGCCGTCGCGCCACCGAACTGCTTGCAGATCAAACGAACCAGACACGCAAAACAAAGAAACTCATCAAACTATGGCAACACAAAAAGTGACTCTGCGGCTTAGCTGGGTTGTGCCACGCCTTCGGCAGAGGTCACTATCTGTCTGCTCAGTGCAGTCATCTTGTTGATGCGGTTCTCTTTGTCCGGAAGGATGACGCCGCGAATCTTTTTATTCACCGTGCTCGACATCAGCTTCCCCATGAGTTTTTTGGACGTCACTTTGGCATAGCGTAGTTTCACCATTGTCCCAGCTCCCATCTCAGCCATTTCAATGGTTTCCAACATCGACATACCCATTGGCATATTGTAGCGCCCGGTCACATATTCACCTGGGTTCCAATCCACTACCTCAAACGGGAAGACATCATCCCCGTGATAGCAGTGATAGAGCGTGCCGGGTTCAATCTTGCCTTTGTTGGTGTTGAGCATGTCCACCTTGTCAGCTCCGATCCATTCGGCGCGTAAATCCGGCCGCGTCATGATGGTAAAAGCCACCTCCGGGGACACCGGTAATGGCACCATCCATTCGTCGATCAACAGATCATCACGGGGTTCCACAAAGGTGCGCTTGGTTTGCCGACGCCGGGCCCACGCAGCGCGCATATCCCGCACAACGTATTCGACCTCGCCAATGTGCTCGATGTCCTCACTGAAGAATTCCGTCTCGTCAAAGTAATCAACTAGATCCATCGCCTTGAGAGCTTTGCAGGAAATCAGCGTGTAGGCGTTCATGCCCGTGTTGTCTTTGACGGAGTTCTTCAACAGACGGAAGGCGGTGATCACATCCTGGCCCGCCAATTCCTGACGCCCACCGGTGTCTTGGATTACGCATTCACCATGGTGAACTACGATCTTGAGTTCCAGTTCATCTAGGTTGGCGCAGGCGTCACAGGGGCAACTGGTGTTTAGGAGCATCTTTTCTTTTGCGCGGGCAAACACGCAGTAGAGCTGCTCGGAAAAATCGAGGATGAACTGCTTGGTCATCACATCGCTTTCAAAGGCATAGGCAAAGACCGCATCGCCCTGCAAACCTGAGACTTCAAGCGGCGACCGAATTGCTGGGACCAATTCGCCAAACAACGCTTCCAAAATACCTTTGGCATGCTCAATTGGCGTTTCTGCCATAAACTTAGTGTAGCCGGAAATGTCAGCGATCACAAAAAAGGCTGTTTTAATGCCACTGTCCTGCGGAGCCATTTCTCTCTCCCCTACTGCGTCTCCCGGTACTATGCGCCAGAATCCCAAAATCGCAAAATCGGGTTGACGTTGTTGAATAATCCACCTCTTCCGCGGTCCTCTTTCGGAAGTTTGCATTCAATGTGGTCTTTCCCCTATGGTGCTAATCCGTTAAACGGCTTTCTGACCCTTATTTGACTGATGGACCGGCGCGATGAAATTCACTCTTTCCTGGTTGAAAGATCACCTTGAGACCGACGCAAGCGTTGATGAGATTGTTGAGGTCCTGACCGACCTTGGCCTTGAGGTTGAAGACGTTTCCAACCCTGCTGAGCGGCTGGCCGAGTTTAAGCTGGGCAAGGTGGTGCATGCCGAGAAGCATCCGGATGCGGATAAGCTGCGCGTTTGCAAAGTTGCCACAGATGAAGGTGAGCTTCAGATTATCTGTGGCGCGCCCAATGCACGCGAAGGCATCACCGTCGTTGTCTGTAAGCCGGGTATGTATATTCCGGGGTTGGATATCACCATCTCGGTGGGCAAGATCCGCGGCGTGGAAAGCTATGGCATGATGGCGTCCGAGCGCGAGCTGGAGCTGTCAGACGAACACGACGGCATCATCGAACTGCCGTCTGGCGACGTGGGCGACAGATTTGTCGATTGGCTGGCTGACAATGATCCGTCCAAAGTCGACACCATGATCGAGATTGCAATCACCCCTAACCGTCCGGATGCGCTGGGTGTGCGTGGTATTGCCTTGGATTTGGCCGCACGTGGCCTGGGCAAGATGAAACCTGCCAAGACAGCCTCAATCGAAGGTGGGTTTGAAAGCCCAATCGCCATCACAATTGACGAAAGCGCGGCCACAGAGGGCTGCGAAGTCTTTGCCGGTCGCCTGATCAAAGGTGTGAAAAACGGCCCGTCGCCGCAATGGTTGCAAGACCGCCTGACAGCCATTGGTCTGCGGCCGATCTCAGCACTGGTGGACATCACCAACTTCTTCACTTTTGACCGCAACCGCCCTCTGCACGTGTTTGATGCCGACAAAGTCAAAGGCAACCTGCGCGTACATCGCGCGGTGGGTGGCGAGACCCTCGTTGGTCTTGATGAGAAAGAATACACGCTCAAAGAGGGCATGGTTGTCATCTCCGACGACGCAGGTGTCGAATCCATCGGCGGCATCATGGGCGGCTTGCCCACCGGCTGCACCGAAGAAACTACTAATGTTTTCCTAGAGGCCGCTGTTTGGGATCACATCCAAATCGCCTATACGGGTCGTGGTTTGAAAATCAATTCGGACGCGCGCTATCGCAACGAACGTGGCATCGACCCGGCCTACAACATGCAGGCCATGGATGACGCAACGCAGATGATTATTGATCTTTGCGGCGGTGAGCCCAGCAACATCGTGACCGCCGGCGCAGTGCCTGATGTGTCGCGCGCCTATAAGCTGGACACCGATCGAGTTCAGTCCTTGGTGGGCATGGAAATTCCAGCTGAGACGCAGCACGCCACGTTGGAAGCCCTTGGCTTCACCATCGAAGGCGACATGGCCCATGTGCCAAGCTGGCGTCCCGATGTTCGTGGGTCCGCTGATCTGGTTGAAGAAGTGGCGCGGATTGCGTCGCTGACCAAATTGGAAGGCAAACCACTGCCGCGTGTCGACGCTGGCGTTCCGGAGCAAATCTTGTCTGCCATGCAGAAACGCGAACAAATTGCCCGCCGCACCACTGCGGCCCTCGGGTACAACGAGTGCGTGACATACAGCTTCATCGACAAAGCAGCGGCCAAGTTGTTTGGCGGTGGCAGCGATGCGACCAAGCTGGAGAACCCGATTTCCAGTGAGATGAGCCACATGCGCCCCTCCCTGCTACCTGGGCTTTTGCAAGCCGCAGCGCGCAATCAGGCGCGTGGTTTCATGGATATGGCCCTGTTTGAATGTGGCGCGGTATTCCACGGCGGCGAACCAGGTGAGCAAGAAAACCTGCTAACCGGCATTTTGGTGGGCCGCACCGTTGGCAAAGACATTCATGGTGAGAGCCGTGGTGTCGACATCTATGACGCCAAAGCTGACATGGAAGCAGTGATGGATGCGCTTGGTGCTCCTACCAAGCTGACCTACAACCGCGGCACCAATGACTGGTGGCACCCGGGTCGCAGCGCGAAGGTGGGTCTGGGCCCGAAAAAAATCCTCGGTGCATTTGGCGAAATCCATCCCAAAGTGCTGGACACGCTGAACGTAAAAGGGCCGGTTGTGGCCTTTGCCATTCACACCGCAGAAATCCCGATGCCACGTAAAAAATCCGCGTCTAGAGGGGCTGTGACAATGGCTGACCTACAGGCGGTTGAGCGTGACTTTGCCTTTGTGGTGGATGCCGATGTCGAAGCGTTGACGGTGGTCAATGCCGCCTCTGGCGTGGACAAGGCGCTGATCGAAGATGTGCGCGTCTTTGACGAGTTCATCGGCGGCGCACTTGGGGAAGGCAAAAAATCCCTCGCCATCACAGTGCGCTTGCAGCCAACAGACAAGACGCTGAAAGAAGCCGACATTGAGGCCGTCGCTGCCAAGATTGTCGCCAAAGTCAGCAAGGCCACCGGCGGTACGCTGCGTGGCTGATGCATCACAGCCGCGTTTGGCGCGGGTCGAAGAGGCCCCTGCCATCGCGCGGCTGATCGACGCCGCCTACCAACCCTATCGTGATCAAAGCATTGCTCTGCCGGATGTGTCTGGCGGAGTAGCTGACGCCATTGGCGACGGGCAGGCCTGGGTGATGGACGATTTATCGGGTGTCCTGATGCTCTCTACCACACCACCAACCGCGCACCTGATGAATGTGGCTGTAGCCGCCCAAGCGCGGGGACGCGGCCTTGGTGGGGTGTTGATCCGGTTTGCGTTGAAGTTGGCTCAAGACGCTGGCTGTGAATCCATTGCTCTGGCGACGCATGTGGATATGCCGGACAATGTCGCACTTTATACACATCTGGGCTGGCAAGAGACCGAGCGCGATGAGAGCCGCGTGATGATGCTGCGCCCGCTTTCCTAATTTTCGGTCAAGTGTTCAGCCAGCGTGTCAAACACCAGACGTATGCGCCGGCTGGTGTGCAGTTCGCGGTGCGTGGTCAACCAAATTGGAAAGACGATAGGCGCCAAGTCGGGCAGAATCCGCTCTATGCCAGGCGTGGTTTCCGCCACATCGTCAGCCATAGGTGCGATGCCAAACCCCTGCTTGCACATTTCCCAGGCCACCAGCCCGCTATCTGATCCGGTGCGGAAGTTGTCTAGATCAATCGGGAACCCCATTGGTTTGAGATACTCCAGCATGCGCGGCACGTCGCCGGAGCCAACAAAATCATGGTGTTTGAGATCAGCTACGGTTTTGGGCCGACCGCGCAAATCCAAATACTCGGTTGACGCATAGAAATATCCCTTCGCTTCCCGCACCAAGCGCGCGATCAAATCCGGTTGCTCCGGACGCACATGGCGGATGGCAATGTCCGCTTCGCGCCGCATGAGATCCTGCACGTCATCTGACGCAACCACGTCGATAATCAAACGCGGCGCTTTCACACGAAGTTCTCGAAGGATTGGGGGCAAAAGATGCACCGAATAGACATCCGACGCCGTAATGGCCACACGCCCCTCGACATCCTGATTTTGCCCGGAAGCCACCAATGCCACCCGGTCGGCGGCTTCCCGCATGGCGCGGACATGCTCGAGCAGCTCTCCGCCCGCGACGGTCAACTCAAGTGTTCTGCCGACCCGCTCAAACAACATCACGCCCAAGTCTTCTTCCAGGGCCGCAACTTGCCGACCCAAGGTCGGCTGTGTCTGCCCAAGCTGACGCGCAGCCGCAGACAGCGAGCCTTCCTCCGCTGTCGTTAAAAACGCGCGGATATGGTTCCAGTCAAAGGTGGTCTTGGGATCAATCATGCAAATACGTATATCAACACTGCGAATTTCGGCAATTTATATTGCATTCCTGCATAGGTATCTATGTCCTGGAAAGGAGAACAGCCATGCAAGCAGCAGCAAAGTTTTGGGATGGGGTGGCACAGAAATACGCCAAATCCGCCATCAGTGACATGCAATCGTATGAGTATACGCTGGGGCGGACACGGTCTTACCTCAAAGAAACCGATGTGGTGATGGAGCTTGGGTGCGGCACCGCGTCCACAGCCATCAAACTCGCAGACGCCGTGACCGAGATGGTGGCGACGGATGTGTCTGGTGGCATGCTGGAGGTTGGCCGTGAACGAGTCAGCGAAGCCGGCGCCAAGAACATCCGTCTGGTGCAAGCCACTCCGGAAAGCGCGCCGGAAGGTCCGTTTGATGTGGTGTTGGCGCATAACCTGATCCACCTCCTAGAGGATGGTGACATAGCTGTGGCCGAGGTGGCCAAGCGCGTGAAACCGGGCGGGTTGTTCATCAGCAAAACCCCGTGCCTGAGCGAGAACATGCAATCCATTAAGTTTCGCCTGTTGAAAACGGCGATTCCGTTGATGCAATTCTTCGGAAAAGCCCCGTTTGTGCGGTTCTTTTCCATTGCTGAGTTAGAGCGCTCAATCACCGATGCGGGCTTCCGCATCATCGAAAGCGGAAATTTTCCTGCCGATCCTCCAAGCCGCTACCTTGTTGCGCGCAAGCTTTGAACACATGTGATTGAAACTGCTTCAAATCGTGAGGGATTGGAGCACAGCGCCGGACAGGTTATGACCTTGCGCAAGCAAGAGAGGATACCCCATGAGCCTAAACGTCTATCTGTCCGGCGAAATTCACACTGACTGGCGCGAACAAATCAAAGAGGGGGCTGCCGATCTCGATATCAGCTTCAACAGCCCTGTGACCAACCACGCGGCGTCTGATGATTGCGGTGTCGCCATTTTGGGCGCTGAAGAAAACAAATATTGGCACGACCACAAAGGCGCGATGGTGAATGCTATTCGCACCCGCAAGGGCATTGAAGACGCTGATGTGGTTGTGGTGCGGTTTGGCGAGAAATACCGCCAGTGGAATGCCGCCTTTGACGCTGGCTATGCCGCAGCGCTTGGCAAATCGATCATTGTCTTGTCGATGCCAGATCAACAGCACGCCCTGAAAGAAGTGCATGCTGCCGCTTTGGCCGTGACGGAGGAACCAGCGCAGGTTGTTGAAATCCTGCGCTACGTTCTGACAAGCGAACTTCCGAAAGGCTAAATCTGTTCGGCGTGTGCTGCATACTTACGTCGCGTTAGACTTGCTTGATGAAATTGCCCCCTCCTAGGCTGAGGTTCAGCACAGGAGGGTGGCATGGAATTTGACTACATCATCGTCGGCGGCGGGTCCGCAGGGTGTGTATTAGCCGCACGACTGAGCGAAGACCCACACACCAACGTGTGTTTGGTCGAGGCTGGAGGCAAAGGCGAAGACATCTTTATTCGCGCGCCTGCGATGATCGCGGCGATGATTTCAGGCCGCCCCAAAATCAACAACTGGGCGCTCAAAACCGTTCCTCAGAAACAGCTCAACAATCGTCGAGGGTTTCAGCCACGTGGCAAGGCTCTTGGTGGCAGCTCCGCCATCAACGCCATGCTGTATGTCCGTGGTCATAAGTCCGATTATGACGAATGGGCCAAACTTGGCTGCGGCGGCTGGGACTGGGAGAGCGTGCTTCCCTATTTCAAGAGGTCCGAGGGCAACCAAAGAGGTGCCGACGATCTGCATGGTGAAAGTGGGCCTCTGCAGGTAGGCGATCAAGCTGAGCCACGAGCCATCAACGATGCTTTCATCGCCGCCTGCAACGCCCATCAAATTCGCACCAACACGGATTTCAATGGACCCGAACAGGACGGCGCCGGACATTACCAGGTCACGCAGTTTTTTGACGGTGATCACAAAGGCGAGCGCTGCTCTGCCGCGGCGGCGTACCTGCGCGACTGCCTGCATCGACAAAATTTGACGGTCTACACCAAAACGCTGGCGCGCAAAGTGCTCATGGAAAAAAGCCGAGCAGTTGGCTTGGAGATTGAACGCAAGGGGAATGTTGAAACTCTGAAGGCTAGAAAAGAGGTCATCATTTCCAGCGGGGCGTTTGGCTCGCCTCAACTCCTGTTGCTGTCGGGCATTGGGCCACGGGAGGAAGTCGAGAAACACGGCATCACCTTGGTGCATGATTTGCCCGGCGTTGGGCAAAATCTTCAAGATCACCTCGACCACATTCTAAGCTACCGCAACAAGAAGAAAGATACCGTTGGCCTGACGCCATCCGGTTTGACCAAAATGGCCAAGGCGGCGATGCGGTGGCGCAAAACAGGCACCGGACTTTTTGCCTCGCCTTTTGCCGAAAGTGGCGCGTTTTTCAAAACCGATCCCGGCTTGAATAAACCTGACATTCAATTGCACTTCGTGGTGGGGATTGTGGATGATCATAACCGCAAGATGCACCTACCATACGGCTACAGCTGCCATGTGTGTGTGTTACGCCCATATAGCCGGGGAACCGTCACGCTGCGTTCTGCAGATCCAGCCAAACCGCCCAAGATTGACCCTCAGTTCCTAGAGGACGAGCGCGATTTGCAGGTGATGAAGAAGGCAATCAAGACGCTCGACGGCATCATGCAAGACAGCGCACTCGAAGGTTGGCGCGGCGACCGCTACTACAATCACGACGGCTCTGATGCCGCTTGGGAAGCAGACATCCGCGCGCGCGCAGATACAATTTACCACCCGGTGGGGACTTGCAAAATGGGCGTGGATGACTTGGCAGTGGTGGACACAGAGTGCCGTGTGCGTGGCGTCGAAGGCCTACGGGTTGTGGACGCGTCGGTGATGCCAACGTTGATCGGCGGCAATACCAACGCACCAACCATTATGATTGGCGAAAAGATCGCGGACAGTATCCGCTCGCAGACCTAGTCAAAAAGGGGGAGCCTGAGTCCCCCCTCCTCCACCTATTCTGGAATGGCAGGTGTTTTCAGCCCAATTTGCACCGCAGGGCGCGCCAAGAACCGCTCAAGATAGGCGTTCACGTTGGGGTAGTTCTCCCAACCCACTGCGTCTTTGGCACCGTAGTAGTCCAGTGCACGCAACCACGGCGCGGTGGCGATATCCGCAATCGAATATGTGCCCGTGATCCAATCGCGGCCTTCCAGCTGTTTCTCTAAAACAGACAGCAGGCGCTTGGCTTCGTTTTGGTAGCGCTCGCGAGGGCGCGGATCCTCAATTTCAGACCCTGCAAATTTGGTGAAGAATCCAAGCTGACCAAACATCGGGCCAACCCCGGCCATCTGGAACATGACCCATTGAATGGCCTCGTATTTCTCAGCCGACGAGCTGCCAATCAACTTGCCGGTTTTCTCGGCGAGGTAGATCAGGATTGCGCCGCTCTCAAACAAGCTGAGCGGCTGGCCATCCGGGCCATTGGGATCAATGATGGCAGGGATCTTGTTGTTGGGGTTCAGTGCCAGAAACTCCAGACTTTTGACGTCCGCGTCACTCAAGGTGACCAAATGGGCCTCATAAGGCAGGCCAATCTCCTCCAGCATGATCGAGACCTTCACGCCGTTTGGCGTTGGGAAAGCGTAAAGCTGCAAAGCACTTGGATCTTGTGCCGCCCATCGGCTGTTGATCGGGTGATCTGTAACAGTTGTCATGATTTTTCTCCTGTCGCGGTCATAAGGGGATAGATAAGCAGCTTTTCCCATCCCGCTACCGCTCTGTTTGTGCGATAGGGTGCATGTTACTGTGCGTCAGCGCAGAGCCAACACGTTAAATAATCGCCCAAAAAGGGCACGTAAATCGGGGGAAGTCCGTTGGAATCCATTGTAGAACAGGCACAGGGCTTTGGCCCCTTGCTGATTACCGCTATCAAAGCACTGCTGGTGCTGATCATCGGTTGGATGGTCGCAGGTGCGATCAGCCGTATGGTGCGCAACCGCGTGAACAATACGCCAGAAATTGATGCAACGCTTGGCAATTTTGCCGCCAGTATTGTGCGCTGGGTGATCTTGCTGATGGTGCTGGTTGCCATCCTCGGCATCTTTGGCATCGAAGCCACATCGCTTGTGGCGATGATGGGCGCAGCAACACTGGCCATTGGCCTCGCATTGCAGGGCACGCTTGCAGATCTCGCGGCAGGTTTCATGCTGATCCTTTTCCGTCCATACAAGATGGGACAATACGTTGAAGTGGGTGGCACAGCCGGCACGGTTGTAGATTTGAATCTGTTTGTGACCGAGCTTGTGACACCGGACAACGTTCAGATCATCATCCCAAATGGTCAGGCCTGGGGATCGGTTATCACTAACTTCTCCGCGCACGAAACCCGCCGCGTAGACGTGGTATTTGGCATTGATTATGGTGACGACGCAGACAAAGCCAAGCAAATCATCCTGGACACTGCCAACGCAGATGAGCGTGTGCTGAAAGATCCAGAAGCCTGGGCGCGTGTGACCAATCTAGGCGCCAGCTCTGTGGATATCACCATGCGCGTTTGGTGCGTGGCGGACGATTTTTGGGAGCTGAAATTTGGCCTGACACAGGCGATCAAAGAAGCCTTCGACAAAGATGGCATCTCGATCCCGTACCCACACACCGTGGAAATCAAGCGCGAAGCTTAAACGTAAAAACCAACGAAAAGGCGGCCAACTGGCCGCCTTTTTTGTAGGATTAAAGCAGCGTTATGGTGGAGCTTCCGGACCCTTCGCGCAGTGCGTGCACTTCGGCCAGCTCCGGATCATTAATCCAGGCTTTGGCCGCATCGCGGCCCGGAAACGTCAAAATCACCGCGACACTAGGAGCCGGCGCTGTGCCTTCGATCACTTCTGGCTGTTTGGAGACTTCCAATGGGGCACCTCCGTGCTTTTTCAACGCCGCGCCAGCTTTCTCACGATAAGCGGCAAAGCTGTCTGGGTTGGTGATTGTCAAATTCACAAATGCGTATGCGGTCATTTTGGTCTCCTTAGCGTGTGATTGCATAAGTAAGGCCCAAGACTTGATTGAAAACGATCGTTGTCGCACATCACTTGTGCAAATATGATCACCCCATGTTGAACTGGGATGACCTGAAATTTGTACTGGAAACCGCACGGCACGGCGGAACCAGTGGGGCTGCCCGCGCCTTGGGCGTGAACCATGCCACCGTGGCCCGCCGCATTACCTCCGCCGAAGAAGCGCTTGGAACTCGGCTGTTTGATCGGTTGGCCAGCGGTTACGTGCCAACAGAGGCTGGCTTGGAGGCGGTGCGAACTGCTGAAGCAATGTCTGATTTGGAGCGCGGGTTAGACCGTCAAATTGCCGCGCGGGACACAACGATCAGCGGCCCATTGAAGGTCACCGCCTCCGAGTTGATCATCGAGCGTGTGCTAGCCCCGATTGTGGCCGAGTTTGTCACTGCTTACCCGGAGATCGAACTGTCACTGACAGCAACAAACGACACATTAAATCTGGCACGGCGCGAAGCAGACGTCGCCATACGATTTGCCAAATCACCGCCGGACACTTTGGTTGGCAGGCGGTTGTTTGAGCTGCGAGGAGCGGTCTATGCCAACCACGATCTGGTGGACCGTGACCAAGGCGGAACCACACCTTTGGATTGGGTCCGATTTGCACATTGGCCAGGTCCACCAGCAGAAATCAAGGCGATGCGACCCAACTTGAACACGCGTCTGACAGTGGATGATATGAGCGCGGCAATTGGCGCGGCCCGTGCAGGCATAGGTGCAACGCGCATGGCTTGCTTCTTGGGGGATACCGATCCGCAGTTGGCGCGGGTGCCGGGCCTACCGCTGTTTACACAGGCACCTCTGTGGATATTGACCCACGCTGATCTGCGCCGTGTGCCACGTGTCCGGGCCTTCTCAGAGTTTGCCGCAGCACGACTAAAAGCGCTGCAGCCGTTGTTTGAGGGGAAGTCCCCCTAGGATTTCAACGCCAAAGACGGAGAGATCACATCAATGCCCAGCGCCTTACCAACGGCGTAGTAGGTCAATTGACCGGCGTGCACGTTCAGTCCGTTGAGAAGATGCGGGTCGTCCTCACACGCCTGTTTCCAGCCCTTGTTGGCCAGGTTCAGCAGGAACGGCAGGGTAGCATTGCCCAGCGCCTGTGTGGAAGTACGTGCTACCGCACCCGGCATGTTGGCCACACAGTAGTGCATGATGCCATCAACCTCATAGATTGGGTCTGCATGCGTGGTGGCACGGGAGGTTTCAAAGCAGCCACCTTGGTCAATCGCCACATCCACCAGCACCGCGCCGGGTTTCATTTCAGACAACTGTGCTCGGGACACAAGTTTTGGAGCGGCCGCGCCAGGAATAAGGACCGCACCAATAACCATATCGGCCTCACGTACCAGATCCGCGGTTGCGCCAGCGGTCGAGTATTGGTTCTTAAACGTGCCGCCATAGACGTCATCCAGATACCGCAAACGCGGTAATGAGCGATCCAACACTGTGACATCCGCCCCCATTCCGGCCGCAATTTTTGCCGCGTGGGTACCAACAACGCCACCGCCAATCACCACCACTTTGGCAGGTGCCACTCCAGGTACGCCACCCATCAAAACACCGCGACCGCCGTTTGCTTTTTGCAACGTGTAGGCCCCAACCTGCGGCGCGAGGCGGCCAGCAACTTCAGACATTGGTGCAAGAAGCGGCAGTCCACCGCGATCATCAGTCACGGTTTCATACGCAATGGCCGTGCAACCGCTCTTAAGCAGATCTACGGTTTGCTCTGGGTCCGGTGCAAGGTGCAGGTAAGTGAACAACAACTGGCCTTCGCGCAGCATTTTGCGCTCCACCGCCTGTGGCTCTTTCACCTTCACAATCATGTCCGCTTGGGCAAAGACTTCCTCGGCAGTGCCAATCATTTTGGCTCCGGCCGCGACATAGTCTTCATCCGTGAAACCAGCGCCAACACCTGCGTCGGACTGGATAAGTACCTCGTGACCGTGATTAACCGCTTCCCGCGCGGCGTCTGGCGTCATACCAACGCGGAATTCCTGGGGTTTGATTTCTGTGGGGCAACCGATTTTCATGCGCCGTCTCCAAATTGAACCTAAGTTCAGCTTAGGGAGCTTCTGCCCGAAGTTGCTTGAAATTTAGGCAGTTTAAGAACTCGCGATTGCAAGAACCTTCGAATACTGTATTCAAATGCGCAAGGAGCTTTCGCCATATGTCACTTGATCAAACAGATCGTCGGATACTCACCGTTCTTCAGAAGCAAGGTCGGATCTCAAACGCCGAGCTTGCCGAGCGCGTGAACCTGTCTCAATCCGCTTGCCATCGCCGTGTGCATAGGCTGGAGAAAGACGGCTACATCAAGGACTACGTTGCGCTATTGGATCCGCGCAAATTGGATGTGCCCACAACCGTCTTTGTCGAGATCACCCTCTCTGGTCAAGCCGATGAAGTTCTCGATGCGTTCGAAAAAGCCGTGTCCCGTATTCCTGATGTTCTGGAATGTCACCTCATGGCCGGGACAGCGGATTACATCCTAAAGGTTGTGGCGGAAAACACCGACGACTTTGCTCGCATCCACCGGCAACACCTCGCACGTCTGCCCGGCGTGGCGCAGATGCAATCCAGTTTTGCGCTGCGGACTGTGTTCAAAACCACCGCTCTGCCGGTTTAATTTCACCACAGCTGTCACAAACCCGAGGCCTGCGTCGTCTTCTTTAAAACACAAAGGAGACGAAACCATGAGCAGACCCCTTTTGTATGGGTTGTCCATCTACTTTTTC
>NZ_CAJXIV010000048.1 GCF_913054185.1 uncultured Shimia sp.
TTAAACTTATCCAAATCCAAAAGCGCAATATAGCGGGGCTTGTTCGCATTGCTTTGCGCATGAGCCAACGTGTCTGCAATTTCTTTAAATGCACGGCGGTTCATCACCCCGGTGAGCGGATCATGTCGGGCGTTTGCCTCCGCACTTTTGCGCATTGCTTCTCGCTCTTGAGACATGTGGCGCAAATGGCGGGCCTGATAGATTACCGAAAATAACAACGCGACAGTCAACAGAACGACCAGCAGTGCCAGCTCATCCAGCTCCCAGTCTTCATGTTCGCGGCTGTACTCGTAGAACTCCTCAAAGAGCTCATATTCACCGAGGATTGGAAACAAAACGAGCGCAAATAGGAAAATACCGCCGTGCACCATATGGTGCCACCGGAGCTTGGCTTTAATCCTTGAAAATGCCCGCATTGTTGCCTCGCTTATTGGATACAATGCTTGTGACAGCCGCATCCTAACCAAACGTAAACCAAAACTTACCGAACATTGAATTTCCCCGAAAAACCAAACCCCTATTTGATCAAACCACGCTAGGACCCCCTTATTTGGAACCAAAATCTGTTTGATCAAATTTCAAACTCCCTATGCCAAGTTTTTTGACACCTCTCCTTGTGGGGTAATCCGCCTGCCCATTCGGATAGGTTTCCTTCCAAGTAGCTGATTTTTTGCTAAAACTTCACTTTCGCTCACCATCCTAAGGGCGTAAGACCGCCCTCCATCCGCTCGTGTGGACACGATTTTCTTTGACTGAGAACTAACCACATGAGACACAACAGAAAAACGGAGCCAACATGGACTGGGACAAGCTCAGGATTTTTCACGCGGTTGCCGACGCTGGCAGCCTCACGCATGCTGGCGACGTATTGCATTTGTCGCAGTCGGCCGTGTCCCGGCAAGTCCGCGCGCTAGAGGAAAGCCTGAACACCACCTTGTTCCACCGCCACGCCCGCGGTTTGATCCTGACCGAACAAGGTGAACTGCTGTTTGATGCCACCACGGCGATGAACAAGCGCCTGGACGCCGCCTCCGCCCGCATACGCGACAGCGAAGAGGAAGTGTTTGGCGAATTGCGTGTCACCACCACCATTGGTTTTGGCACGCTTTGGCTCGCCCCTCGCCTGGCAAAGCTCTACGAACAATACCCCGACCTCAACATCGACTTGATGCTGGAGGAAAAGGTGCTCGACCTGCCCATGCGCGAGGCTGATGTGGCCATCCGCATGAAAGAGCCCAGTCAAGCGGACCTGATCCGCAAACGGTTGATGAGCGTGCGTATGCGCCTTTATGCCTCCCAGAGCTACCTGGAAACTCATGGCAAACCGGAAACCCTAAAAGACCTCACCGAACACCGCCTGATTTGCCAGAATGTAACCTCTGAGCAGGTGGGGGCTGGCGCCAGCTTTGTCACCAGCCTTCTGGCCAATGACATCACCAAGATGCTCTATGTGAACAACTACTTTGGGGTGCTGCAAGCGGTGAGCCACGACCTCGGTATTGGTGTTTTGCCGGATTATCTGATGCAGGACTTTCCCGATCTGGTGCGCGTTGGTCCTGAAATTGAATCAGCCGAAGTCCCAGTATACTTGGCCTTCCCAGAAGAATTGCGCCAATCCAAGCGTATTGCAGCCTTCCGGGACTTTGTGCAGGAAGAGATCATCTTGCACCGCAAGCAGTTGCGGGAAAAGGACATTTCCTAAGCCATGCAAAACGCGCATAGCGGACATGCTGCACCTGCGACAGAATATCCCTTGAAGGTTCACAAACTGACTACTAATTCATCTCTTGAAGGCGATGATTGCTTATACGCTCATCACCTTCACCTCCCTGTTGGACTAAGGCCGAGCTTAATGCTCGGCCCTTTTTTTTGCCATTTCAGAATCTGAAATCAGCCGTTCGCGATTGTTTTGCAAGGCGAACACTGCTTGACCTACTCACCTAAAAGTTATCTCTTTGGTTTAAACCTTTTTTTGATTGTAGAGTACCTTATGAGACATATCGTTTCGAGCATTCTTCTGACGCTCTCCTTATGCGTCACAACAATGACAATGGCGCAGGCCCAAGGCGTGCCACTCACCACCTTATCCTCCAGCCCCTCTGAAGCAGCAGAAATCAACCCCGAAGACATGACAACGGACGCCATTAACGCGATGGTGGCTCGTATGTCCGATGACGAAGTCCGCGCGGTGTTGTTGGATCGACTGGACGCCGTCGCTGCGGCAGAAGCCGTGCAAGGCACTCCCAAGAGTCTCGTGGAACGCGGGACCGCCTTGTGGCAGGCCTTCTCCCAGCCTCTTTTGGGTGCCGTTCGCACTCTCCCGGCTTTGATCCCTGCACAAGTTCAAGCGTTCAAAGCCTTTGGTGAGACCCACGGAGGTTTGGGCGGAGTGCTGACACTCTTTGGGCTTACGGCTTTGTTGCTCGCTGTTGGTCTTGGCGTCGAATACGCGGTGCGCACTTGGATCATCAAAGTGCGCAACCCGGAGGCCGCTGAAAGCGGAGCAACACTCCGTGAATCATTGACCTTCCTCTTCAAACGCTTCCTGCGGGAAATCTTTGGGTTGGTGATCTTCTATATCACTGTACGCACCCTTGGCCGCACCGTTTTGGATGCCCAGCAAGTCACTTTTGTTGCCCCGTTTATCGGTTACATGATCTGGATGCCGCGCATCGCCGCCGCATTCTCTCGCTTCCTGATGGCCCCCAATCGTCCGGATCTGCGCCTGGTGAATGTCAGCGATCATTGGGCTGCGTTTATTCACCGCCATATCATTGGCATCGTGACCCTGGGTGGAGCGACCATCTTTGTTGTCCTGTTCAACGGAATGAATGGCGTCGCACCAGGCGAAACGCGCATCGGTTTCTGGCTCGATTCCCTGGTTTATGTCTACATCGCGTATGTTGCCTGGACCGCCCGCGAAGGCCTCAGCGACATGATGCGCGGAGATGATCCCGACCGCACCGAATTTGACGAGGCTCTTGCCCGCGGCTACCCCTTCTTTGCCATGGCTGTTGCCGGCGCAACTTGGGTTCTGGTCTCCACTTTGATTGGCTTGGGCAAAGTTCAGCTTCTACTTGGCGGCGCGCATTACACCACCATGTTCTGGCTGTTGATTGCCCCCGTGATCGACACCGGCATCCGCGGATTGGTGCGCCATTTGGTGCCCCCAATGCAGGGCGAAGGCAAAATTGCCGAAGAGGCTCATATCGCCACCAAACGCAGCTATGTGCGCATTGGCCGTGTGATCGCTGTTGGGGCCGTCCTGGTGATCATCACGCGCACCTGGAACGTGTCACTTATGAGCTTGCTGCAAGAGAGCGCAGGAATCGGCGACAATCTGTTCAGCTTCGCCATGACAGTGATTGTTGGCTATGTGGTTTATGAGGCAATGAGCCTCTACATCAACCGCCGCCTCGCCGCAGAAATGACCGCACTTGGCATGACCCAGGACGACGCCGGTGGCGACGAAATGGGCGGCGCTGGTGCGTCGCGGCTCTCTACCGTGCTGCCACTCACCTTGGTCACTGCCCAAGGCGCAATCATCGTGGTCTTTGCATTGTTGGCCATTGGCAACCTTGGCGTGGACATCACACCCCTTCTGGCTGGTGCTGGTATTGCCGGCTTGGCAATTGGTTTTGGCGCGCAGAAACTGGTCACCGATGTGGTTTCCGGTGTGTTCTTCCTAGTGGATGATGCCTTCCGCGTGGGTGAATATGTCGAAATCGAAGGCACCATGGGCGCGGTTGAGAAAATCTCGATCCGCTCGATGCAACTGCGCCACCACCGCGGTCCTGTGCACACCATTCCATATGGTGAAATCCCCAAACTCACGAACTATTCCCGTGACTGGGTGATCATGAAGCTCAAGTTCACCGTGCCATTTGACACCAACCCCAATCAGGTCAAAAAGATCTTCAAAAAGATTGGTCAGGAAATGCTGGTGGAAGAGCTCTACAAAGACGATTTCCTGCAGCCGTTCAAATCTCAGGGTGTGTTTGACTTTGATGACGTGGGTATGATTATCCGCGGTAAATTCATGGCCAAACCCGGCAAACAATTCATGATCCGCAAGGAGATCTACAACCGGGTGAAATCCGAGTTCAACGCTGCCGGCATCGATTTTGCCCGCCGCGAGGTGCGTGTGGCCTTACCGGACGGTGCCAAAGATCTGCCCGAGAAAGATCAAGCCGCCCTCACCGCCGCAGCGGCGGCCGCTGCCCAGCAGCAGGAAGAGCAAGCTGCTACCGAGCCTTCCAAAGGGCCGGATTGATCCCGCCCCACAAAGGACAGACCATGACGGAACTTCTTGCCACATACACCAAAGCAGCCGCCCGGATTATTCCGGGCGCTGCGCTTGCGACCTTCTTGTCGTTCTCCGTCGCTCAGGCTGACCCGTTTGCCGACGACATGGTGAGTGGCTCTCTTGATGACGCCCGCACCGATGACACTTTGATTGGCTTTGGCAACGGTTCTGTTGTGGTTGCGCCAGTGCCATTCAAAAACGTGCTGATTGGCGCAGGTCTTGTGCTCGGCGGCGGCTACCTTTTCAACATCGATGAGGGCAGCGACACCTCCATCCTTGGCTTTGGCGTGATGCGCTCAGACAATGGCACCAACGCTTACGGGCTTGGTGGTAAGTTTGTCTGGGATGAAAACCGCTGGCAGGTCGGCGCCAGCTTAGGCCAAGCCGAAGGCTTCTATGATCTCTACATCGGCGGCACCCCGGTGCCTGTTCGACAAACCGGTGACATCGTCAACCTCAGCGCCCTTCGCGGTATAAACTCTGACCTGCTGTTTGGCGCCTCGATGCGCTATCTCGACACCACCCTGGGGTATGACAGCTCCGGCACAGGCCTCCCACCCTTGCCCGAAGGCCACCTCGAAGTGGGCACGTTTAGCCTGCTTGCCAAATGGGACACCCGCGACGACGATTTTTCGGCTCGCAATGGCCACCTGCTCGACGGCGCCTTGACCTACGGCCAAATCCTCAACCACAGTGGGCGCGATTACAGCAAGGCCGTGGTGACCTACAACCACTACCTGCCAATTGGCGACGCCAACAGCATCGCTATGCGCTTTGCCAGCTGCGCCACAAGCAACGACACGCCCTTCTTTGATCAATGTTCTCTGGGCGGCACAGATGGATTTCGCGGCTTCAGCCCCACCGAATTTCTCAATGACGCGCTGCTCTCAGCACAAGGCGAATACCGCCACCAGTTCAGCGGACGTTTTTCTGCTGTCGCTTTTGGCGGATTTGGCAACACCGGCAGCAGCCTGGGGGCCATTGGCGACACCGACGTGCGCTACGCGGGCGGGCTTGGTCTGCGGTTCCAACTCTCCAAAAAGTTCAAAGCCGTGTTTTCCGTGGACATGTCCTACAACGACCGCAAAGAGGACCTTCTCTACATCTATGTGGGCCAACGCTTCTGACCCGACGCTCGTCCCAGCGACAAGACGCGCCATTAACGGGACATTCCGCCCCGCTTGTCACAATTCCCCTGCCTTAAGCCTTCCCCTTTTGCCCTGCCTGTCCTAAAAGCCCCCCAATTGCTGTTTATTTTGGGGACTCTCGCGACATGCAGGAACCGGCCATCACCACCGATCTCATCGAAGCTCATGGACTGAAGCCTGACGAATACAACCTGATCCTGGAGATCATTGGTCGCGAGCCGACTTTCACAGAGCTGGGTATTTTCTCTGCGATGTGGAACGAGCACTGCTCTTACAAATCTTCCAAAAAATGGCTGCGCACCCTTCCCACCGAAGGACCACAGGTGATCTGCGGCCCAGGCGAAAACGCTGGCATCGTGGACATCGGCGACGGCGATGCGGTTGTTTTCAAAATGGAAAGCCACAACCACCCGTCTTACATCGAACCTTACCAAGGCGCCGCCACCGGTGTTGGTGGCATTCTGCGGGATGTCTTCACCATGGGCGCCCGTCCCGTGGCGGCAATGAACTCGCTCAGCTTCGGCGAACCAGACCACCACAAAACCACACAGCTGGTGAACGGCGTTGTTGAAGGCGTGGGCGGCTACGGCAACTGTTTTGGCGTGCCAACCGTGGGTGGTGAAGTGCGCTTCCACCCGGCGTATAACGGCAACTGCCTTGTGAACGCCTTTGCAGCCGGTTTGGCCAAAACCGACAGCATCTTCTACTCCGCCGCCTCCGGCATCGGCATGCCTGTGGTTTACCTCGGCGCCAAAACCGGCCGTGACGGCGTCGGTGGCGCCACCATGGCCTCTGCCGAATTTGACGACACCATCGAAGAAAAACGCCCCACCGTTCAGGTTGGTGACCCCTTCACCGAGAAACGTCTGATGGAGGCCACACTTGAGCTGATGCAGACCGGTGCGGTGGTTTCCATTCAGGATATGGGCGCCGCTGGACTGACATGCTCCGCTGTGGAAATGGGCGACAAAGGCAAGTTGGGCGTGAAGCTCAACCTCGAAGACGTGCCACAGCGCGAAGACAACATGACAGCTTATGAGATGATGCTGTCTGAGTCCCAAGAACGCATGTTGATGGTGCTCAACCCAGAGCTTGAGGCCGAAGCCCGTGCCGTGTTCACCAAATGGGATCTGGACTTTGCCATCGTTGGCGAAACCGTCGCTGAAGACCGCTTCTTGATCCTGCACAACGGCGAAGTCAAAGCCGATCTGCCATTGTCTCCTCTGTCCGGCCGCGCGCCAGAGTATGATCGCCCATGGGTCGAAACACCCGCTGCTGAAGAACTGGCAGACGTGCCCCAGATTGACGCCATCGACGGCCTCAAAGGCCTGATCACGTCGCCCAACTACGCGGGCAAACAGTGGGTCTATGAGCAATATGACACCACCGTGATGGGTGACACCGCCCAGTGTCCCGGCATGGGTTCCGGCGTGATCCGTGTACACGGCACCGACAAAAAGCTGGCTTTCACCTCCGACGTGACCCCGCGCTACGTAAAAGCCAATCCAATCGAAGGCGGCAAACAGGCCGTGGCCGAAGCCTTCCGCAACTTGTCCTCTGTGGGTGCAAAGCCGCTGGCCACAACCGACAACCTGAACTTCGGCAATCCGGAAAAACCTGAGATCATGGGCCAGTTTGTAGGCGCCATCAAAGGCATCGGTGAAGCTGTGGCCGCGCTCGACATGCCCATCGTCTCTGGCAACGTGTCGCTCTACAACGAAACAGACGGATCCGGCATTCTGCCTACCCCAACCATTGGCGCGGTTGGCCTGATTGCCGCTGGCGAAGAGCCAATCTTGGGCGAGGCACGTGATGGCCACGTCGCCCTGTTAATTGGCGACACCGAGGGCCACCTCGGACAATCCGCTTTGTTGGCTGAAGTCTTCAACCGCGAAGAAGGTGACGCGCCGCATGTGGATCTTGAAGCGGAACGCAAAAACGGCGAATTCATCCGCAACAACCGCGACTGGATCAAAGCCTGCACCGACCTCGCAGACGGCGGTCTGGCTCTGGCGGCCTTCGAAATGGCCGAAGCTGCGGGCGTGGGTGTTCAAATCGACATGGACGATACCCCAACCTTGTTTGGCGAAGATCAGGCCCGTTACCTGGTGGCCTGTAACTTCGATCAGGCAGAGGCGCTGATGATCAACGCGGCGAAAGCAGGCGTGACCATCACTTCTGTTGGCAAGTTCACCGGCGACACTGTGAAATTTGGCACCTCCGAGGCCCCGTTGGAAGAACTTTCCGCCACGTTCCGCAGCAGCTTTGCCGCCGCAGTCGCCTAAATGAAAGCCAACGCGCCGATCTTCTACATCCTGTCGCAGATCGGCGTGTTTTGCATTGCCTACACCCTATTGTTGGCCACCCACACCAGCAGCATTGCGGTTGATTTCTGTGCGCCCGACTATGTATCCCGCACCGCAGTTTTTGCCGCCAAGGTCTCAATTTTTGCGGTTCTGATCCACGCGCCGGGGTTGGTCATCGCGCATCGTTTTGCCGAAACCCCCTGGCGTCTTTCGGCGCTCCCTATGCTCTGCGCGCTGGTTTTTGTGGCCATTTATTACGGCAATGACGTTTTGCTGCGCATGGCGTCAGACGTGTCCTGCACGGAAGAGATTATTCCCCGCTCCGTGTTCCGCCCGGAATGGCACCATGGTTACCTGGAACTTGGCACACGCATTATGGCCTATGGCTGGGGCATCACCTCCTTGCTGGTGCTGTATAAAACCTCCAGAATGCCGATCGACATTTATGAAGACTGACGCAGGCCTTTTGCCATGACATTGCCCGTCACCCTGCCCACACTCACAGACGATTGCAGCAAATGCGCGGCGCTCTGCTGTGTCGCTTATCCGTTTGACGCAGACGAAGACTTCGCGCTGCTCAAACGCGCGGACAGCCCCTGCCCCAACCTCTCGGACGGCTGCCTCAACTGCACAATCCACGCCGATCTCTTGCCCAAAGGTTTTGGCGGCTGCGTCGCTTACCAATGTGCAGGGGCTGGGCAGCGCGTCACCCAAGAGCTGTTTGACGGCGAAACCTGGCGCGATGATCCCGACCTTTTGGAGCATATGACCTACGCCCTGCGCGTTCTGCGCCCAATCCACGAAGCGCTGCTGCTTCTGCAAGAAGCCAGCCGCTTGCCCATCCCCGAGAGCGCCAAGCGCCAAGCTCTGTCCCTCACAACAGCGCTCTGCCCTGATGTTCCCAAATCGGTGCATGACTTTGAAGACCCCGAGGTCCAGGACGCCCTAGCGGACGTGCCCGCCTACCTGCAATCGCTGGCACCATTTGTGTGACATTACGCGCACCGCGTCGAAACCGCCTTGCAGACCCCAATGCCAAAGCCTACATTTTTGGGCAACGACACAAAGGAATAGCCGACCATGCCAATGACCGCCCATGAAATCGAGGACCTCCTGCGCGAGACCTTCCCGGACGCCGACATCCAAGTGGGCGGCACCGACGGCGTGCATATGTCCGCGATGGTGATTGACGAAAGCTTCCGCGGCAAAAACCGCGTGCAACAGCAGCGCGCTGTTTATGCCGCACTAAAAGGCAAAATGGACGGCGCCACCGGTGAGTTACATGCCCTCGCGCTCACCACCAAAGCGCCGGAGTGATGCCGTCGATTGCTACCATAACCTTTGGCATCATTGGCTTGGTGGTTGTCGCCATCGCGGCAGAGATCTATCTCAAACGCAACCGGCGAACGTCCCTTTCGTCGATGAAACCAAAGTCCAGCGACGTGCGCCATCATGCCAATGAAGATCACAGCATGACCGCCTTGGTTGCCAAAAACGACCGGCTGGAAAAAGAAAACACCAAGCGCAGCCGATCAAGCTGACGCCACAAAGGACACAAAGATGACTGACGACGTAAAAACCCGCATCGACGAAATTGTAAAAGCCAACGACATGGTGCTGTTCATGAAGGGCACCAAAGACATGCCTCAGTGCGGTTTCTCCTCCCGCGTGGCGGGCGTGCTAAACTACATGGCTGTGGACTACGCCGATGTGAACGTGCTGGCTGACGAAGAAATTCGTCAAGGCATCAAAGAGTACTCCGACTGGCCCACCATTCCTCAGCTTTACATCAAAGGTGAGTTTGTTGGTGGCTGTGACATCATCACCGAAATGACCCTGTCCGGCGAGCTCGACACTCTGTTTACCGACAACGGCATGTCCTTTGACAAAGACGCCGCCGATAAAATTCGCGAAGCCAACGCCTAAGCTTTGCACCACACCCAATTGAAAAGCCCCGCTAATTTGGCGGGGCTTTTGTTATTTGATACGCTGTTCTTTTGGCTTTGGCGCCTTAAGCGCGCAGGTTCACCCCGCCGCTTTTTCCTCTACCAGATCCGCAAGGCTCTCTGCCCGCGCCGCCATCTCGGCCAGCGTCTGCGTCACCTCTTCTGGAATGGTGGGCACTTCCACCTTGGCCGGTTCCGCTTTTGGGGCCTCGTGCAATGCCTGGATTTCCTTTTCCCGCGCCGCAATCTTGGCTTCCGCATCGCGCAGCTGATCTTCCAGACCAGCGGTTTTGTCAGCCAACATCAGGCCTGACATAAGCAACATCCGCGCCTCAGGAATGCGTCCGGCTTGCCCAACAAGCACCCGCGCCTGTTCATCCACCATCTGGGCTGCTGCCCTCAGGAAATGCTGTTCTCCGTCCTGACAGGCCACTTCAAAAACCCGGCCGCCAATTTCAATTTGTACTTCAGGCATCAGGCGTCTCCCGTTTCTTTGCTGTCTTCAACCTTGTCTGCAAGCGGCTCCGCAGCCTCAACCGAGACCTCTTCCGGCGCGGCATCACTGCCTTCCACGTCCGCTTCCGGCGCGGCGACTGCCATGCCATGTACTAACGGGCGCAGCTCTGCCAAAATCACAGCTGTTTCTGCGCTCTCCGCTTCGCGCAATGCGCTCAATGTATCAAGATCAGCTTTCAGCGCGCCATTCACCGCAGACGGATCCACCATGCCGTCTTTCTCGACCTGCTCACGCAACACTTGGTTGGCAGAGCGTTCGCGTCGCGCCATCTGGCGTAGCCGGCGCAGCCGCTTGCCCAGCTCAGCCAACATCACACGGTTTTGTTCCACATCAGCTGCCAAAGCCGCGTCCTGTGCCGGCGCGTCCTCAGCCGCCACCTTGGTGTCAGCTGCCTCCGCAGCCGCTTCGGCCGCATCTGCCGCAGCGCCAGCTGCAGTTTCTGCCGCTTCCGCCCGTGCTTCGGCCGTGAGCAAGGCTGCGCTGGTGTCTTCCGCTTTGCTCTCTGCGGTCTTCAGCGCATCTTCTGCGTCCGTCTTGGCGGTTTGCGCCGCACCCAGCTCTTCTTCAAGCTCGGTCTGCCGCGCGGTCAACGCCCGCACACGCTCTTCCATTTGCGCCGTCACCAGCGCTTCATTCTCCAATGCCCGACGCAATGCCTGGACGTCTTCGCCCTCATCAGGCTCAGCAACCGCCGCCTGCATACCGTCCACACCTCGCGCAATGCGTTCCAGCGCTGCGGTCAGCCTGCCTTCCAGTTCGCTGATATCGCTCATATGCCTCGTCCTTTCCGGTCCGGTTCTTAATGACCCGCGTTCTTTTGCGCGCCATTCTTTCTTAACGAATCAAAGAACGACGCTCAATGGCCTGATATTAGCCGCTGAAATTGCAAAATGCGCCCCAAATCGGCGGGAGGCCATCACGCCAAAACCGGGCAAAATCGCCGCCAACGGCCTTGCCAGCTTGCTATTGGCCGCGAAACTGCTATGCAGCCGACAACCCAACCCTTTAGACGAAGGAGCGCATCCGTGGACATCGCCGCACTGCGTGAAAAGAACCCAGAACATTGGATGAAAGCCGCCGCCATTCGCGCCCTGACGCTGGATGCGGTTGCTGCTGCCAACTCCGGTCACTCCGGCATGCCAATGGGCATGGCTGATGTGGCCACTGTGCTGTTTGAAAAGCACATGAAATTTGACGTCGCGGCGCCAAACTGGCCGGATCGTGACCGTTTCATCCTGTCCGCCGGCCACGGCTCCATGTTGATCTACTCGCTGCTCTATCTCATGGGCGACAAACAGGTCACTCAGGATCAGGTGAAGAATTTCCGCCAGATGGGCGCATTGACCGCAGGCCATCCGGAAAACTTCCTGTTGGATGCCGTGGAAACCACCACCGGCCCATTGGGTCAAGGCATCGCAAACGCCGTGGGTTTTGCCATGGCAGAAGAAATGCAGCGCGCGCAGTACAGCCGCAAGCTGGTGGATCACAAAACCTATGTGATTGCCGGTGACGGTTGCCTGATGGAAGGTCTCTCTCAAGAAGCCATCGGCCTGGCCGGTCGCCACTCCCTGGGCAACTTGATTGTCTTCTGGGACAACAACAACATCACCATCGACGGCACCGTGGAGCTGTCTGATCGCACCGATCAGGTCAAACGCTTCAAAGCCTCCGGCTGGCACGTGCAAGAGATTGACGGCCACGACGCCGACGCGATTGACGTTGCGATCGAAGCCGCCAAGAAAACCAACAAGCCGTCGATGATTGCATGCAAAACGCACATCGCGATTGGCCACGCCGCGCAGGACACCTCCAAAGGCCACGGCGCGCTGACCGACGCTGATCAGATGAAAACGGCCAAAGAAGGCTACGGCTGGACCTCCGCGCCGTTTGAAGTGCCTGCTGACGTCAAAGCCCAATGGGAAGCCATCGGCGCCCGTGGTGCTGCGGACCGTGAAGCTTGGGAAGCCCGCTTTGCCGAAGCCTCCAAACAGAAACAGGACCGCTTCAACCGCGCCTATGCTTTGGATGTGCCAAACAAGCTGTCGGCCACCATCAAAGCCTTGAAAAAGCAGATTTCTGAGGATCAGCCCAAGGTTGCCACCCGGAAGTCTTCCGAAATGGCGCTGGCCGCGATCAACCCGATCATGCCAGAAACTGTGGGTGGCTCTGCTGACCTGACCGGCTCCAACAACACGTTGACAGCTGATCTGGGTGTGTTTGACACCGACAACCGCAAAGGTCGCTACGTCTACTGGGGCATCCGCGAGCACGGTATGGCGGCAGCAATGAACGGCATGGCGCTGCACGGCGGTATCCGCCCCTACGGCGGCACCTTCTTCTGCTTCACCGACTACGCGCGCCCGTCCATGCGTCTGGCCGCATTGTCCAAAATCCCAACCGTATTTGTCATGACCCATGACAGCATCGGCGTGGGCGAAGATGGCCCAACCCACCAGCCGGTGGAGCATCTCGCAATCTGTCGCGCGACGCCAAACACCTATGTGTTCCGCCCAGCGGACTCCGTGGAAACTGCCGAGGCCTGGGAAATTGCCCTGACCTCCAAGGACACCCCTTCAGTCATGGCGCTGACCCGTCAGAATCTGCCAACGCTGCGCACCGAGCACAAGCTCAAGAACCTGACCGCTCAAGGCGGCTATGTCCTCGCGGAAGCCGAAGGCAAGCGTCAAGCCATCCTGATCGCGACAGGCTCTGAGGTCTCCCTCGCCATGGAAGCCAAGGCGCTCTTGGAAGCTGACGGCATCGGCACCCGCGTGGTCTCCATGCCATGTATGGAGCTGTTTGCTGCTCAGGACGAAGACTACCGCCGCAAGGTGCTGCCAGCAGGTGCTGCTGTGCGTGTGGGTGTCGAAGCAGCCGTGCGCAACGGCGGCTGGGATCAGTGGCTCTTGGGTGAACGCGCCCGTCCAGGCAAGTCCGACTTTGTTGGCATGGACGGTTTTGGTGCCTCTGCACCGGCTGGTGAGCTGTTCGAAAAGTTCGGCATCACCGCAACAAACGTGGCCCAAAAGGTCAAAGACCTGCTGTAAGGTCGACGCATATCCCATTGAAAAGGCGCCTCATTTTGGGGCGCCTTTTTGTTGATATGGGTATTTTCTTTTGACCAAGAAAACCGACATCGCAAACCCATCAACTGTAAGCAGAACAGGCAGATGCCAAGTGAGCCGCCATAAGGCCGTACACAGAAACTCGGTCAAAAATGGGAATACAAAAACGGCCTACTGAACCACGAAGGTCGCGGCAATTTGCCCCCTTGCGAGCCCACCCAGGATCACTTCAAAAATGAAGCGCAACAGATTGGGCGCTGAGCGCGGTCCGTAATGGACAACCGCAGCGCTTCGGCCCTTTCGTGTAAGTGTTGCCACGATACCTACAGGGCCGAAATTCAGGAGCCCTGTAATGAAAACTATCATCGAACCATTCCGCATCAAATCGGTTGAACCTATCCGCATGACCACGCGCGATGAGCGAAAAGCCTTGATCAAGGACGCACATTTCAACCTCTTTAGCCTGCAATCAGACGACGTGTTGATTGATCTTCTGACCGACAGCGGCACGGGCGCAATGAGCGCAACCCAATGGTCGGCCGTTATGCGCGGTGATGAAAGCTATGCTGGATCGCCATCGTTCTATCGGTTCCAGGCGGCTGTAAAAAATCTTATGCCGTTCAAACATGTCATTCCCACCCACCAGGGCCGCGCCGCCGAAGCAATCTTGTTTTCGATGTTTGGCGGCACCGGAAAAAACATCCCGAACAACACGCATTTTGACACCACGCGCGGCAACATCGAAGCGTCGGGCGCAGAAGGCCACGATCTGGTGATCGCCGAAGGTCTCGACCCCTCCAATCTGCACCCATTCAAGGGCAATATGGATTTGGCCCGGCTTGAGACTTATCTGCAGGAACACGGCGACACGGTGCCTTGCGTGATGATCACCATCACCAACAATGCAGGTGGTGGCCAACCCGTCAGCCTGGAAAACATCCGCGCGACCGCCGCTCTGGCGCGCAAATTTGGCAAGCCGTTTTTCATTGATGGGTGCCGTTTTGCAGAAAACGCATGGTTCATCAAACAACGCGAAGAAGGCCAGACCAGCCGCTCGATCACCGATATTGTGCGCGACTGTTTTGCCGTCGCCGACGGAATGACCATGAGCGCCAAGAAAGATGCCTTCGGCAATATCGGTGGATGGTTGGCATTAAACGATGATGATCTGGCTGACCAAGCCCGCAACCACTTGATCCGGACCGAAGGGTTTCCGACCTACGGCGGTCTGGCAGGGCGCGATCTGGAGGCCCTGGCACAAGGTCTGACCGAGATTGTGGACGAGGATTACTTGCGCTACCGCATTCGGACCAACACCTACATTGTAGACAAGTTGGATGCACTCGGCATCCCCGTGGTGAAACCTGCCGGTGGGCACGCCGTGTTCATTGACGCCCGCTCCTGGCTGCCTCATATCCCTCCGCTGCAATATCCGGGACAGGCTTTGGCCGTCGCACTTTATGAATTGGGCGGCATTCGCGGATGCGAGATCGGGACCGTTATGTTTGGGGCACATCCAGATGGAACCGAAACACCCGCAGCCATGGATCTTGTCCGCCTCGCCATCCCAAGACGGACCTACACCCAAAGCCATGCAGACTATTTGGTAGAGGTGTTCGAAGAATTGGTGGAGCACAAGGACAGCCTGAAGGGATTTCAGATCACCAGACAACCCGATTTAATGCGCCATTTCACCTGTCAGTTTGAAAGACTTGGGGACTGACATTCAGGCGGGCGATGACAAGAACGCCCAGAATTGCTTGCGTGGCGGCTAAGCCATGCGAGCAATTCTTTTGATCCTGACCGTTGGTTGGAATTGTAGGAATCATGCCTCAGAAGACGCGTTTAGTCGAAGCGCCTCGAAGGCAACTTAGCGCACAAAGTATGCCTCAGGCACAACCGCACCGTGGCAAGGTCTTCTCCGCATATTCAATACCCCGGTTTCCCACCCCCGACCGTCTCCTTGCGACGCTCTACTCTTTTGCTCAATTGGACACATCCCACGCCTGCCTAAACAAACTCTACCTTACTCCCCCTCTCAATACCCTCCTCTCGCGCTGCACTTGTATTCGCTGCCCAATCTGCCAAGTTCACCGACATGCCAGTCGACATCGAGTTTTCTTTCCATCAGCTAACCACCCCTGCCCGGCGGCATATTCGGATTTTCCAGATACAACAGTTTCTGGATCGCTTTGCGATGGGCTTGACGGTGGCCGTTGTCGCTTTGGCCCTGATCGACCGTGGTATGGACCTTTTCCAAATCTCGCTGCTGTTTGGCGTCTACTCGTTTACGACAATGGCGATGGAACTCCCGTTTGGCGGATTGGCGGATAAAATCGGGCGCAAGCCGGTCTTCATGTCAGCGGTTGTGGCAAGCCTGATATCGCTGGGTCTCTTTCTCTCATCCAGCGGCTTTTATGTTCTGGCATTGTCGTTTGCCTTCATCGGGTTCGGGCGCGCGTTGCGGTCGGGAACGCTCGACGCCTGGTTTGTTGAGAATTTCAGGACCATGGCCCCGGGCGTCGACATCCAACCCGCCCTGGCAAAAGCCCAATGGGCAAACGCTTTGGGTTTGGCCATCGGTGCGATCTGCGGAGGCCTTTTGCCTGATGCCTTTGGGGACGTTGCCGTGCAACACGGGTTCAGCGTGTATGACGTCTCCTACGCCGCAAGCCTGATCATGATGATGGTGTTGTTTGTCTACACACTCTTTGCGATCTCAGAGGAGCCGCGCCCGTTGAACGCCAAGGTGCTCGCGCAGGGCTTCAAAGACGTTCCTTCTGTGATCAAGCAAGCCGGTCTCCTCGCCTTGAAGCACCGCACGTTGTCGCTACTGCTTCTGGCTCTGGCCCTGTTTCTGATGGCAACAAACCCTGTTGAGGTATTCTGGCCCGCCCACGTGAAGGGGATGCTGAACAATGACTACGCCAGTTCTGCCATCGGAGTTCTCACGGCGACGTATTTTTTCTCCACGGCCTTCGGCGCAGCGCTGTCACCGCACATCAATCGAATGTTCAAGCGCCGACACGCTGTCACACTTTCGGCCGTGTTTGCCTGCCTCGCGGCACTGCAGATCGCCATGGCGTATCAGAGCGATATCGTCGGCTTCGTGGCGATGTTTATTTCGTTTTCAGTTGTACTTGGTGCGGCGGAAACGCCAGCCAGCAGCATTTTGCATGGCTGCGTTGAAAACCATCAACGGTCTACGTTGCTGTCTTTGCGCTCACTTGTGCAGCAGTTGGGCGCCGCATCCAGCCTCCTGTTGGTTGGAGGGATTGCTGAAATCTATTCGCTGCCTGTCGCTTGGGCGGCAAGCGCAGGGTTCCTCATGATTGCTGCCTTGCTGACCGGCATTTTGGCCAAGCGGTCAGTCACCTGAGATCGATACCCATCGTTCGGCCTTCACGCAGCATTTGGCAGTCTGGCCTCGAAACAAACCCTACTCTATTTCCCCCCTATCTTTACCTGCCGTAAGCCACTATCAGCCATAAGACTGCCTTTCACTTAGGACCTCCCATGCTTGCCACACTTGCCAAACGGACGCTGCTGATTGTCACCGGCCCGTTTATCTTCTTGTTTGTGGCCTTCATCCCCACGCTCTGCGGCAAACGTCCCGGCTTTCGCGGCTGGTTCTGGCGCACCGTCTCGCGCTGTTGTTCCTGGCTGCTGTGGTTTCTCGACGTGAAAGTCGAGATCTCCGACGCCGCCATTGAGGCCCTGCGCACCGACCAAAACTCCATCATCGCTGTGAACCACCGCAGCCATCTCGATGGTTTCTCGATGTTGCACGTGATCCCGGATCAAAAATGGGTCACCTTTGGTGCCAAGAAAGAGCTCTGCGAAGCAGCGCTTCTAAAACGCGGCTTTGACGGCGCAGGCCTCTTGAAGATCGACCGGCAAAAAGGCCGCGACGCACTCAGCTCCCTCACGGACGCCATCGCCGAGATGCCCAAACGCCGCTCGCCTATTCTGTTTGTCGAAGGCACCCGCGCCACCAAGCCGGGCCTCTCACCTTTCAAAGCTGGTGCCGTGTTGATTGCCCAACAAACCGGCCGCGCCGTGCGTCCCTTTGTGATCAGCCACTCCGACAAACTCTTGCCGCGTGGCAAATTTTTCCCGTTCAAAGGCAGCATCCACATCGACGTGTTGGATCAAATGAGCTTTGACGCGGAGGAAAACACCGACGCAGCTGTAACCCGTCTGCGCGCCGCCATGGCCGCAGCCTACGATGCGCAAACCGGCGAAACCACCGAGCAAGCCTAACGCCACCTGCCCTCAGAAAACTATCAGCGCCGCATATCTTTCCAGCGCCGCAGCAGCCAATACCATTGGTCCGGCTTGTCCAAAATGCGCGCCGACAGGTTGTCGTTAAACGCCTGTGTCATGGTGCGCGGATCGCTGGGTTCAATCGGCGCTTCAAACTCCACATCGATGTCACTGCTGTCATCGCGGCGGGTGCCAAACACCGGCATCAACGGCACATCGTATTTCAGCGCCAGACGCGCCGCCGACAAGGAGGTCAGCGCGTCAAACCCCAGAAACGGCATCATCTCGCCATCCACGGTTTTTTCATCCAGCAGGATCGCGACAAATCCACCTGACCGCAGGTGTTTGATCATGGCTTTGGTGCCATTGGGCCCGGTGGTCAGCGCAGGTTTCCCGCCCTGTTCAATGCCCCGTTCCAATAACCTCTGGTAATGTCGGTTGCTCTGACGTCGGTACACGCCAGCGGTTTCCATACCCCGATGTTTGAGCACCGCACGCACCGCTTCCCATTGGCCAAAATGCCCGGACACCAGAATGGCGCCTTTGCCTTTGTCCCGCATCTTTTCCAAAATCTCCAGCCCCGGCCCGGAAATGTGGAAATGCTCTTGCCCAGCCTGAAACCCAGTGTTGTGAAACACCTCAAACAAGGTGCGCCCCATGTTTTGGCCCATTTTGCGGCTGAGAGCCAACCGATCTGCCCGTGCCATGTCTGGATAGATCCGCAGAATCTCCCGATCAAACCGCCGCCGCGCAATGGGAATCCACCGCATGACCCAGCCGACCAGATAGCCCAGACTGCGCGCCCGCCCGTCAAATCCACGCCATTTGGAATAGGTGAGCGCGGTCCACAACGGAATGTAGCGCAGGTGCTGCCAGATGTATTTGAATGGGCGTGAGAGCATGCGCCCTATATGGGCATGTTTTGGGGCATGTCCACCGCAATATGGTTGGTGGCAGGGGAAATCTGAAATGCGCGTTTAAAAATTCTATTGATCAAGCGAGCAGTTTTGAAGGCTTTATTGAAAAGTACTCTCATCCCAATTCTCTGGGCCTTGAGTTGGAGCTTGGTTCCGGTCGTTATGACGCAGGAACCAAAATTCTAAGCTGTCCCACAACCTCAAAACCTAAGCCGCGCATGGTGTCCAACTCTTCGCCCGCCTCATACCCGACCATTGGGAGATCAGGAGCAATACTACCAACAGCCGCCACAGCTTCACGCGCCGCCTGCTTGCCATCTCCGGCCGAGAAAATGTTTGAAATACCAATACAGTCGTTTGACAGGTTGCCGATACATCCCGACACATAAACGCCATCCCTCTTTTGCCCGAAAACAAAGATGTCCTCTCGTGCCAAAAACCGTTCATTGAACATCCGAACATCCGTGGGCGAGCCGTTAAGCTTCCAAGCTTGCTCCCACAACTGCAAGTCATCGGCCGAGGTAACACGCGACCACCCTTCCCTCGGCGCTGCGCTCTGCACATCTCTCCAAATCCAGGACGCGCCAAACAGCACCCTAAGGTTATTCGCCACCTCACTGGTTTGGCAAAAACTGTCCTTCATTCCCGCATCACCGGAGAAGCGTTCCATGACCTTCATAAACGATTGAGAGACTTTCTCTGCGTGGTCATCTGTAAGGATCGTGAAGTGTGAATAATAAGGAGGCGGCTGATCAATCGCGACAAACGCATGTGGCAATCGTTCATAGTGAGCCTGATGTGCCGAAAAAACTGCTTCATATAGATCGGCATTGTTGTTGGCGGCAACAACGGCTCGAGGATCAATGGTCATAGAACTCACTCGCTTAACATTACAATTCACTCATAGGGGGGGGGGCGTTTCTAGACGCAAACAACCCCCAGGGGCGTATCGATTCACATTAAAGACGTAAGTGCTTCCCGCGCCACATCCACGCGCAAATCAAACCACGCATGCTTGTTGACGATGTCATCCACCTCAGCCCCAATAACTTGCAGCACATCCTTCAACTCACTCCCAGACATCCCTAGATATTCGGGGGTTTCACCAGACAGCACATTATAGAGCCTTCCCACGAATCCCGCGGACCTACCTTTTGCCCGCTCGGAAACTTTCAAACGCAAATCCAAAAGAAGCCGAAGCTCTCTCTGAGCGCGCGGCGCAAGAGACATACGTTGCTCAAAAGCGGACAGAGTAGACGGGACCGTGATAAATCGCATGTGGCGCTCTGGATAGATGGATCGTGTGCTGATCCACTTTTGGTACCACGGGCGCACCTCCCGGATCACCGGCAGGTCGACATCAACACGCACTCAATGCGCCGCCTTCTTGCCGCTCACCGCACCCCAAATCGGGCCGATCACCTTGGTGGCCACCGGGATCAACACTAATCCCAGCGCAACCCCAAACACGCCGTCCAGCGCCGCTTTGGTGGTCCAAGCCACAAAACCCTCATAAGCAGCGGGCACCGCGTGTCCCGCCAGATGCGCGATGTCGTGGATGTGATGGCCCAGCCAACCAAAGCCCAGCTCTTCCATACCGTGGATCACAATGGAGCCGCCCACCCAAAGCATCGCCGCCGTGCCAACAATGGTCAGCAGCTTCATGAAGTACGGCATACCCCGCACCAACCACCGGCCCAATGTGCGGGTCAGCGACAGGCGCCCGCCAGCATACATCGCCAGACCCACATCATCCATTTTCACAATCAGCGCTACAGAGCCATAAACCGCGACGGTGATGCCCACCCCGGCCACCGCCAACGTCGATGCTTCCATCCAAAAATTGCTTTCCGGAATACCCGACAGAATAATGGTCATGATTTCTGCAGACAGGATAAAGTCAGTCTTGATTGCCCCGGCGGCTTTCTTCTCCTCAAGGTGCGCTGCATCGCCGGCAACCTCGGTGTTTTCTACAGGATGCGCGTCATGCGGCACCAACAGGTGATAAATTTTCTCTGCACCCTCAAAGCACAGATACGCCCCGCCAATCATCAACAGGGGGGAAATCAGCCACGGCGCAAAATTTGCGAGCAGCAGCGCCGCTGGCAGCAAGATCAGCAGTTTGTTCTTGATCGAGCCTTTGGCAATTTTCCAGATGATCGGCAACTCACGTTTGGCCTCAAAGCCTTGCACGTATTTTGGCGTCACCGCCGCGTCATCAATCACCGCACCGGCCGCTTTGGCACTGGCCTTGGCCGCACCGGCCGCCACATCGTCAATCGACGCCGCTGCCACTTTGGCAATTGCTGCCACATCATCCAACAACGCCAGCAAACCGCCTGCCATCTTACGCACTCCCATTGCCTCAATCTGAGGCTATCTGTCCTGTTGGTTCTTCATGCCCCAATGCAGCAGATTTGCAAAGAGCTGTTGCTCGCCAAGGCGTTGCAGCGTGCGGCGCAGTCACACCTGCGCTCGCAAAAACGCACCGTTCAAAAACAGCCGCGATACAGACAAGTTACCGACGTGATTTTGGGCCTGAATTTCTTGTGTTAAGGCAACTGCAGCGGCTTAGGCTTTGCCCAACCGATCAAGCAGCGCCGTGTTCACCGCCGGCGTCACAAATTGCGACACGTCCCCATCCAGCCGTGCGATCTCTTTTACCAACTTGGACGCAATCGCCTGATGTTTCAGATCAGCCATCAAGAACACAGTCTCGATGCTGCTATCCAACGCACGATTCATGCCAACCATTTGATATTCATATTCAAAATCTGTGACAGCCCGCAGGCCACGCACAATGATCTGCGCGCCAACTTCTTTGGCACAATCGATCAGCAGGTTTTCAAACGGATGCGCAATAATCTCTGTACCGGTTTCCTTGGACAGCTTGGCGCATTCGCCTTCAATCATCACCACCCGCTCTTCGAGGTCAAACATCGGGCCTTTGTCGCGATTGATCGCAACCCCAATCACCAGCCGATCAACCAAAACGGCAGCCCGACGGATAATATCTATATGTCCCAATGTGATAGGGTCAAACGTGCCTGGATAAAGTGCGGTGCGCATATCTGCCTCCCCCGATGGGTCTTGCGGTCCTATGCGCACGCAACATTATTGCGCAGCCATTTGCAAGGGGTCATTAAGCCATAGGTAGTTCTGCGGGGCAAAGACGTACCGGTACGACTCTAATGCCCCATAATCATGCCTTCGAGCGCGTCTTTCTCCATCGCCAGTTCCGACAGCCGCGCCTTCACTGTATCCCCCAATGAAACAAGCCCAACCAGCTTGCCATCTTCCACAACAGGCATGTGGCGGAACCGCCCTTGGGTCATTCTCTCCAGCACGGACACCGCATCATCACTGCGACTACAGGTCACAAGCTCGGTGGTCATGTAGTCGTCGATTTTATCTGACATGCAGCCCGCACCGCGCTTAGCCAGTTCGCGCACAATATCGCGCTCCGACAATATCCCCGCGAGCGTGTTGCCGTCTGGCGAAACAACCACGGTCCCGATACCTTTGTCCGCAAGGATTTTGGCTGCCTCCTCCACCAAGGTTCCCGGTTTCACAGTCAACACTCCTTCAGAGCCTTTGGACTTGAGAATTTGGTGTACGAGCATGGCGATCTCCGCTTTAGGTTTGTTTTGGCGCTCCCTGAAAATTAGCGTTGCCGCATCCTAAGCGCTTGTCAAGTTTGGCCTTCTAGGTGGGCCACCTCATGCCGAATGCCTTCACACAGCGCCTCGGAAAAACGGTTCAACCGCTCAAGACGCCGATCGTCTGCATGTCGGATAAGATAGAAACTGCGCGTCAGACTGATTTCATCTTTCAAAACCTTGACCACACCGCGCCCCCAAGGAATGGCAAAGTCATGTACCACACCAATGCCCGCACCGCTGCGCACCCAGTTGAATTGCACCGATGCCGAATTGGAAGCCAGCCGCACGCGGTCGATCCCAGTTTCACTGAGGTAATCCAATTCCTTGTCAAAAATCATGTCCGGGATGTATCCCGTTACCATATGATCTTTGAGGTCTTCAACACAGGTGATTTTGGGACGGTTGCGCAGGTACCATCTCGCGGCGGCCAAATGTAATTTATAGTCCGTAATCTTTTGCACAGTCAGCCGCCCCGCCGTTGGCGCGCTTACCGCCACCACCAGATCCGCTTCCCGACGCGACAAACTCACAACCCGCGGTAGGGCCACAATCTGAATATCCAAATCCGGATTGTCATCGGCAATCCGTCCGCATACCCGCGGTAGGAGGTAATTGGCGACACCATCCGGCGCGCCAATGCGGATTTGTCCCGACAAGCCAGAGCTTTGGCCGACCATCTCTTCGGTGGCTTCCTGCAAACTCTGTTCGACACGCAGCGCATGCCCCATCAACCTCTGCCCGGCGTCTGTCAGTGCATAGCCAGTGGGAGATTTTACAAACAAGGGGGACTCAAACGCGGTTTCCAACCGCGCCACTCGGCGCCCCACCGTGGCAGGATCAACTTGCAACCGCCGCCCCGCCGCCGACAGGCTCTCTTCCCGAGCCACCGCCAAAAACACCCGCAGATCATCCCAATGTGCCGCCATGCTACCCCCGCCTATTTTTGCAAAGCCGTTTTGAACAGTTGCCTCTTTTCCGTTGATTTTTGCAAGCCTATTCTTTTGCCAAATGTCAAAGGAGGATGTCATGCAAGAGTTGACTCATTTCATCAATGGTGAACACGTCAAAGGAACGTCCGGCCGCTTTGCCGACGTCATGAACCCAGCAACGGGTGAAGTTCAGGCCAAAGTGCCCCTGGCCAATAAGGCTGAGATGGACATCGCCGTCGCCGCCGCACAAGCAGCTCAGCCCGCTTGGGCTGCTGTAAACCCTCAGCGCCGCGCCCGCGTGCTGATGAAGTTTGTGGACCTGTTGAACCGCGACATGGACAAGCTGGCGGAGGCACTGAGCCGCGAGCACGGCAAAACCTTCCCCGATGCCAAAGGTGACATTCAGCGTGGTCTGGAAGTGGCGGAATACTGCATCGCCGCCCCCCAAATGCTGAAGGGTGAATACACCGACGCAGCTGGTCCAGGTATCGATATTTATTCTATGCGTCAGGCACTTGGCGTGACCGCGGGTATCACACCGTTCAACTTCCCAGCGATGATCCCAATGTGGATGTTTGCCCCGGCAATCGCGTGCGGCAACGCCTTCATCCTGAAGCCATCTGAGCGTGATCCATCCGTGCCACTGATGCTGGCGGAACTCCTCGAAGAAGCCGGTTTGCCAAAAGGCATCATTCAGGTTGTAAACGGCGACAAAGACGCCGTGGACGCGATCCTGTATGACCCAATCATCCAGTCCGTGGGCTTTGTGGGCTCCACGCCAATTGCTGAATACATCTACGGTACCGGCTGTGCCCAAGGTAAGCGCGTGCAGTGCTTCGGCGGTGCGAAAAACCACATGATCATTATGCCGGACGCCGATCTGGACCAAGCTGCAGACGCACTGGTTGGCGCGGGTTATGGCGCCGCTGGCGAACGCTGCATGGCAATCTCCGTGGCCGTTCCTGTGGGTGAAGAAACAGCTGACAAGCTGCGTGACAAACTGATCCCACGCATCGAAAAGTTGAAAATCGCACCTTACACTGCTGGTGACGATGTGGACTACGGCCCAGTAGTGACCAAAGCCGCCCAGGAAAATATCCTGCGCCTGGTGCAGACCGGTGTCGATCAAGGTGCAGACCTTGTGGTTGATGGCCGCGACTTCAGCCTGCAAGGCTATGAAGAGGGATTCTTTGTTGGTCCGCACCTCTTTGACAACGTCACCAAAGACATGGACATCTACAAAACCGAAATCTTCGGACCTGTCCTGTCCATGGTGCGCGCCCAGTCTTATGAGGAAGCGCTCGGTCTGGCGATGGATCATGAATACGGCAACGGTACCGCAATCTACACCCGCGACGGCGACACCGCTCGCGACTTTGCCAGCCGTATCAACGTTGGCATGGTTGGCGTGAACGTGCCGATCCCTGTGCCACTCGCCTACCACACCTTTGGTGGCTGGAAAAAATCCGCTTTTGGTGACTTGAACCAGCACGGCCCGGACTCATTCAAATTCTACACGCGCACCAAAACTGTGACGTCCCGCTGGCCATCAGGCATCAAAGAAGGCGGCGAGTTCCACTTCAAACAGATGGATTGATCCAGACACAAATCTGTGTTCGTTTGTATACAAACGGGCGGCGTTACGCCGCCCGTTTTCCATTGTAAAAGGAAGTCGCGTTTTGTCAGTTTCGTTTCGGATTCTTACGACGCTAGGGCTGGTGTATGTGCACTACGCAGGCCACGCAAAAATGGCAGACACTCTGAACGCTTTTTCAGAATATGCACAGCATCCGGACTTTCGCCCCGGTCAAAAGCAGTTTGTTGATCTGAGCCAGTTAACGGGATGGGACGAAGACTACCTTGAGCTGATGAAAGCCCAGGCCAAAAAGGCAGAGACGTTTACCGGCAACAATGCACAGACCCTCATTACCTACTTTGCGCCAACCGAGATTGGACAAAAACTGGCCCGCCTTGCATTGCGCAGCTGGGAACCTTTTCCCTCGGTTGTGCCGATCATTCTGGATACCGAAGAGCAGGCCCTTGCCATTCTTGGCGTGCCACACACCAACCTCAATCAGCTGCTTAACCCTGCTGGATAATCACAACAGTTGCGTCGCGTTTCACTATGGCTGGACGTATTTCCGCGCGCTGGTTAAAGTTTGATCCAATAACCACTCATTTTGCGCTGACAAAAACAAGGATTCTCACTGCAGGATTAAGCTGCATTTAAAGGCTCTGCTTCACGGTTTCCGCAGCAATTTACGGCGAGACAACGGACTATGGCCCTCAGATATGCACGTGTGATCTTACGCGCCTTCACGTTTGTGATGACCTGCACCGTATTGTCATTGACCTCTCCAACCTCAACTCGGGCCCAGCAAGACACAGCCCAAATGTTTGACCTCTCCGAGGTACCGTTTGCCTCGCAGGGCAAGGTCACTTTGCGTGGTGACTGGTGGTTCCACTTTGGGTCACGCATACCTGCTCAAGACGCGGCAATGGCGGCATCTACAAATCAGCTGGATACCGTTCTGGTTCCACTCGACTGGGCGATGTCACTGCCAGATATCGATCAAAACCGTTATGCTCACGGCTACGCTACTTATGTCGTTCAACTCACCTTACCCTACGCCGCAGACACCCCGCTAACCATCGCATTTCCCCGGGTGGCTGACGCTTACGAAGTGTTCTGGGTGCCTCGCAACACGCCGGATAACGTCACCAGAATTGGCGGCAGTGGCCATATGAGCGGCCCCATTTACACATCTTACAACTCACAATCCTACCCTTTGGACTTCCGGGGCGAGGGCCACCTGGTTGTGCATGTGCGCAAGGAAATTCAAAGCTATGGCGGCATCGTTCGCGCGCCAATCATCGCTTCTGCCGAGCACTATCAAAACGCCCTGCAAATGGACCGCATTATTGACGGCCTTGTTATGGGCATCATTTTCTTCGCGGTGGTATTGAACCTATTTTTGTTTGTCGTGCATCGCAAGGATCCGGCAACGCTTCTGTTAGCCATGACGGCTTTTGCTATCCTTTTGCGCTCTGTGATCCTTGCCGGCTTGCTCGAAATTCTGTTTGGTTCTGAAATTCGCGGTTTCCGAATTCGTCTGGAATACGCGGGCATCTTACTGATCGCCTGGACCAGCTTTGCGCTGCACCAAACGTTGCTGTGGCGCCGGTTTTCCGATCTCAGCGCCCCTCTGCTTGCGGGTGTGGTCGCCATGCTTGGCAGCGCCATTCTATTTACGGCCCCCTTGCCGCTTGTCACCGACAACCTGATTTATGTGCAGCTGTACTGTGTAGTCATTTTTGGGATGATTATGGCCACCAGCATACGTGCAATCTCAAAACGCAAGCAGGATGCCTGGTTTTACACCCTTGGGTGGTTTGTGCCGCTTCTTGCGGGGGTCAACGATATTGTGGTGAGCCAAACATACAAAGGCGTTTACCTAATCAACTACGCCTTTCTGCTTTTCCTGTGTGTCTACAGCCTGAAAGTTGGTCGGCGCGTGACCGGGGCCATCAGCCGGGCTGACCTGCTGGATCAAGAACGGGCAACGTTGCAGCAATTGCATCGGGACGCAAAAGACACGGCCAGCCGCGACCACCTTACTGGCCTGCTCAACCGCCAAGCATTTGACAACGAACTCACGTTGGCATGGCGGGAAAAAGACCATTCAAATCAGGGCATTTCTCTGGTGATCTTTGACATCGACCACTTCAAACTTGTGAACGACACATACGGTCACCCAGCCGGTGACGATGTGTTACGTGCCGTTGCTGATTTGGTACAGGCCGCAAACCTGCGCCGGTCGGATCGGGTTTGTCGTTACGGTGGTGAAGAGTTTGTTTTGATCCTACCGGGCACTTCTAGTGAAAACGCCAAGATTGTTGCCGAACGTATGCGCAATCGTATAGCCGCATTGACCACCGAATGTACTGGCAACGTCAGTTTGCGCGTGACTGCCAGCTTTGGCATCGCCTGCGCGGAGCCTAAAACTGATCTGGAAAAATCCGAATTGCTCTTCCGTGCGGACGAGGCTCTGGATCACGCCAAGTCCTGTGGCCGCAACCGATCGGTGACCTACGCGCAAATGATCGAAGAAAACACAAACGCTGCCACACCTGGTCCAAAAGCAGCCAGTTAGTCCAGTGTCCATCTTGCAGAATTGCAAAATGACTATGCATTATATCGTCGTGATATCGCTATTTTTGCGCCATTAGCGCTTTGCAATCATTGTGTAAGGGTGGTAATTTAACACATGTTCAATTCGCGGAGGGGAGGCTGCGAATGGGCGACAGCGCCCCCTGCCCCCATCCGCACCCGCTTTGGCTCGGTCCCGCCGACGCCGCGATCTTGAAGGATGAGACATGGATTTTGCACTGAGTGAAGAACAGACCCTGATCTTTGATATGGCCAAAGGTTTTGCCGAGGAGCACATTGCACCTCACGCGCAGAAGTGGGAGTCTGAGGGCAGCATCCCCAAGGAGCTTTGGCCACAAATTGCTGAGTTGGGTCTGGGCGGCATTTATGTCTCTGAAGAATACGGCGGTTCTGGTCTGTCCCGTCTCGACGCCACCTTGGTGTTTGAAGCGCTGGCCATGGCCTGCCCCTCTGTTGGCTCCTTCCTGTCGATCCACAACATGTGCGGCGGCATGATCGACAAGTTTGGCTCTGAGGAAACCAAACAGAAATGGCTGCCGGACCTCTGCACCATGACCAAGGTCTTCTCCTACTGCCTGAC
>NZ_CAJXIV010000049.1 GCF_913054185.1 uncultured Shimia sp.
AATATTGCCATCAACGGCAGAGATTGCGGGAGCGTTGGCATCACCTCCGAATCCATTTGCAGCGCAGGATAATCTCGTGTGGGCACCATATGGTGGTCCGAATGGCGTGGCGCGTTGAGCATCAGGGCAGAAGTGTAAAGCTGCGGCGCGTTCCAGCTGTGTTGCGGTCCGACCGGCTCTGGTTTGCCTGTCTCACGCGTAAAACGGCGCAATCCGTAGTGCTGCACATAATCTGACAGCAAAAGTTGCATGCTGCCGTAGCTCGCTAGCGCAACATAGGCCACCATACCGCTGAGGCCCGCCAGTTGCCCGGCCACGGCAAGGCAAAGCACCGCGCCGCTGACATAGATCACATAGGGGTGCAGTAGCGACTTCCGGTCACCCGCCCGCACCCGCATTTCGTTCTCGGCCGTCCATCCAGCTTTGAAAGACCCAACCCAGGCCCGCGGCCAGAACTGATAGAAATTCTCGCCCTCTTTGGGGCTGTTGGGGTCTTGATCCGTGGCCACCCAGATGTGATGCACTTTGGGGTGAGCGGATGTGTGATGCCCAAACAGCAGCGTAATGTAGACCCACATACCCAACCGTCGCGGAAACCGTGCTGCCTTGTGGATCAGCTCATGGGCATTGGCATTGCTGACCTGCCCAAAGAACAAGCCAAAGGCCATGAAACAGCAAATCTTGGCCCCAAGGCTGATCCCCGTGACACCCGCCAGCGCCAAAACCGCAATGATCATCAGAGGAAAATGCGCCAGGCCAAGCACCAGCGACAGCCGCAGCCCGCTGGGAAACTCACCGTCGTCACCTGTTTTCGCTGCAGCACCGTGCACCAGGTGGTCCATCACGTGAATCAAACCGCCCATGTAAATCAGGGCGGCGACAGCCCACAGCCCCCCCAAAAGGCCGCCAAGCGCCAAAAGCAGCACGGGAATCGTTGTTGCGATCCAGAACCAAGTCATGTGTTTTCCCTTTCAAAGAGGTTGGCCTCTTTGTAGATGGGCAAAATTACCGCTTCGTTTCCGGCCTGCAAAGCCACCACGTTGAGTTATTTTAACGGGATTGTACTTTTCTTGATGAATCCCGCGCCAACCCCATTGACTCGGCCACTGCCATCATTAAAAGGCAGGCCTCAAGAGATTTTCACGGGGCATCTGTGCCCCGGCGCAGGAGAAGTACAATGGCGAAGCCGACGACCATCAAGATCCGTCTGAACTCGACCGCGGGCACGGGCCATTTCTACGTGACCAAGAAAAACGCACGCACGATGACCGAAAAAATGGTCGTCCGTAAATACGACCCGGTGGTGCGCAAGCATGTCGAGTACAAAGAAGGCAAGATCAAGTAAGATCGCTTTCTGAGACACATGCAAAAGCCGCGCCACACCATGGCGCGGCTTTTTGCATTTAAAGAAACCCGCGCCTGAAAAACAAAAAACGTTTTCTTCAGGAGGGTTCCAAATGCCCCATCCCTTTTTTATCCGCCCCGCCAGCCTTGATGACCGTCAGGCCGTTTCAGACCTGTTTGCGCAATCCTATCCGGATTTGCTGCCACAGGACTATGAAGAAGCTGTGCTTATGGATGCGCTGCCGTTGATCACCAAAGCACGCGCGTCGCTCTTGGCCTGTGGCACCTATTTTGTGGCTGAATGTGCAGAGACCGATGCCATCGTTGGGGCAGGCGGGTGGACAGATCTCAGCCCGTCTCGCGGTGTAAGTGGCACCGACCTCGGTCATGTGCGTCACGTAGCGACACGCCCTGACTGGCTGCGTCGCGGAGTTGCACGATCGTTGATTGATGTGTCTCTGGCCTCTGCTGAGGCACATGGCATGCGCCAGATGAGTTGTATGAGCACCTACACCGCGCGGCCTTTTTATGAGGCCATGGGCTTTGAGGAGACCTCAGAGGTGGAGCTGACACTGGCCCCCGGAGTGCACTTCCCCGCCGTACAAATGCGGCGCAGTTTTTGCGCCCCTGAGCACGTCTGAAACAAAAAAAGGCCGGTCGCAATGACCGGCCTTTTCTGTTGCTATCCTATGCGTCTCACTCGCGGTTGCCGAGGAACTGCAGCAAGAACATGAACAGGTTGATGAAGTCCAGATACAGGGTCAGTGCGCCCATGATCGCGGATTTCGCCAGCCATTCGCTGTCGCCATGTTGGGCGTGCGCAACGTAGTCGTTTTTGATCTTCTGGGTGTCATACGCGGTCAGCGCAGCAAAGATCAGTACACCAATCGCAGAGATCGCAAACGCCATTGCAGAAGACTGCAGGAAGATGTTCACAATCGAGGCCACGATCAGGCCGATCAGACCCATCATCAGGAAGGTGCCCAGGCCGGACAGGTTCTTCTTGGTGGTGTAGCCGTAAAGCGACAGGCCCGCGAATGCGATCGCAGTGATCAGGAAGGTGTGGATGATCGACTCGCCGGTGAACACCAGGAAGATCGAGCTGATCGATGCGCCCATAAGTGCGGCAAACACAAAGAAGAACAGTTGTGCACCAGCGGCGGACAGGCGGTTGATCGCCGCGCCAAAGCCAAACACCATCGCCAGCGGGGCAAACATGAGCACCCATTTCAGCGGGGACGCGTACAGCGCGTGGCCCAAAGATGTGAGATATTTGTCCGCACCAATCTGAGCGGCAGCACCGGATGGATCAGACGTCACGGCCAGACCGGACAGCGCCCAAGCAGCGGCAAAGGTGATCAGCATGCCCACGGACATGTTGCCGTAGACTTTGTTCATGTGGGCGCGCAGACCCACGTCGATATGAGCCGCGCTGGCCGTTGCCGTGCCGCGGATCGTGTCAAATTCAGCCATCAAAGCCTCCGAGTTAACTTTATTGCCCCCAGAACAAGACGTTCAGAGGGTTTCATCATTGAATATCGGTGACGGGGGGCGTGAATTCAAGGATTTCCGCCGTTTAACCGGCGAAAATCCGCATCAATGTTAACACTTGTCTCAGCCGCGCCAATGCGCGGGCACATCCCATGCGGAGCGGCTCAATTCGCAGTCCACATCAGTTTGGGTCAAGCCCATGTCGCGCAGTGCGGTCTCGTCCAGCTGTGACAGCTGGCGGCGCTGACGCAGGACGGCAAAGGCTTGTGTCAGGCGGGACAGGGACAATTTGGAACCACGGGAGCTCGCGGAAGAAGTGGTGATGAAGGCCATGGGACGTTCCTTTCCTAAATTGTGATTGATCTTGGCGTGTGCATCAAATTACTTGATGTATATCGGGGAATGTGTGTATTTAGAAAGCGAATGTTTGTGACGGACTTCATCACATTTCATGATGAATGTTCAAAAACAGTGATCTTTAAGGAGACAGCCATGCGCAATCTTGATGTAACCACCCTCCGAAGCTTTGTTGCCGTTGCCGACATGGGGGGCGTGACCAAGGCGGCCGGTTTCCTACATCTCACCCAATCGGCGGTATCGATGCAGCTCAAGCGGCTTGAGGAGCTGATCGGCGTTGCTCTCTTGGATCGCACAGGCCGCGGCATTGCTCTCACACCAGCCGGGGAGCAAATGCTGGGGTACGCCCGTCGCATGGTCACGCTGAACGACGAAATCATGCGCCGCTTAAGCCATGACGAATTTGAAGGGTCGGTCACTCTTGGTGTGCCGCATGACATTGTCTATCCAACAATCCCGCGTGTCATGCAGCAGTTCGCCGCCGCCTTTCCACGCGTGAAGGTCAACCTGTGTTCGTCTTATACGCTTGAGCTGAAGCAGCTGTTTGACAAAGGTGAGATTGACCTCATTCTGACCACGGAAACCAACACCCCGGACGGGGCCGAAGGTCTGTGTACTTTGCCTCTGGTGTGGATTGGTGCGCCGGGTGGCGCGAGCTGGCGCCGCCGGCCGTTCCCCTTTGCCTCCGCCCGTCAATGCCTGTTCCGGCAGCGGGCGATTGCGGCGCTGGATCGCGTGGGCATCGAATGGGATTCCGCGTTGGAAACCGAATCTGACCGCACGGTTGAGGCGACAATTGCGGCTGATCTTGGGGTTGGGGAGATGCTGCTTGGCACAGAACCGCGCCATCTGGAGGTCATCGAGCATGGCGGCGCGCTGCCCGAACTGGGCGAGCAGCACATCAATATGTATGGCGCGGAGCAGGCCAAAGGCGATGTCATCGCCCATCTGGCCGAATTGATCCGCAAGAGTTTCCTGTCCATGCACGCGCCGGTCGAAAGCCCGCCGCGGCTTGGCGTGGTGGGCTAAGCTCTAGTCGAGCGTCACAACCACTTTGCCGGTGGATTTACGGCTGCGCAGAAGCTCATAGGCGTCTGCGGCCTGTTCCAACGGCAAGACATGGCTGACATGTGGTTTCAGTTTGCCTTCGCCGTACCAGCCAAACAGCCTGCGCATGCTGTCGGTCAACACCTCTGGCTTGAAGGACAGGTACCCGCCCCAATAGAGGCCAATCACCGTCAGGTTTTTCACCAGCAGGTGGTTGGCGGGGATTTGCGGCACCTCTCCACTAGCAAAGCCCAGTGGCAAGAGGCGTGCTTCCGGGTTGCAGGCGCGGAAGGCGGCCTTGAATTGGTCGCCACCCACGGGATCATAAACCACATCGGCGCCGCCCAAGGCTTTCACCTCGGCGCGGATGTCAGCGTCAGTTGCGTCAATCAAGTGATCCGCGCCCGCCGCCTTGGCGACTTTCAGCTTGTCTGCCCCGCGCGCGCAGGCAATCACATTAGCGCCCATCAGTTTGCCCAACTCGACAGCTGTCAGACCCACACCGCCCGCCGCGCCAAGCACCAGCAGATTTTCACCGGGCAACAATTTGGCGCGATGATCCAGAGCCACATGGCTGGTGCCATAGGCCACAGGAAACGCCGCCGCATCTTCATAGCCCATGCCTTTTGGCAACGGTACGGCACTCTCCGCGGGATACACGCCATAATCGGCCAACCCACCGCTGCCTCCAAATACCAACACGTCAGAGCCAATCGCTGGCCCATCAACGCCCGCGCCCAACGCATCCACCACGCCGGAGACTTCCATACCAAGCGTGAACGGAAGCGGCGGTGTTGCCTGATAGGTGCCCTTGATCATCAGCAGATCGCCAAAGTTCAGCGCACAGGCTTTGATCTTAATTCGGATCTCGCCGGGGCCAGGGTCCGGCTTGGCAATATCGACAATAGCAGGGGCGGTGTCATGGGATGTAACTTGAAAAGCGCGCATCTTTAATCTCCTCATCTGAGAATCGAATACACAGCGCTCGGCAATCAAGTCAAAGCTGATCCCTTGAAAACAGAGGATTGCGACACGACGTCACCCTCAAGCAGAGCATTTCGGAAGGCCCCAAATTACAAAACCGACAATCCCCGATTGTATGAACCACTCTATCCAGAAGGGGTAAGATACATTCTTTCCCTTGATTATAAGGCGAAAACTGCTAGAGTGAATTATCGCGAAAGGGATGCGCGATTACTTCACTAAACGAGTTGGTGACGCTGCTGAGCGACTGCATGGTTGTTGGCCGCGCCCCGATATTACATTCGGAGGAGACGTGTGATGACACATCCAGTGGACGTGCATGTTGGCAAAAGAATCCGCCAACGCCGGTGGCTGACGGGGATGACTCAGCAACAATTGGCAGAGCAAGTCGGCATAAAGTTTCAACAAATTCAAAAGTATGAAACGGGTGCCAACCGTGTCAGCGCCTCTCGGCTTTGGGACATTTCTGACGCGCTGGACGTGCCAGTGAGCTTCTTCTTTGAAGGTCTGGAAAGCGACAGCGACGGCGCAAGCTCTGGCAGCGTGCCAGCTGACATCATGGCGGACAAAGAAGCTCTGGATCTGATCCGCAGCTACTATGCCATTCCGGAAAACCAGCGTCGGCGTCTGTTTGAACTCGCCCGCGTGTTGTCTGACGTCGCTTGAGTCCACTCCCGCTCTGGTCTAGCCATGGCGCAAGCGCCAGAGCGGAGACTGTGACCGATGACACCAGAACAGAATGACTTGATCGCTGTGGCAGATGCCATGGCAGACGCGGCCCGCGCGGCCATTCTTCCTCATTTTCGCAGCACCACACTAACCGCAGACAACAAACTGTCTGAGGGGTTTGACCCTGTGACCGTGGCCGATCGCGCCGCGGAACAGGCGATGCGGGCGGTATTGGCAGAGCGTCGCCCGCAAGACGGCATCTTTGGCGAAGAGTTTGGCAAATCCGAGGGCAGCAGCGGGTTGACCTGGGTGTTGGACCCGATCGACGGCACCCGCGCCTTTATCTCCGGCACCCCAACCTGGGGCGTGTTGATTGCCTTGTCTGATGAAAACGGGCCAATCTACGGTGTGGTGGATCAGCCCTACATTGGCGAGCGCTTTAAAGGTGGCTTTGGCATTGCTGAAGCCCAAGGCCCCCATGGCGCAATGGCTCTCGGAACCCGTGACACCGCCACTTTGGGGGAGGCGGTGATCTTCACAACTTTCCCCGAAGTCGGCACGGATGCGGAGCGTGCAGGCTTTGAACGTGTCGCGTCACACACAAAACTCACCCGCTACGGTATGGATTGTTATGCCTACGCGCTCCTGGCGGCGGGCCAAATTGATCTGGTAATCGAGGCTGGCCTCAATGCCTATGACATCCAGGCGCCCATCGCGGTGATTGAGGCCGCAGGTGGAGTTGTCACCAATTGGCAGGGCGGCCCCGCGCACGATGGCGGGCAGGTTCTGGCTGCCGCCAACAAAAACCTACACGCGCAGGCGCTGGAGCTCCTTCAGCAGAGTTAAGGCCCACGACCCTTGATTGCGGCCCCGCCGCTTCGCTATGATGGACGGGCACAGCGAGTCCTTTGCCCGCATTCTGTCGCTGCGCCTCATATCGCAACCGAATCGGGCCCTCTTTTGGCCCAAGGAATGCGCATATGGCAAAAGCCTCTGAAACCCTGATCAAATCCGCTCAGACTGTTCTGACCATGGATGATGACCGCCGTGAACTGGCGGCACATGATATCCGCATCAAGGATGGCGTGATCACTGAGATTGGCGAGAATCTCACCACTGACGGCGAAACCGTTTTTGCCACTGGATGTGTGGTCACCCCCGGCTTGGTGAACACCCACCACCATCTTTATCAAACCCTGACCCGGGCTGTGCCAGGGGGCCAAGACGCACTGCTGTTTGGCTGGCTGCAGCGGCTCTACCCCATCTGGTCGCGCTTTGGTCCGGAGGAGATGAACATCTCCGCGCAAATTGGCCTCGCAGAGCTAGCGCTTTCTGGCTGTACCTTGACCTCTGATCACCTCTATCTCTACCCAAACGGCGCGCGACTGGATGACACCATTGAGGCCGCCAAAGAAGTGGGGATGCGTTTCCATCCCACCCGAGGCGCCATGAGCATCGGCGAAAGCGACGGCGGCCTGCCACCGGATTCGCTGGTCGAAAAAGAAGACGCCATCCTCAAAGACGCCATTCGCCTGATCGACTCCCACCACGACGCCCGCGACGGAAGCATGGTGCGCGTGGGCGTGGCGCCTTGTTCGCCATTCTCTGTGACACGCGAATTGATGCGCGACGCAGCCATTCTTGCGCGCGACAAAGGCGTGATGCTGCACACGCATTTGGCGGAAAACGACGAAGACATTGCCTATTCGCTTGAAAAATTCGGCTGCCGTCCCGGCCAATACGCCGAAGAACTTGGCTGGGTGGGAGAAGACGTTTGGCACGCGCATTGCGTGAAGCTCGATCAAAGCGAAATTGATCTCTTTGCCCGCACCAAAACCGGCGTTGCCCATTGCCCGTGCTCCAATTGCCGCCTCGGCAGCGGCATCGCCCCCGTGCGCGCCATGCGCGACGCCAATGTGCCGGTGGGCCTTGGCGTGGACGGATCCGCCTCTAATGATGCGGGCAATCTGGTGGCCGAAGCCCGCCAAGCCATGTTGCTGCAGCGCGTGGCACTGGGTGCGGATGCGATGTCCCCCCGCGAAGCGCTTGAAATTGCCACACGGGGCGGGGCAGAGGTTTTGGGTCGCCATGACTGTGGCCAGATTGCCGTTGGCAAACGCGCGGACATCGCGATTTGGGATGTGACTGGCGTGCACAGTGCAGGCAGCTGGGATCAGGCGGCGATTCTTCTTGCCGGTCCGACCACCGTGCGCGATCTCTTTGTCGAAGGGCGTCAGATTGTGCGCGACGGCCATATGACCAGCATCAACCTGGAGTCTGTCATTCAGCGGCAAAACACCCTTGCAGCGCAATTGGCGGACGCCATTTAAGCCATATCTCAGGTGGGCGCGCTTGAGCGCCCATCATTGCAACCAGTTTAGACAGACCTGAAAAAGCAAAAGGCGCCGGGAAACCCTGGCGCCTTTTTGCGTTTGATCCAAATGGAGCGGGCGAGGCGATTCGAACGCCCGACCCTAACCTTGGCAAGGTTATGCTCTACCCCTGAGCTACGCCCGCACCGTTTGGATGGCCGTGATTTAGCGCTCCCCATGGCAGACCGCAACCCCCAATTCGAAAGAAATCCCCTCAATCGGGTAGAAATTTTTAAGACTGAAGAAACACCCAGAAACGCGAAAAGGCGCGGATAAATCCGCGCCTTGTTCACTCTCTCCGCGAGGGAGATATTGGAGCGGGCGAGGCGATTCGAACGCCCGACCCTAACCTTGGCAAGGTTATGCTCTACCCCTGAGCTACGCCCGCTTCCTTGGGTGAGGCGTGGAATATAAAGAGTCTCGGCGGGCTGCAAGCGGAAAATGTCGCCATGTGGAAAAAAATGTGATTTTTGATTTTTCACCGACGGAACCCAAAAGAGAGTGCGTATTACCTCCCATGACAGACACCAAACTGACATTCACGCGCCGCAGTATTCTGGCCGCCTTATTGGCAACACCTGTAGGTGCGCTTGCGCATTCAGGCCACGGTATGGGCCACATGCGGTGACCTCAACGGTCACGCGGCGCCGCAAACGCCGTCTGGATTTGGTGCTGACATTCTACAACGCCGGCACCGATGCCATGACGCTTAAAGCACTCACAACTGATGTGGCCCAGCTGTCAGGCTTGAAACTGCCCTTCCAAATTCCCGCTGGTGGACTCGAAGAGCAAAAGCTGACTTTGCGGTTTGAGGACGCGGTGCCGGGAATATTCACTATGCTTTTGGATTTTGGCGCGGACGGGCAGGGGCCTGTCACCGTCATGCCGTAGGGCTTTCTGGAGGGAAGCACATGACTTTGTTGGAGAACGTAAAGCTCGGCCTCTTGGCCGTGGCCATTGTGATGGGCGCCGCCGCCAGCAGTGACGCACAAGGCCGCCCACCTATGCGCAAACACACAGCTGATGAGGCGGAACCGCTGCGGCTTGTCCAAGCCAATAAAGATGCGGGCCGCAATAGGGTCACCATCACCACGCGAGGAAACAAACGGGTAATTACCTCCAATGGCATTCCGGTGCATGAAGTGGGCCGCTTCCCCAATGGCGGAAACCCCAACCGGATTAAAGCGCAGGCCCATAGCTTTACGATACCGCTCTCCCCACAAAAGACTTCTCGCACATCGCAAGGCAGCCTTGGCACTTTTGGTGTGGGGGTAAACGGTGTGCCGTTTGATCCTGGTGCGGCTGAGTTCTGGCAAGGCAACCCGCGCTCTGGGTGGCAATACGAAGCCCTGGGCGGCGCAGTGCCTTTGGGGTTGGATGCCAATTACGCCCACGTGCAACCGACCGGTGCTTATCACTACCACGGTCTACCTGTGGGGCTGATGCAGCAACTTGGCTGGACGCGCCGCACTGAGTCGCCCTTGATTGGCTACGCCGCTGACGGTTTTCCAATTTACGCCATCACCGCGACGATGAAAGGCCGCGTCACGCAAATGACCAGTTCGTATCGACTAAAGCCGGGCAAACGCACGGGTAACGGACCTGCTGGCCGCCACGACGGCGCTTTTGTACAGGACTATAGATATGTTGCCGGCGCCGGCAGTTTGGACGCATGTAACGGCGCTTTTGTGAAAACCGCGGATTATCCGCGAGGCACCTATGCCTATTTCCTGACCGACACTTTCCCGGTGATCCCCCGCTGTCACACAGGCACGCCGGACAGCAGCTTTCAAAAACGCCGCCCGTGACCGGTGACTGGGTCTGAAATGTCTCCGAGATGTGACAACCCGGCGCCAGTGTCCCGGCGCCGCATGTCTTGGAGCACCTGAAACGTCCGCGCCCCCAACGCGGGCGTTTCTTTGTTAGGCCCGTGTGGTCGGCGCCGCGCGCATCAACCCCATAAGCTCCGCTCCCGGCATGGCCTTGTCCGCATAGGCAAACTCCCCGTCTTGCAATACCGCCCGCATCGCCTGCTGCACTGCGCCATACGCCAACCGCGCCAGAGAGCCGCCAACGCTGACCCGCTTCACCCCAGCCTCAGACAACTCCTGAACCGTAAAAAAAGGCGGGCGCAGCCCCATCACCACATTCACCGGTTTGTTCACTTCGGAACACACCGCGCGGATTGCCTCCAGATCCGGCAACCCCGGCGCATAGAGCACATCCGCGCCCGCCGCCTCAAACGCTTGCAGCCGCGCAATGGTGTCTCTCAGGTCCGGACGCCCATGCAGGTAATTCTCGGATCGGGCGGTGAGCACCACCTTATGAGCCTTTGCCGCTTCTGCCGCCGCTGCAATCCGCTCCACAGCCAGCCCCATATCCATGATGCCGCCGTCCTCGCCGCCCGAAGCATCCTCGATCGATCCCCCAGCCAGGCCAACCTCGGCCGCCATGACAATGGTCCTGGCACATGTCTCCGGCGCGAGGCCAAACCCGTCTTCCAAATCAGCCGATACCGGAAGATCTGTCGCCGCCACAATATCCGCCGCATTGGAGAGAATCGCTGACCGCGTCATGCTGGCCGCCCCGTCCCGTAAGCCTTGGGTCACAGCCGCGCCCGCGCTGGTGGTGGCCAAAGCCGCGAATCCCTCGGCTGCCAACACTCGTGCGCTGCCCGCATCCCACGGGTTGGGCATGACAAAGGCGCTGTCACCGGCGTGCAGGTCCAAAAATGCAGTGTATTTCTGATCTCTACGCATGGTCTGATTCCTTTGTGTACTCCACCACCTTAGCGCGAAAGCGGAACAAAGATTGAACAAATCAACGCGATCCCCGGGATAAACTTGGCCCCCTGCGACAATTTTTTTTGATCTACATCAAATACGGAGATTGCGACCACGCGCGCGGCACCCTAAAACGACCGGGAACCAGGCGTAAGCGGGAATCCGCGCGCCCAGATACAAATCAACAGGAGGCAACGCATGGCAGACGCAGCCATTCAAGGCCAGGACCATCACGACGAGCGCGGTTTCTTCACCCGCTGGTTTATGTCCACAAACCATAAGGACATTGGCATCCTTTATCTGGTCATCTCGGCGTTTGCCGGTTTGATCTCCGTTTTCTTCACAGTGCTGATGCGCATGGAGCTGATGGATCCGGGTGTTCAATACATGTGTCTGGAGGGCGCGCGCTTCTTTGGCGGCGGTGACGGTCCCTGTACACCAAACGGCCACCTGTGGAACGTGTTGATCACCTACCACGGCGTCCTGATGATGTTCTTCGTGGTTATTCCAGCGCTGTTTGGCGGCTTTGGTAACTACTTCATGCCGTTGCAAATTGGCGCGCCGGATATGGCGTTCCCACGGATGAACAACTTGTCCCTCTGGCTGTATGTGGCTGGTACCCTGCTGGGTGTCGCTTCCATGTTGTCGCCAGGTGGCAATGACCAGCTTGGCTCAGGTGTGGGCTGGGTGTTGTATCCGCCGCTCTCCACCAACGAAGGTGGCATGTCGATGGACCTCGCGATCTTTGCGGTGCACGTTTCCGGTGCCTCTTCGATCCTGGGTGCGATCAACATCATCACCACTTTCCTGAACATGCGTGCCCCTGGCATGACCCTGTTCAAAGTGCCTCTGTTTGCTTGGTCCATCTTTGTGACCGCGTGGCTGATCCTTCTGGCTCTGCCAGTTCTGGCCGGCGCCATCACCATGTTGCTGACCGACCGTAACTTCGGCACCACCTTCTTTGATCCAGCAGGCGGCGGCGACCCGATCCTGTATCAGCACATCCTGTGGTTCTTTGGCCACCCGGAAGTGTACATCGTGATCCTGCCCGGCTTTGGCATCATCTCTCACGTGATTGCGACCTTCGCGCGCAAGCCAGTCTTTGGCTACCTGCCAATGGTTTGGGCGATCATCGCGATTGGGGCTCTGGGCTTTGTTGTGTGGGCGCACCACATGTACACAGTGGGCATGTCGCTGACGCAGCAGTCCTACTTCATGCTGGCGACCATGGTCATCGCGGTACCAACAGGGGTTAAGATCTTCTCTTGGATTGCCACCATGTGGGGCGGCTCCATCGAGTTCAAAACCCCGATGCTCTGGGCCTTTGGCTTCCTGTTCCTCTTCACCGCAGGTGGTGTGACCGGGATCGTTCTGTCTCAAGCTGCTGTGGATCGCTACTACCACGACACTTACTACGTGGTTGCGCACTTCCACTACGTGATGTCACTGGGTGCTGTGTTTGCCATCTTTGCTGGTATCTACTTCTACTTCGGCAAGATGACGGGTCGTCATTACCCTGAATGGGCCGGCAAGTTGCACTTCTGGACATTCTTCATTGGCGCCAACTTGACCTTCTTCCCACAGCACTTCTTGGGTCGTCAGGGCATGCCGCGTCGCTACATCGACTATCCGGAAGCTTTTGCATACTGGAACAAGATCAGCTCCTACGGCGCGTTCCTGTCCTTTGCCTCCTTCCTGTTCTTCTTCGGCATCGTGTTCTACTCACTGTTCCGCGGCGCGAAAGTGACCGAGAACAACTACTGGAACGAGTACGCGGACACTCTGGAGTGGACACTTCCTTGCCCACCCCCAGAACACACCTTCGAAATCCTGCCAAAGCAGGAAGACTGGGACAAAGGCCACTCTCACTAATGTGAGGCCTCTCAGTTAACAGATCAAAGAGGTCCCGGCGCAGCACTGCCCGGGGCCTTTTTTGGATGTAAGGACTTTTCAGATGTCGTCACCGGAAGATTTCGCAGACATCAAAGCTGGCATGGCCGGGGTCTACGAGCGTAATGCGGCTGCGTGGGATGAAAGTCGTGACACATCCCTGCGCGAGCGCGACTGGCTCAGTCGTTGGCTGGACGGCCTGCCAACATCCTCCTCGCTGCTTGATCTCGGCTGCGGGTCAGGGCGCCCACTGGCGGCCTATCTCGACAGACTAGGCCACAGTGTTACCGGCGCTGATGCCAGCGCCCCGATGATCGACCGCGCGCGATCAAACGTGCCAAATGCAACTTTCCAAGTGGCAGACATGCGCCACCTCAATCTTGGCCAAACCTTTGACGCGATTCTGAGTTGGGATGCCTTTTTCCATCTCAGCCCAGAAGAACAGCGCGCGGCCCTGCCGATGATTCTCAAACACCTTAAACCCGGCGGTCACTTGCTTCTGACAGTGGGCGATGACGAAGGTGAAGTCACAGGCACTGTGGCTGGAGAGCCAGTCTACCACGGCAGCCTCTCTCCCGCTGAATACCTCAATATTCTGCAAGCCGCGGGGTTTGCTGACATCACCTACACGCCCAACGACCCATCGGTTTTGGGCCGCTATGTGCTCTTGGCCCGCGGCAAGGGCGCGTCATGAGCTGCACGCACCCCATCCCCGCTTTCTCATTCCCCAAATATCTCGGGGTGAATTGCGCGCCTGCGCGCAAGAGGGGCTGGTCCCTCACAAACCCAAAACGCGCCTGATGCCGTATCGCTGGACAAAACCCCCATCCTCAGATCAGCCGAGTCTAACCCTTTGGCCGCACCGCTCCCTGCCACGACGTGGTTTCGCTGCGATGATTCTGTTTGCTTTTGGCATGGGCACGCTCCCGCTTTACGGATTGCTGGGCTCCGTTGCGCTTTGGGGCATCTTGCCGTTTGTCCTCGTGATGGTGGGCGGGCTCTGGTGGGGGCTGGAACGGTCATACAAAGACGGTGATGTGCTCGAAGAGCTCACACTGCGCGAGGACACCCTGCATTTGCGTCACACGCCCGCACGCGGTGCTGCCAAAGACTGGGGCTGCAACATCTATTGGGCCCGGGTCGAGCAACATGCGCATGGCGGGCCGGTGACGGACTATGTGACACTTTCAGGCAATGGGCGCACAGTGGAGATTGGCAGCTTTCTGAGCGAGGAGGAGCGCAAACAACTCTATGTCGAGCTTGATGCGTTCCTGCGTGACAAATCCAGGTCACAACACTGAGCATGTTGCCGAAGGAGGCCGTTGCCCGTGCGCCGTTGTAACGATTCACGCGATTCGCATGGAATTGGGCGTGCAAAATACGCACCTCCGCAAAACAGCCGCGATACAGACGTCATACCGACGTGATTTTTGGTCGTTTTTGCCGCGCCACAGCAGGTTAATTTCGCCGAATTTTGCGCCAAATGTGATCCACTGCTAGGCTGCCCTCCACACCGTCAGAGGAGGGAAATATCATGGCTGTAACTCTACAAGTGCTGTATCCGGTGGGCGACGGCACCACGTTTGATCACACGTATTACGCCACCACCCATATGGAGTTGGTGGATCAGCATATGGGGCCGCATATTGCCTCGGTTCAGGCCTCAAAAGGGCTGGCCGGTGGTCCGGATGTGCCCGCACCGTTTCATGCGATTGCGACAATAACCTTTGCAGATCAAGAGGCTATGGGGGTCGCGATGAAAGAGGCTGGTCCCGTGATGGCGGACATTGCCAATTTCACCAACATTCAGCCGCAGATCCTGATTGGCGAGATCTACGGCTGACTATAAGGGCAGGGATGGCCTAGGCCATCCCCCCACGTACCAACCCACTGGCAATCTGCGCATAGGCCTTGGCCATGTCACTGTCCCCAGCGGCAATTGGCGTGCCGCCATCTCCGGCAAGCCGTGTGTCCAGATCAATAGGCAAGGCACCCATCAAGGGCACACCCAGCTTTTCAGCCTCCGCCGCCACCCCGCCGTGGCCGAAGATATGGCTCTCATGCCCACAGTTCGGACAGTGGAAAAGGCTCATGTTTTCAATGAGTCCCAGCACTGGCGTCTTGAGCTGGTCAAACATGCCAAGCGCTTTGCGCGCGTCCAATAGTGCCACATCCTGCGGCGTGCTCACAACAATCGCGCCGGTCAGGTCGGTTTTCTGACACAGGGTCAGTTGCACGTCGCCAGTGCCTGGTGGCAAATCCACAATCAGCACATCCAGTTCGCCCCATTGCACCTGCGTCAACATCTGCTGCAACGCCCCCATCAGCATGGGACCACGCCAGATGACGGGTTTGTCGTCGTCCAACATGAAACCCAGCGACATAATCGTAACCCCGTGCGCCTGCAGGGGAATAATGGTTTTTCCGTCGGGGCTTGCTGGCCGTTTGTTCACCCCCATCATACGGGGCTGACTGGGGCCGTGGATATCTGCATCCAGCAAACCAACCTTGCGGCCCTGCTTTGCAAGGGCCACAGCAAGGTTGGAAGACACGGTAGATTTGCCCACGCCCCCTTTACCAGACCCCACCGCCAGAATGCGGTCCACGCCAGCCACCTTCATCGGGCCAGCCTGCGGTTTTGGGTGACCGCCTATTTTTAGGTTAGGGGGCGCTGATTTGGGCGCTGGGGCGCTCTCGTGCGCAGTCAGCGCCACTTGCACCGAGTCTACACCAGCAAGCCCCGCAACGGCCGCTTCGGCCATTTTGCGCAACGGCTCCATCAGCCGTGCTATATCGGGGTTGGGCGCCTCGATCACAAACTGCACTGTGTTTTCGCGAATGTTCAATGCACGCACAAAATCGCGTGAGATCAAATCGCCTCCGTCGGGCAGGGCAATCTTTTGTAAAACTGCCTGCACTTCTTCTTTGCTGACGGACATGCACAACTCCTATGCTGCAAGTGCACATTGCGCGCACTGTTAAAGATTCCACGTAAGAATCTGTTTACATTTCTTCAACCAATTCCGCGCCTTGGTTAATTTTAAGGCAGTTTACCTTTACGTAACGTCTGGTATTCGCTCGGCGCATAACTGCTTTGCGAAGCCAGCTATTGTGCAGATGCAGCATCAGCCTATATCACCAACACAACAGCGAACAGACACTCTACCAGACTGAAAGAAACGACAATGGCATATGTAGCAAACCATACCTCCGTGGCAGCACCTAAAGCCTCCGGCCTTTCGGTTTTTTTCGCCAACGCAGCAGAGCGTTTCCGTCAGTACCGCGTTTACCGCGCGACGTACACTGAGCTGAACCAGCTCTCTGACCGCGAACTGGCCGACCTGGGTTTGAGCCGCTCGATGATCCGCCGTTTGGCGATCGAAGCAAGCCGCGAGGCATAAGAATTCGGAAGGCCACTCCTCCCTTTGGCCTTCCACTACTGCGACGATACCTCTCCTCCTCCCTGGTGTCGTCGTAGCAAACACAGGACCAGAACGGTCCAACGAGCTCAAGTTGCTCCTCTCCTCCTCCCTGGGGTGACTTGAAATAGCGACGGCACCTCTCCTCCTCCCTGGTGTCGTCGCACAAAATTCGGGCCCAATGGCCCAACGGTATCAAGCGCCCTCGCTCCTCCCTGAGGGCACTTGAAACTAGAGCGACGGTGCCTCTCCTCCTCCCTGGCACCGTCGCACTTGAATTTCGATCCCGTCGCGGGATCAACGGTATCAAGGCGCTCTCTCCTCCTCCCTGAGCGTTTTGTGTGAAGCGCGGCGACATCTCTCCTCCTCCCTGATGTCGCCGCTGCCTTCTCTTTCCAAAACACGGATGCACAACAAAAAAGACGCCCCGAAGAGCGCCCTGTGAGTTGGTTTGTGCTGCCTTACGCTTTTGCGCTGGGGCGGGAAGAGATCTTGCTAAGCCAAGCCTGAGTGGCCGTGTTTTCTTCGGGTGGGGTCATCTTCACGATTCGCGCAAAGTCGCAAAACACATAGCCGGTGATGTCGGCCATGGTGAAACTGCCGCCAGCCAGCCAAGGACAGTCCTGCAAACGTTGCTCTAGTGTGTCATAGAACAATTGCAGTCGTTTCGCCCCGCGTTCCGCAAGCTCTGGGATTTGATCGTAGTCCACCGAACCGGGCAGAGCGCGGCCTTTGAGGGCAGGGGACGCATTGCGCAGGGCTTCTGCTATGGACATGCCGCCATGGAACTCGCAAATCGCGTTCCACATCAGCACTGAACCCTTTTCGTCTGGCGTGACGCCCATCAACGGCGGCTCGGGCTGAAAAGCCTCAAGATAGCCAGCAATCGCAATGTTCTCAGTGAGGTTCTGGCCTTCGCCTGTGGTGAGAACCGGCACCGTGCCATGTTGATTCAGCGCTAAAAACTCCGGTGCCCGGTGCCCGTCGTTGCGCAAGTCAACCTGCCGGATTTCGATCTCTAACCCTTTTTCCGCAAGAAACATCCGTGCCCGCCGAGGGCTTGGCGCTGTGGCGCAATCATAGAATATCATGAAGTCCTCCTGTCTGGACCTCACCTCAACGCGGGGCAGGGGGGCTGTCAACCAGGTGGCGGATCACGGACGTGAGGTCAAAAGGGGACGTCGTCTGAGGCGCTAACAAACCGGGAGACCACTTTCTTTTCCCCGGCTTTTTCGAAGGCAATCGTCAGCTTGTCCCCTTCAATGCCAGTTACCGCACCATAGCCAAACTTCTGGTGGAACACGCGGTCCCCAACTGTGAAGCTGCTCACCGCGGTAAGGTCAATTGCAGCGGCCTTGCTTTCTTTTGGTTGGCTGGTGCCATATTGGCCGGCGCGAGATTGCAGACGTTTCCAGCCAGGTGAATTGTATCCATCTGCTTTCATGGCAGAGCTTTCCAACCCTGACTGGCCAAAGCCTCCGCCAAAATCACGTGACCCACCACTGTGGCCATACAGGCCCGGTGGGGTGAGGACTTCGACATTTTCGTCTGACAACTCGTCAATAAATCGGCTTGGCATTTGATTCTGCCATTGGCCAAACACACGGCGATTTCCGGCAAAGGAAATTGTGCAAATCTCCTCCGCTCGCGTGATTCCCACATAGGCCAATCGCCGTTCCTCTTCGAGACCCTTGATACCGGTCTCGTCCATGGAGCGCTGTGAGGGGAACAACCCGTCTTCCCAACCCGGCAGAAACACGGCCGGGAACTCCAACCCTTTGGCGGCATGTAGGGTCATGATCGAGATTTTCTGCTCCGCGTCCTCGCTCTCATTATCCATGATCAGGCTGACGTGTTCCAGGAACCCTTGCAGATTATCGAACCCTTCCAACGCTTTGACCAGTTCTTTCAGGTTCTCAAGCCGTCCAGGGGCCTCCGGCGTTTTGTCGTTTTGCCACATGGCCGTGTAGCCGGCCTCATCCAGGATCACCTGCGCCAATTCGACATGGTTCAACTCGGCATGGCCTTCCTGAAGTCGCATGGCGGTTTGCGTGACGCCATCATCAATAACGTCGTCGTCATCCAGCGGCACTTCGATAACAGGCGCGGTGCCTTGTTTGCGCCAACGGTCTATTCCGTCAATCAAGATGCCAAGCTCTTTGGCGCCTTTGCCGCCAATGCCTTTTTCTTCCAGAAGAATACGGGCACCTTCCACAAGGCTCACCCCATTGGCGCGTGCGCAGGTCTGAATCTTCTGCTGAGCCACATTTCCCAACCCACGTTTGGGCGTGTTCACTATGCGCTCAAACGCCAGGTCGTCATCCGGGCTGACCACCACGCGGAAGTAAGCCATTGCGTCGCGGATTTCCAAACGCTCATAAAAACGCGGTCCGCCAATCACGCGGTAGGGCAGGCCGATAGTGAGGAAGCGATCCTCAAACGCGCGCATCTGGTGGGAGGCCCGCACCAGAATCGCCATGTCCTCCAGCGACTTGGGGTCGCTGCCACGCGTGCCGCGTTGCAAGGCCTCAACTTCTTCGCCAACCCAGCGGGCTTCTTCGTCACCGTCCCAATGACCAATCAGGCGTACCTTCTCGCCCAAGTCAGCTTCGGTCCAAAGCTCTTTGCCAAGTCGGTTTTCATTGCCGCGAATAACGTTGGAGGCGGCCGCCAGAATGTTGCCGGTGGAGCGATAGTTTTGTTCCAGCCGCACAACATGGGCGCCGGGGAAATCCTTCTCAAACCGCAGGATGTTGCCCACTTCCGCGCCACGCCAGCCATAGATGGACTGATCGTCATCGCCCACGCAGCAGATGTTTTTATGCGCGGAGGCCAAAAGGCGCAGCCACAGATACTGCGCGACGTTGGTATCCTGATACTCGTCGACAAGGATGTAGCGGAACCAGCGTTGATAGTTGGACAGAACGTCCGGGTGGTCCTGGAAAATCGTGACCATATGCAAAAGCAGGTCGCCAAAATCCACCGCGTTGAGTTCTTTTAGGCGGGTTTGATACTGCGCGTAGAGCTGCCCACCCATGTGGTTATAGGCCCCGGCGTCGGCGGCAGGCAGTTTTTCCGGTGTCAGCGCGCGGTTCTTCCAGCCATCGATCAGAGAGGCCAATTGCCGTGCCGGCCAGCGTTTGTCGTCGATATTGGCAGCGGCCACCAACTGCTTGAGCAGGCGCAGTTGATCGTCGGTGTCGAGAATCGTGAAGTTGCTTTTGAGACCAACCAGCTCCGCATGGCGGCGCAAAAGCTTCACGCAGATCGCATGGAAGGTGCCCAGCCACGGCACGCCTTCGATTTGATGCCCTAACATGTTGCCAACACGGTTTTTCATTTCCCGCGCGGCTTTGTTGGTAAAGGTCACCGCTAGAATCTCATTTGGTCGCGCGCGGTTGGTGTTGAGCAAATGCACAATGCGGGCGGTCAGGGCCTTGGTTTTTCCAGTGCCGGCCCCTGCCAGCATCAGTACGGGCCCGTCCGGCGTTTCAACCGCTTCGCGTTGCGCCGGATTGAGTTCGTCAAGGTATGGCATCGGGCGCGGGGCCATGGCCCGCGCCGACAGGGACGCGCCTTCGAAGGCGTCAAATTCGTCAAAACTGCTCATGGACGTCACCTTATCGCAAACCTGGGAAAGGCAAAAGCCTGTTCTTCTTATGTTCCATTGGCGGTTGAGGCGCAAAAATGCAAGTCGCGCTGGACATTTTTCGTGAGGCATATGACGGTTCCCAAATGGAGTTACACGCCGAATACCCCGCGCTGAGTGACCTGCGTGCGCACGCACAAAAACGCATTCCCAAGTTTGTCTGGGAATACCTAGACAGTGCGACGGGCGAAGAGCGCACAAAAGCACGGAATCGGAAAAAACTGGATGAGCTTTTGTTTGAGCCGTCCATTTTGCACGGCGAGGTGAAACCGGATGTGTCGGTTGCCATGTTGGGGCAAACCTATGACATCCCGGTGGGGATCGCGCCGGTCGGAATGTCTGGGCTTATTTGGCCTGGGGCGGAAGCGCAGTTGGCAAAAGCGGCAAGTGCGTCCAATATTCCTTACACTCTGAGCACGGTTGCAACACAAACACCGGAAGATCTGTCCCCGTACATTGAAGGGAAAGGGTGGTTTCAGCTTTATCCCCCGCGAGATGAAGGCATCCGCAAGGACCTATTGGCGCGGGCTAAATCCGCGGGATTCGCCACTCTGGTGCTCACTGTTGATGTGCCAACCGCCAGTCGCAGAGAGCGCCAATCTCGGTCAGGTTTGACAACGCCCCCAAAACTGACACCGCGTTTGCTGGCGCAGGTCGCGATGCGGCCCGCTTGGGCTTTGGCGACCGCGAAATCAGGCATGCCACGTATGAAACTGATTGATGACTATGCGGGGCAGGTGACGGGGATGAGTTCCACGGCCCATGCAGGCTATTTACTTCGGACATCTCCCGATTGGGAGTATGTGCAATGGCTACGGGATCATTGGGAGGGGACCTTCGTTGTGAAAGGCGTGTTGCGCAGCGAGGATGCAAAGTGTCTTGAGGAACTGGGAGTGGATGCGCTTTGGCTTTCCAATCATGCGGGGCGGCAGTTTGATGCGGCACCGGCGCCAATTGAAGTTCTCCCAAGGATCCGCGCGGACACTGAGCTGCCTCTGATTGTAGACAGTGGTTTTGAGACCGGGCTCGATGTTCTGCGCGCGTTGTCGCTGGGCGCAGATTTCGTGATGATGGGGCGAGGGTTCCATTACGCGCTTGCCGCGTTGGGCGCACAAGGGCCGGCGCATTTGGTGGATATTCTAAAACAGGACCTGATTGCCAATATGGGGCAGTTGGGCTTGGCGGATTTGAAAGACCTTCCCGCCAAGCTTAGACGTTTCGAAAACCCTACTTAATAGTGAGGTCCTTTGGCATCGCATTGTAAGCCTCCTGTATGGAAACAACAGGCAGATCTGTTGGAATCCAGCCTTTGCCTCGGGAACCACCCAGCATGCCTTCGGAGACATCCAGGACGCCCTTAATCCCGTTCTGAGAAAACAGCTGCATCAAACGACCGCTGCGGTTGCCGCTGCGACAAATGATGGCAACCTGATGAGTGGGGTTGCGCTCAAGTGTTGCCAGAATCCAGCTGCCAAAAGCCTCTTCGCGCATATCCAACGGCCAAGCCCCCTCGGCTACGCCCGTTTCTTGCCACTCCTGAGGTGTGCGCACATCAATTAGGATAAGGTTGCCGGATTTAAGGCCGGCGTGGGCATCTGACGCGGATAGAGTGGTTGGGTTCGCTAGTGTGAGGGAAGGTGCAAGAGAGGCTGCGCTCAGGCTGGCAACAAAGCTTCGACGGGTCAGCATATTCATATTCATATTCATATTCCATGTTTTGATTGTTAAGCACATGGAGTGAGCCTTTGCGCAATTCAACTGCGCAAAAACGCCGATCAGGGTGGTTTGAAGCCGTTCGGAAACAACTCATGTGCAAAATGTAACAGAAATATTTCAGAATCAGGGTCAGTGGGTATTGCGCTGCGGTGCGGCGAGCTTGTAGCAATTCGTTCAAACACCGACAGTGCCATAGAGGGGACCCTGCCGATGCCTGAATTTTCCAAAATCCTGATTGCCAACCGTGGCGAAATTGCGATCCGTGTGATGCGCGCCGCCAACGAGATGGGGAAAAAGACCGTCGCGGTCTTTGCCGAAGAAGACAAACTTGGCTTGCACCGCTTCAAAGCGGATGAAGCATACCGCATTGGTGAAGGAATGGGGCCGGTTGCGGCTTATCTCAGCATTGATGAGATTATCCGTGTGGCCAAGGAATGTGGCGCAGATGCGATCCACCCGGGCTACGGTCTGTTGTCTGAAAACCCGGATTTTGTGGATGCATGCGCGACCAACGGCATCACTTTCATCGGTCCGAAGGCGGAGACCATGCGTGCTCTGGGCGACAAAGCCTCCGCTCGTAAGGTTGCCGTTGAAGCCGGCGTGCCGGTCATTCCCGCGACAGAAGTTCTCGGCGACGATATGGATGTGGTCAAGAAGGAAGCCGCTGAAGTTGGATATCCTTTGATGCTCAAAGCCTCGTGGGGCGGTGGCGGTCGCGGTATGCGCCCGATTTTTAGTGAAGACGAACTTGAAGAGAAGGTTCTGGAAGGTCGCCGGGAAGCCGAAGCCGCGTTTGGCAACGGAGAAGGTTATCTTGAAAAGATGATCACCCGTGCGCGTCACGTGGAAGTTCAAATCCTTGGCGACACCAAAGGCAACATCTACCACCTGTATGAACGCGACTGTTCCGTGCAACGTCGCAATCAGAAAGTGGTCGAACGTGCGCCTGCGCCATACTTATCTGAAGCGCAGCGCGAAGAAATTTGCGAACTGGGTCGGAAAATTTGCGCCCATGTAAACTATGAATGCGCCGGTACCGTTGAGTTCCTGATGGATATGGAAAGCGGTAAATTTTACTTCATCGAGGTGAATCCGCGGGTGCAGGTCGAGCATACAGTGACCGAGGAAGTCACTGGTATCGACATCGTTCAAGCGCAAATCCTGATCGCGGAAGGCAAATCTTTGGCGGAAGCCACCGGAAAATCCAGCCAGTATGACATCCGTTTGAATGGCCACGCGTTGCAAACCCGTGTGACCACGGAAGATCCGCAAAACAACTTCATCCCGGACTACGGCCGGATCACAGCCTACCGATCCGCCACCGGGATGGGCATCCGCTTGGATGGAGGCACCGCATATGCGGGTGGTGTGATCACACGCTATTATGACTCTCTGCTGACCAAAGTGACCGCTTGGGCGCCGACACCGGAGAAAGCCATTGCGCGTATGGACCGTGCGTTGCGAGAGTTTCGTGTGCGGGGTGTCTCTACCAACATCGCGTTTGTAGAGAACCTGCTGAAACACCCAACATTCCTCAACAATCAATACACGACCACGTTTATTGATGAGACTGAGGAGTTGTTTAACTTTGAAAAACGTCGCGATCGGGGCACAAAAGTGCTCACTTACATCGCCGATATCTCTGTAAACGGACATCCGGAAACCACCGACCGCCCAATGCCGGCCACCGATCTTCGTGAGCCTGTGCCGCCAGCCAAACAAGGTGACATTAAGCCAGGCACGCGTAACTTGTTGGAAGAGCAGGGAGCACAGGCGGTTGCCGACTGGATGAAAGATCAGAAAAAACTGCTTCTGACAGACACAACCATGCGCGACGGGCATCAGTCTTTGCTCGCAACGCGGATGCGATCCATCGATATGATCAAGGTGGCGCCATCCTACGCCACCAACCTGTCTGATCTGTTTTCGGTGGAGTGCTGGGGGGGGGCGACATTTGATGTGGCGTATCGCTTTTTGCAGGAATGTCCTTGGCAGCGTTTGCGTGACCTACGTACCGCCATGCCAAACGTGCTGACCCAGATGTTGCTGCGTGCTTCTAACGGAGTGGGCTACACCAACTATCCAGACAACGTGGTTGAAGCCTTTGTAAAACAGGCGGCCGAAACTGGTGTGGATGTGTTCCGCGTGTTTGACAGCCTGAACTGGGTTGAAAACATGCGCGTGGCCATGGACGCAGTTGTTGAGAGCGGCAAGATTTGCGAAGGTACAATTTGCTACACCGGTGACATTCTCGATCCGAACCGCGCCAAGTATGACATCAACTACTACGTCAACATGGCGAAAGATCTGGAAGCTGCGGGCGCCCATGTGCTTGGCCTCAAAGATATGGCTGGCCTGCTGAAACCGGCCTCCGCACGCGTGTTGATCAAAGCACTAAAAGAAGAAGTGGGTTTGCCAATTCACTTCCACACACATGACACTTCTGGCATCGCGGCGGCGACGATCCTCGCGGCGGCGGATGCAGGTGTGGATGCCGTGGATGCGGCGATGGACGCTTTCTCTGGAGGCACGTCTCAACCTTGCCTGGGATCTATTGTCGAAGCCACGCGCAACACGGATCGTGATACCGGCCTAGACGTCAAAGCCATACGTGAAACTAGCGATTATTGGGAAGGTGTACGTGCGCAGTACACTGCGTTTGAAAGCGGACTCGCTGCGCCAGCTTCCGAGGTTTACTTGCATGAAATGCCCGGTGGTCAGTTCACCAACCTGAAGGCACAGGCGCGTAGCCTTGGACTTGAGGAGCGCTGGCACGAAGTTGCGCAGACCTATGCTGACGTGAACCAAATGTTTGGTGATATTGTTAAGGTAACTCCGTCATCCAAAGTTGTGGGTGACATGGCACTGATGATGGTGTCACAGGGCCTGACACGTGATGAGGTGGAAGATCCCGGCACTGATCTGGCCTTCCCGGATTCGGTTGTGGACATGATGCGTGGCAACTTGGGGCAGCCGCACGGAGGGTTTCCGTCAGCGATCATCGAGAAGGTGCTCAAAGGCGAGAAACCGAACCTCGAACGCCCTGGGAAACACCTTACGCCAATTGACCTTGAGGCCAGTCGTGCCGAAGCTTCAAATGAACTCAACGGGTTTGAGATCGACGATGAAGATCTGAACGGCTACCTCATGTATCCAAAGGTCTTCCTCGACTACATGGGACGCCATCGTCAATATGGTCCAGTGCGTGCGCTTCCAACCAAAACGTTTTTCTACGGTATGGAGCCTGGCGAAGAGATCGCAGCTGAAATTGATCCGGGCAAAACGCTCGAAATTCGTCTGCAAGTGATTGGCGAAACCGATGAAAACGGCGAAGTGAAAGTTTTCTTTGAGCTCAATGGTCAACCGCGAGTGATCCGTGTGCCCAACCGTTTGGTCAAAGCGTCCACAGCGTCGCGGCCCAAAGCAGAAGTTGGGAACCCCAATCACATCGGCGCACCAATGCCAGGTGTTGTGGCCTCTGTAGCAGTCTCAGCCGGGGCGCAAGTGAAAGAAGGCGATCTCCTTCTGACCATCGAGGCCATGAAAATGGAGACCGGTATTCACGCGGAACGGGATGCCACAATTAAGGCTGTTCATACCACAGCAGGTGGGCAGATCGACGCCAAAGACCTGTTGATTGAGCTAGAATAGCAGTTAAGTGCTTTGCGGTAAGGCGCATACTCAAGCCAAATAAAAAGAGCCTCATGCAGTGGTCTCTGCATGAGGCTCTTTTGCTAAGGTAGATAAGTTCTATTCAGACTTTTCTTCCGTTTCGGCAGCTGGTGCCAAAGATGCGAGGTAGGCAAAAACATCGTCGCCACCCTTCTTCAGCTTGAAAGACATTTTGGACTTCGTGGCGTAGCCGTTGTCGCCCAGCCACGCTTTGGGATCGACAACATAAGCCGCCAGCGATTCTTCCGTCCAAGTCACACCGGCTTCATTGGCTTCCAAGAGGCCTGCGCCGTATTTGAAATCTTCAGAGCCAATGGTCCGACCAACAATGCCGTAGAGGTTCGGGCCGGTTTTACCACCTTTGTACAGCACGTCACCGTCCGGGTTCACAACCGAGTGACACGCTTTGCACCTCTTGAAAGCCTTTTCACCGGCTTCAACGTCGCCTTCGGCAGTGGCGGGCGAAGCGACGAGTAGGGCCGCCGTGGCTGCTGCAACAACAAACTTCATGAGAGATTCCTCGTTAGATGTTCAAAAAATTGGCGCGTATTTCCTTGACCGGAGTTTCCGCCAATAGTGCGCGATGTGCAAATCAATTTACGCTGGAATAGGTCCAATGGACCACATCCGCGACGATCGGGCGCGGGCGTGCTCTGGTCTGGTGCTAGCGAGTTGTTTAGAAGCGAAAGAGCAGTTTCAGGGACGCTTTGGTGTCATCTTCCGCATTGCCGGTACGTCTTGCTTTGGAGGTGTGTTGGAACAGCTCCAAATTTAGCGCCAATCCACGGTCAAGCGGGCGTTCCACGCCAACCCCCACAACTCCATCGGTTGCGCCGGGCTGCTCACCGCCTGAAAAGACACCGTAAATGGCAGTGTCTTGCAGCTCGATGCGAATGCGATCTTTTAGCGATCCACGGCGGGTGCGATTTGTTGTGTGTGGCGCCGCCGCGGACTCCGACAATCCCAAAGCACGGTTGTTTTTGATTGTGCCGGAAAGGCTAGGGGGGGGGAGCCATATGCCACCGGTGGGCTGGGTGCCAAAACTGCCCAACCCTCCAAGGAGAGAGGTGTCCATTTTGGTAGCAGTCTCCTGCGCGATTACAGCGCCAGAGAGGGCCGTAAGTCCAAGGCACACAGACGTAAGTATGGTTCGCAGCAACATAAGGTGTTCCACCTTTTATAGTCCCCAAAACGCGCTGTGTAGCGTGAGAATCACGCATATTTGGCAACTTCACAAGCGGCATTTCTGACCCCAGGTTAGCGCTGAGATGGTTAACAAACGGTTCGCGAATAGCCTGTGTTATTCTGCTGGGAGCTCTGTTCTGAGGCGTTGCCTAGTTGTCAAAAACCTCTCCAAATTGGCGTTTGAGCGCAACGTCGACATCATCCATGGAAACCGGCAGACCCAAGTCCACCAGAGATGTGACGCCGTGTTCAGTTATGCCACATGGGACAATACCATCAAAGTGGGTGAGATCCGGTTCTACATTTATGGAAATGCCATGAAAACTCACCCAGCGTTTGAGCCGAATACCGATAGCGGCGATTTTGTCCTCGGCTTTTTCGCCGCTGGCCTGTAGGGGCTTATCGTCCCGGGCAATCCATACTCCAACGCGTCCGTCACGAATTTCACCTGTGAGGCTAAATTCCGCCAATGTCGCGATCACCCAGGCTTCAAGCTGTTTCACAAAAGCGCGGATGTCTTTGCCTCGTTTGTTGAGATCCAGCATGACATAAACCACCCTTTGTCCTGGCCCGTGGTAGGTGTACTGACCTCCGCGTTTTGCCTCAAACACAGGAAATCTGTCCGGATCCGTCAAATCGTCCTGCTTGGCGGAGGTCCCAGCGGTGTAAAGGGGAGGGTGTTCCAAAAGCCAAATGCACTCTACTGCGTCGCCACGCGCGATGGCTTCTGCGCGGTTCTCCATGAACAAAAGTGCTTCGTCATAGTCGACCAGAGTATCGGAGTGAATCCATTCCACCATTTTAAGCCTCGTTCCGCTGCCGTCTCAGTCTCACCTAAGCCTCTCTTGGGATCGGCGCAATCGTTGCAGCGTGGCAGGTGTCTGAAATGAGGATGTTTTGACCTAACTTCAGCCAATCGGAAAAAAACTCCATGCCAGTCATTTTTTGCTTCACATCCCCAATCAGCGGCGGTATTAGCCCCACACCCACCAGGGCAAGTGCGGTCGTGGCGGAATTGGTAGACGCGCAGCGTTGAGGTCGCTGTGGGGTAA
>NZ_CAJXIV010000050.1 GCF_913054185.1 uncultured Shimia sp.
TGCCAGCCACCGCGCTCATCTTGAGTTTATTGGCAATCACCAGCGACCACAGATTGATCAGCTCTCCCGCTTGCGGCCCCACAATAGACACGCCCACAGGGCGCCCTTTCACCACCATCGCTTTGATCAGACCATAGGCATTGCGCTCCGCAATCAGCCGGTCATTGTGGTGGCTCTCAAACCGCGTCACGGTGAGCTTATCGCCATACTGCGCTCTTGCCTCCGCTTCGGTCAGCCCCACCTGGGCCAACTCTGGATCGGTATAAGTTGCATACGGCACATGATCCGTCCGCGCCTTGGCGGGCAAGCCAAACAGCATCGAGCGAATGATCACCCCAGCCTGATACCCCGCCACATGGGTAAACTGCGCGCCACCAGCGACATCGCCAATGGCGTAGACCTTCTTATTGGTGGTCTTCAGCGAGGCATCCACCGTGATACCCACCTTGTGCGTCTCAATACCTGCGGCTTCCAGATTGAGGCGCGCCATATTGGCCTTACGCCCCACCGCCACCAAAAGATGTGACCCGCTAAAGCTGCGTCCATCTTGCGCCTCAACGGTGATCACGCCGTCTTTTTGCGTCACAGCTTTTGCCATCGCGTCCTCGGCAATCTCCACACCTTCGCCCCGCAGCCGCTCCAGCACAATTGCCGCCATCTCCGGATCATCCCGCCCCAGCGCCTTGGCACCTTCGATCACAATAACCTTGATGCCCAACCGCGCATGCGCCTGCGCCATCTCCATACCAATGGGTCCACCGCCAATGATCAGCAAATGCTCCGGCGTCTCTGTCATCTCAAACAGCGTTTCATTGGTCAGGTATTCCACCTGATCCAACCCGGGAATAGGCGGCACCAGCGGGCTGGACCCTGTGGCGATCACCACACGTCGCGCGGTGATCTGATGATCCCCAGCTTGCACCACTTTGGGACCGATGAAATGCCCGTATTCCTGGATCACCCGCACGCCAAAGCCTTCAAACCGCTCCACGCTGTCCATCGGTTCAATCTGCGATATCACATCCGCCACATGTGCCTTGGCCGCGGCATAGTCCACCTGCGGCACCTGATTGGACACGCCAAACGCTTGGCCTTTGGTTTGCTGATGCGCCATCTTGGCACTCGCCAGCAGAGCCTTACTGGGCACACAGCCAAAATTCAGGCAGTCCCCGCCCATCTTGTGACCTTCCAGCAGCACCACACTGGCGCCCATCTGGCTGGCCCCTGCCGCCACAGACAACCCACCAGAGCCAGCCCCGATGACCAGCACATCCGTCTTGATCTGTTCCATGATTTACAGCGCCTCTTTGCCGCGAATGAGTTTGAGCACAACCGGCAGGAATGCCAACGCCGCCAGGCCAAGGATCGGCAACAACACATGTGGCTCAAAGATAATGCCCAGATCCGGCGTCTCGCCTCGAGCAAACACCTCACCCAGGCCAGCACCTACCGAGGTATACACCAGCCCGCCGGGAATGATGCCAATGAAGGTCGACACCACATAGCGCCACAGCGACACGCCAACGAGCGCCGGGATCAGATTGGCCACAAAAAACGGCACCAAAGGCACCAGCCGAATGATGAACAGCATCGACCACTGATTCTCATCTATCCCGTCTTTGATGGCTTTGACCTTGCCCTCGCCCGCATCCATCTTGGCGGCCAACCGGTCTCCAAGCCCCCAACGCGCTGCCAGAAACACAACCGTGGCGCCCAGTGTCGCTGCACCCACGTTGAACAACACGCCAGGAAAGGTGCCAAACAAAAAGCCACCGGTCAGCGTGGCAATAGTCGCGCCAGGTAAAGAGAACCCCGCGATCACCACGTAAATTGCCATGAACATCACCACTGCCAGCGCGTAATGCGCGTCGCGATAGGCAATCAGCATCTCGCGATTGTCCCGCAAGGCTTCAAAACTCAAGTAATCGCCCAGGGCGTAAGCCCCCAGAACCGCCCCAACAGCGATCGCCGCCAGCGGCAACATGCGCGCCCATTTGGATTTGGTTTCTTGTGCTGTATCCGTCACGTCAGACATCTTTGTTCCGTTTGCTTGGTCTAACTTCAACATGGCTGACTCACAGAAAAAACAACAGAGACCTCACGGGCGCTTGATCTCGACGCCACGTTTCGTGAGCGATTCTTGGTTAACCGTAACAATGCGCTCTGTGATCCCAGTCTTTTGTCACTTTCCGCCTTCTTATTGCGGGCAATGTTTCATATTGACGGACCACGTACCCTTTTGTTTCACCCCGCTTAGGGTCCACGCGAGCGCCTTTCTTTCCTCTGTGTGGGGATTCGCACCCACCCCTTGCCTTTTTGCCAAAAATCCCGCATCTGACGTTTGACATATTCGGCGGGCAGGTCTAAAGACCGGTCTTCGAATAGATAGGCTTCGCGAATCTCGCGCCGGGGCCCGCTGAAACAACATGACGGAGACGGAGCGATGAAACGCACCTACCAACCTTCGAACCTGGTTCGTAAACGCCGCCACGGTTTCCGTGCGCGCATGGCCACCAAAGCTGGCCGCAAAATCCTGAACGCACGCCGCGCACGCGGTCGTAAGTCGCTGAGCGCATAAGCTCACCGACCGTTTGACGGAATGACACCGCCGGAGACCCCCACGGATGGCACAGCCACCAACGGGACATCGTCTCCGGCGGTTTCCGTTTGTCTGGACGACAAAGCGGACGTCGCCCTGCCCGTCCTGAAAAAACGCAGTGACTTTCTCGCCGCCTCCCGCGCCCGCAAACAGGGCACCAAGGCGATGATGATCCAGGCCCGCAAACGCCGCGACGATGAGACCGTTGATCCATCTCTTGTCCGCGTGGGCTTCACCTGTTCCAAAAAAGTTGGCAACGCCGTCGCCCGCAACCGCGCCAAACGCCGGATGCGCGAAGTGGCCCGCGCGATTCTGCCAGCTTACGGCAAACCCGGTTGGGACTACGTTTTGATCGGCCGCAAAGACGCCACAGCTGCCCGCGATATCCAAACCTTGCAAGGCGACCTGAAATGGGCGCTACGTAAACTGCACGCGCCCCGTAGCTAAACTCTTGGGCAAATTACGATTTCCCCGAAATCCAAACAGATTTCATAAAATCTAAAACACTCTGTGCCTTTACCATTTGTACACCAATTATATATCCCTCCAATCCAATGTGTTTCGGGGTGAAACCAAAAAGGTCTTATGGAGTGGGTCATGAAAGAGACAGTGGTAGTCTCCTTTTCGACAGACGATCAATATGCGGAACACGTGACCGGCGCTCTCAAAACGCTGGCGGCACAGGCGCGCACTATGCCTGGCAGCGTTAGCTTTAGCGCCACAACAGTCGAAGACGCCCCGTCCGAATTTCATATCCGGCAAAAATGGGAGAACACCGCCGCATGGCAGGCGTATCTAAACTCGGATGCGCTTTTTGACTTTCAGACCGCAGTGTTTGGAATGTTGTCGGAGCTGAGAGTCGCCAAACAAGCCCCGCTACGCACCCGACGTCCCACCTGTTTGCTTCTAGCGGGCTAGACGCCACACAAGCGGCATTCTTCTGTTTGCCCAGCTTTATGGCCGCTCTGACATATTCTTTCATTGTTAAGTAAGTATTCGCGGCACACCCTTGGCCCATTACCGTTACGTAAGAATCGGCAAGGGCCTTATTATGTCCATCACCATTATGGCGTCATTTTTTCTCGACTCGCCCAACCGAGCGCCCGTTCGCTCCGGTCTTTTGGCTCTCTCTCAGCGCGTCCTAAACGAACAAAACTGCCTACGCTTTGATGTGCATACCGGCACGGATGATCCCGGACAATTCATCTTGTTCCTGCGATGGGAATCCCGGCGCGACTGGCAAACCTTCCTCAACAGTGGTGCCCTGCACGACTTCCAGGATCTGTTTGAAAACGGTGTCACCGATTTGGTGATTAAGGAACTCACCCCTCATTTTGTGCACTCTTCAGACCGTCACGAGCACGCGCGTTAAGAAAATCTCCTTAACAAAACGCGCACCTCCGCTAAACAGCCGTGATACCGACGCGTTGCCGATGCTCCATATCGGGTTAATTTTGATCGTTTTTACCAAATCGGCACCCAATTCTTCCAGTACGTCTTGGCACTTCTGAAAAGAGCCGTTAACACGCTCTGACAAAGAGGCCAGCAACATGAAGACACAAGAAATGAATCGCGATTGGATCGCCACAGCCCGCACCCTGTCCCAAGCCCTGCCGTATCTGCAGCGTTACACGGGGGCGACCGTGGTTATTAAGCTTGGCGGACACGCCATGGGCAGCGACGAAGCCATGGATGATTTTGCCCGCGACGTGGTTCTGATGCGCCAGGTGGGCATCAATCCGGTGATCGTGCATGGCGGCGGTCCAATGATCAACGCGATGTTGGAACGTCTTGAAATCAAATCTGATTTTGTGAACGGCAAACGTGTGACCGATGCCGCCACTGTTGAAGTTGTGGAGATGGTCCTGTCCGGTGTGGTGAACAAACGCATTGTGCAAGCGATCAACCGTCAGGGTGGTAAAGCCGTGGGCCTGTCTGGGAAAGACGCCAACCTGATTGTCTGCGATCAAACCAATCCCGATCTCGGTTTTGTTGGCACCCCCGCCGACATGAACCCGGCGATTCTACATGAGCTTTTTGCCAACGACACCATTCCGGTGATTGCCCCCTTGGGCGCGGGCCGCAACGGCGAGACCTACAACATCAACGGCGACACCGCCGCAGGCGCCATCGCCGGTGCGCTGGAAGCTGACCGTCTCCTTCTACTGACCGATGTAGCTGGCGTGAAAAACGGCGAGGGCGAGGTTCTGACGGAGCTAAAAGCCCAGCAAATTCGTGATCTTACCAAAGAAGGCGTGATAGCGGGCGGCATGATTCCCAAGACCGAAACCGCACTGTCCGCCATCGAAAAAGGCGTGCGCGCGGTGGTCATTCTCGATGGCCGTGCGCCCAACGCCTGCTTGCTTGAACTGTTCACCGAACATGGCGCAGGCTCAATGATCCGAGCGGACTAACCAACCCCTTTTCATATTCTAAAAAACAAATACATTGAGAGGCCATCAGCAAGGATGCCCTCTCAATGCAACACGAGCTTCTGATCCGCCTCGGCGTCTTTTTCGGCCTCTTCGTCAGTCTTGCCGCGCTCGAGGCGTTGGCACCACGACGCCCATTGAACTGGTCCAAGACACATCGTTGGGTGGCCAACTGGGGCCTCTCTCTGCTCAACACGCTGACCCTGCGTGCCTTGGCCATCGCCCTGCCTTTGCTCGCCGTCGGAGCGGCCTCCGATGCACAAGCCAACGGCTGGGGTTTGTTCAACTCGATCAACTTACCGCTCGCGTTTGAGTTCCTGCTCTCAATTCTAATTCTCGATTTTGCCATTTGGCTGCAGCACCTTATCACTCACAAAATCCCTCTCCTGTGGCGTTTACATCGCGTCCATCACGCCGATCCGGACTTTGACGTCACCACCGCCATCCGCTTTCATCCCGTGGAAATTGCCCTCTCCATGCTGCTAAAAATTGGCCTGATTTACCTGCTCGGCCCCTCCGCCGTCGCGGTGCTGGTATTCGAAGTGCTGCTCAACGGTACCGCACTTTTCAACCACGCCAATATCCGCCTGCCCGCCAAATTGGATCAAATTATCCGACTTGTTTTGGTCACCCCAGACATGCATCGTGTTCATCATTCGGTGCACCGGGACGAGCACGACAGCAATTACGGCTTTGCCCTGTCGATCTGGGACCGTGCGCTGGGAACCTATATCGCGCAACCCCGTGCAGGACATGATAAGATGACCATCGGACTAGAGTGGCAAGACACTCGCCCCACCAAACTGTCCTGGAGCCTGCGCCTCCCCTTTCGCGCAAAATGACGCTGGACGCCATTCAAACCGCCGCCGCGAACGCGGGCCTCCTCACTTTGGGAGCGCTGCATGAGGACGGAAAAACCATTGTGCTGTTTGGCACCGGCCCGGAGTTCTGGGCCGCGTTTAGCGCGTCGCCGGAGCATCTGGATGGCGAAAAACATCCAATTGACCGTTGGTCCAAGAGCATCGTTGGCGGACTCGCTCAAACCTTCAGCGGCACATGTCAGTTCCCCTCCGACGGCCCGCCCTACCCGCCTTTCATCCGTTGGGCCTTGGACAGCGGACAGTTCTTTCAAAGCCCTGTGGGCATGATGGTGCACCCCGACGTAGGCCTTATGATCTCCCTACGCGGCGCACTGATCCTGCCAAGAGAAATCCCTTTACCTCAACAGGATACACCCTCCCCCTGCCTCACCTGCCATGCCCCTTGCACCTCTGCCTGCCCGGTTGAGGCGCTCAGTGCAGAAACCGGCTACAACGTCGTCGCCTGCCACGCCTTTCTGGACACGGAAGATGGCGCAGAGTGCATGGCCCGCGGTTGCATTGCCCGCCGCGCCTGTCCACACTCAGCCAAATCCGGGCGCACTGACGCGCAATCCGACTTGCATATGAGGTCCTTTCATCCATGAGCCGCTCCCTGATCCTGATGCGCCACGCCAAATCAAGCTGGGACGATTTTATGCAACCGGACCACGCTCGCGTCCTAAATGAACGTGGTCGCATTTCAGCAGACGCCATGGGCAACTGGCTGAAAGAAAAAAATTATCACCCTGATGAGATCCTCTGCTCCTCAGCTGAGCGTACCCGCGAAACCTACACTCGCTTGGGGCTTCCCATGTCCAAAACTCGGTACGAGGACAGTCTGTACCACGCCAGCCCAGACGTGATGCTCCGTGTGTTGCAAACCGCAACATCCGACACTGTTCTGATGCTCGGTCACAATCCCGGCATCGCCCATTTTGCGGAACTGCTCGTCAGCTCACCCGCCACGCACCCGCGCTTCTCGGACTACCCAACCTGCGCCACCACGGTGATCCAATTTGAGTTGGCCAACTGGTCCGAGCTCAAATTCAACCAAGGCGCCGTGATCGATTTTGCCATCCCGCGCGAGGTTATTGCCGCGCAAAACCGCTCAGCTTGATCCATCGCATTGCCGGAGCGCACCTCAATACATATCTCTTGCAAAACCCACGCATAGGAGAGCTTCATGCACCGCCGCGCCTTTCTTCTGGCCACCGCCAGCCTGCCTCTGACAACCCTGCCAGCTCTGGCCGCTAATGACCTCATCATCAAAGTTGTGAAGTCCCCCACCTGTGGCTGCTGCGGCGCCTGGGAGGATCACTTGCGTTCTGAGGGTTTCACCGTGGAAAGCCATGCCATCCCTGACGAACAGCTGTGGGATATCAAAGCCCGCCTTGGCCTCACGGATGCAACCTCCTCCTGCCATACTGGTCTCATTGATGGTTACCTAGTGGAAGGCCACGTACCGGCTGCCGACATCCGGCGCCTTTTGGCCGAACGCCCCGAAGCACGCGGCATCACTGTGCCTGGCATGCCCATGGGGTCACCAGGCATGGAAATGGGAGGAGACGTGGAGCCCTATAACACTCTGCTAATCCACACTGATGGCAGTACCGAAGTCTTTGAAAGTCATAGCTAAAGGCAAAAAGGCCGGGCATTTGCCCGGCCTTTTCTTGGTCGTCTGTAATTTGGATCAGTGACCCAGGATCTGGCTGAGGAACAGCTTGGTCCGCTCGCTCTTCGGGTTGTTGAAGAACTCTTCCGGCTCGTTCTGCTCCACAATCTGACCTTGGTCCATGAAGATCACACGGTTCGCAACTTGACGGGCAAAGCCCATCTCGTGGGTCACGCACAACATGGTCATGCCCTCTTCCGCCAGTTCGATCATGGTGTCGAGCACCTCTTTGATCATCTCTGGGTCAAGTGCCGAAGTTGGTTCGTCAAACAGCATGATGCGCGGCTTCATGCAAAGCGAACGGGCAATCGCCACACGCTGCTGCTGACCACCGGACAATTGACCGGGATACTTGTCGGCCTGCTCCGGGATCTTCACCTTCTCAAGGAAGTGCATCGCGGTTTCTTCCGCCTCTTTGCGCGGAGTTTTCCGCACCCAGATCGGCGCCAGCGTACAGTTCTCTAGGATCGTCAGATGCGGGAAGAGGTTGAAGTGCTGAAAGCACATGCCAACCTCAGAGCGGATCTTATCGATGTTCTTGAGATCGCTGGACAGCTCCGTGCCGTCCACGATGATGTCACCTGACTGGTGCTCTTCCAGACGGTTGATACAGCGGATCAACGTGGATTTACCAGAGCCCGAAGGTCCCGCAATAACAATGCGTTCGCCTTCGTTCACGGTAATATTGATATCGCGCAACACGTGGAACGAGCCGTACCACTTATTCATGTTACGGATTTCGATTGCGACCTTATCGGAGACTTGCATCTTCGAACGGTCGATTTGGCGGTCGGTCATCAGTTCAGACATTTGATGAACTCCTTATTAGTGACCTTTGTGGAGCTTGCGCTCCAGGTACATGGAATAGCGGGACATGCCGAAGCAGAAGACGAAGAACAGGAAGGCGATGAAAGCAAACAGCTCCCAATAGATGCCGTTCCAGGCCGCATCCGCACGGATCGCATTGGACAGACCCAGCGGGTCAAGCAAGCCAATGATCGACACCAGCGTGGTGTCTTTAAACACCCCGATGAAGGTCGACACGATGCCGGGAATGGAGATCTTCAACGCTTGCGGCATGATGATCAACCGTTGTGCCTGCCAGTAGTTCAGACCCAGAGAGTCAGCGCCCTCATATTGGCCTTTTGGCAGCGCGGCGAGACCACCACGCACAACTTCCGCCATATAAGCAGAGGCAAACAACGTCACCATGATCAGAACCCGCAGGATGATGTCAAACTGCGTACCCGGTGGCAGGAACACGTTCAAAAGAACAGATGCCACAAACAGCAGGGTGATCAACGGCACACCCCGGATGAACTCGATGAAGCCCACACACAGTGTTTTCACAATCATCAAATCGGACTGACGGCCAAGCGCCAACACGATGCCAATTGGCAGCGAGCAGCCAATGGCCACCACCCCAATCAGGATCGACAGCATGAAGCCACCAAATTTGCGGCTTTCAACCTCAGGTATCGAAATCGAAACAACCGATTCCAGACCTGCTGCCACGATGCCCGTCAGAAACAGCCACCAGATCACAGGCAATGCAATCGCGGCAATGATGCCACCCAAGCCACCAATGACGGGGGTCAGCAAACGATATGCCAAGAACCCGATGCCAAAACCAGCGGCAGCCATGAGAGGGCTCCAAATCGATCCACCCCACATCAACCAAGGCATCAGGAACGGGTAGACAGCCGTCACGATCAGCAGCTTGCGTGGCACTTTGTCAAACAGGACCGGTGCAACAGCAATCAACAACAGCACAAATGACAGGTTTGGACGGAAGTAGGCCGGCCACGCCCCTGTGTTTTCACCAAAGTTCACCCCCGCTTCTGCAGGATAGGGTGGGTAGAAACCATACAGCAGCTGCAGCCAACGATCATTGATCACTGCCCAACACGCATGCCCATGGGTCTTACCCCAAGTGGCGGTCATGATCTCCCGACATTCGGTCAGCGAGCTTGCGTTCCACACGGACTGAAGCGTCCAAGTCAGCAGGCCTTCCAACACGAAGTACACAAGAATCAGACTTACAATAGTGAGAACGGAGTTCGTAACTCCATCAAACAGATTGGCCCGCGCCCAACCAACGACCCCAACAGAGGAGCCGGGTGGCTCTTGCTGTGGGAGCATTTCGGTGCGGACAAAAGAAACGTCGCTCATTTTATCTCTCCACCAGTTTTACGCGGTTGTTGTACCAGTTCATCACCATGGAGATGCTCAACGAGATCACCAGGTAACACAGCATCAACATCAGAACCGTCTCAAGCTCACGCCCGGTCTGGTTCATAGTGATGCCGCCCAACGTGCCTGTGATGTCCATGTAACCCACCGCAATCGCCAGCGAGGAGTTTTTGGTCAGGTTCAGGTAGTTGGAAATCATGGGTGGAATGATCACACGCAACGCTTGCGGAAGAATCACAAGCCGCATCGTGCGACCAGAACGCATACCCAGCGCCTCAGCAGCTTCGGTTTGACCATGACTCACTGCCAAGATACCACCACGGACAATCTCCGCGATAAAGGCCGCAGTATAGAGACTCAGCGCCAACCACAAGGCAATCAGCGAGTTACGCATATGCGTGCCGCCTTTGAAGTTGAAGCCTTTCAACTCCGGATAGCCGAGATGGAACCCAAGCAACGCCATTAAAATGCCGGTTGGCACAAAGAACAGCCCAAGATTTACCCAAATCGTTTTAGGACGCTCACCGGTTGTTTCCTGAATGTGTTTGGCGCGTGCGTTGACCTTGGTAATGCCAAAAATGCTCAGACCCAGCACGATCAGGAAGGCCATCAAATCGACTGAGACATCAAACCGCAGCGAGCTTTGACCCAGCAGGTGAATATTCCCAAGGCTGTTGGAAAACAGGGGCTCCGGCACGTAAATGCCGCGGTTTGTCACCGCCACTGTGTCAAACAGGTTCATCGTGGCTTCAGGATTTTCTCCACGGAAGGCACGTGGTGCAGGTAGGCTCTCGATCAGAATGGCCATGGCCAACACAATCCAAAGCAGCACCGGCACGTTGCGGAACATTTCCACATAGACCGTCATGATTTTAGCGACGATCCAGTTTTTCGAAAGACGTAGAACACCAACAAGCACACCGATGATGGTCGCTGTGATACAGCCCATCACCGCAACAAGCAGTGTATTTAGGAGACCAAGCAGTGACGCCCGCATGTGGGTGTCTTGGCTGTTATAGTCCAGCAAGCGTTGGTTGATGTCATAGCCAGCAGGTTCCAAAAGGAATCCAAACTGCGGCGTTTTTCCAAGGGTCTCTAGGTTGGTCATTGTGTTGTTGATCAACCAGGCGGCAAAAAGCATAAAACCGATCATCGCGACAGCTTGGATCGTCAAAGAACGATACCGTGTGTCGTAGATCAGCATAGACAGCCGGAACGACGCCTTGGGAGGGTCGGTCAAAGTGGTCATATGGGATCTTCCCCGTTACTCGGCCTGTTATTTGGTGGCGTCATGATTGCGCCGTGGCCGATTATTGTTGTGGGTAGTAAAAGCGAAAAGGGCGCGGAGATATCCGCGCCCTTTCCGTGATGTGTTTAGCGGAATGGTGGGGAGTAGATCAGGCCACCATCGGTCCACTGAGCGTTCAGGCCACGGGCCAGACCGATCGGAGTGCTTTCGCCGATGTTACCTTCAAACAGCTCACCGTAGTTGCCGCCCGCCATGATGGCGTTCTTGGCCCAACCAGCGTCCAGACCGAGCATTTCGCCCAGGGAGCCTTCGGAACCCAGCAGACGGTTGATTTCTGGGTTGTTTGTGCCAGCAGCCATCTCACCGATGTTTGCGGAAGTCACACCCAGCTCTTCAGCCGTTACCAGAGCGTTCAGAGACCAACGTACCACGTCACCCCAGTTGTCGTCGCCGTGACGAACCAATGGGCCGAGAGGCTCTTTGGAGATGATTTCTGGCAGCAGAACGTGCGCAGAAGGATCTTCAAAGGTCGCACGTGTCGCGGCCAGACCAGATGCGTCTGTTGTGTACACGTCGCAAGCACCGGCAAGGTACTGCTGCTGTGCTTCAGCATTGGTTTCGATTGGCACCGGCTCGTAGCTGATGTTGTTGGAGCGGAAGAAGTCCGCCAGGTTCAGTTCGGTTGTTGTACCGGTCTGAATACAAACGGTCGCGCCGTCCAGTTCTTTAGCGGAAGACACACCCAGTTCTTTTGGAACCATGAAGCCCTGACCGTCATAGTAGTTCACACCAACGAAGGTGAACTTCAGGTCAACGTCGCGGGAGAAGGTCCAAGTGGTGTTGCGAGCCAGCAAGTCGATCTCGCCGGAAGCCAGCGCGGTGAAGCGGGTCTTACCGGTGGTCGGAACAAACTCAACCGCTTTCGGGTCGCCCAGTACGGCTGCGGCAACAGCACGACAGATACCAACGTCGAACCCCAGCCATTCGCCGTTTGCATCTGGTGCAGCAAAGCCAACCAGACCAGTGGTCACACCACAGTTCAGCTTGCCGCGCGCTTTAACATCGTCAAGCGTGCCAGCAGCAGCTGCGCCGGCCGCGAGACCAGCAACTGTCAGTGCACCGAAAACTACGGATTTTTTCATTTTTACCTCTTCCTGTTGTCCACCCTATGTCGGGTGGTTTTTGGCCATGTTAGACCGAAAGTAGATGTTCAGAGATTACACCCCCCTCACATCGAGGTTCAGTTTGGTCGCATTCATCGTCAAACGTCAAGAGGTCCATCACGCAATACTATCAATGCTTGCGCTATCAGCCTCTTGCCCTTGTTTTATGTGCCGTGCGATCACTTTTTGCTCATCTGGAAGAACGCGTAAGCATGGAGAAAGGCTTGCTTTTTCTTCTCTGCTTCCTCGGCGGCCTCGTCATCTCGGCCCCATTGATCTTCCTGCCATTGCTCGTCGATTCGGGACAGTTCCCAGAGTGTTTCGGCGGGGTGCAGATCATGGGTTGCGGCGAATCCAATGATCAGTGAGCCGGAGATGCCAACCAGATCGTGAAACGCAGCCAACTCGAAGTTGTCAAAGCTGTGCGTACTCGCGCTTAGCTTGCTCAGCGCATCCGCGTCTTGGGCCTCAAACATCACCCCGGAAACCGACTTTAGACGCGCCTCAAACGTGGCGTCAGCCCAGTCCAAAAGTGGATCCCAAGCCTCCGCCTGACGCGCGATCAACTCTTCAGGACTCGTCGCGCGGTAACACAGCAAATCACTGGCACCATAATCTGCCAACATGTCCGCAACTTCGGCACGCTGGATAGAGACCTTATCAATTGCGGCATTCACCGAGCGCGTCACTGGCATGCCGGTTGGGTCAATCTCACCCTCTTGTGCATCCCATTCCGCCACCACAGCCTGTGCCATCGCTTCGGTTGGTACCACCAACGGCGCCTTCGCCGGTGTTTTTACGCCACGCCCATCCAACAAAACTTTGAAGCCACCGTCGGTGGCTTCATAAGTTGTGTCTTTCCAAAACCGTTTTTTGGCCCATCCGCTCATGATGCGTTCTCCCAAACCTGTGCCAACGCGCCTTCAAGCGCCGCAAAATCTTCAACAACATGGTGTGCCGCACTTAGCGCTGAGGTCTCGTGATATCCCCAACCAACACCAATGCCCGCCACACCCGCCGCGGCTGCCATATCCATGTCATAACTTGTGTCACCAATCATCACTGCATCCCGCGCCGCGACGCCGGTTTCGACGAGCGCTGTAGTGATCATCGACGGATGTGGCTTTGACGGATGATCGTCCGCGACTTGCGTGGTCACAAAGACGCCTTCAAGCCCGTGACCTTCAATCAATTTATCCAACCCACGACGCGACTTGCCGGTGGCCACGCCAAGAAGCACATCTTCCTGCGCTCGCAAGCGCTTCAGCACATCCCGCGCGCCCTCAAAAAACGGCGAAGACTGCTCCACGCCGGTTTCCGCACGCCGCATCATGTAGGCTTGTTTATAACCTTCAACCAACTGGGCCCGCAGATCTACATCTGCGTCCGGTATCAGCTTGAACATCGCGACATCGAGCGACAGTCCAACAATTGAAAGGGTGTCCGCCCGGTTTGGCGGTACCAGCCCCTCTCCGTTAAATGCCAAATCCATCGCCTCAATGATCAGCCCTTGGCTGTCCACCAACGTGCCATCCACATCAAAAATCACCAATTTAAGCCGCATGAAACCTCCTTGCGTCCATGGCTTTGCTTCACCACGGACATATGCGGAGGTCAAGCGTGAGAGCAAAGTGGCACCGACGCCTTATCGCAAGCTTTCAAATGGATCGTCTGCTGCCAGATCTTCGGACCAACCAAAGCTCTCCCACGTATGGGCCATATGCTCAGGCAACTCCGCAGTCACCGTGATCGGCTTTCCTTTTGTGGGGTGCATAAAAGTCATGGACCGCGCGTGCAGGTGCAACTTGTTGGAAATCATCCCGCCAAGCTTTGCGCCCCAGCCATCGCCAAGGTTTTCCTGACCAGAACCACCATATTTGCCATCGCCAATAATTGGATGGCCGATCTCCGCCATGTGTGCTCGCAACTGGTGCGTACGCCCCGTGATTGGCTCCATAGCCACCCACGATGCACGCCCGGCCACACGATACAATGTGGAGTATTGCGTGATGGCGCGCTTCGCCCCCGGTGTGCTGTCCACTTCGCGCGGATGCACAGCTATCATTTTCTCGCCAGCACCTTGGGCGCTATGGCCACCCGCTTTTACCAATCCATATTTGATTTCGCCAAGGTACGGCGTTGGCACACCTGCCACCACAGCCCAATAGATCTTGCGGGTCTGTTTGTGCCGCATCGCCTCGGTCAGCGCCTTGGCCGCCATGCGTGTCCGTGCCAGCAACAGCACACCAGACGTATCTTTGTCCAAGCGATGCACAAGGCGCGGCTTTTCTTCCATGTCAAATTGCAACGCAACCGACAACCCATCCACATGCCGTGTCTGTTTGCTGCCACCCTGCGTCGGCAAGCCTGCCGGTTTGTTGATCGCAATGATCTCATCATCTTTGTAGATCACGCTATCCAGCATCAACTTGGCATCCGCTTTGCTGACCTTGGCTGCGGCGCGGGAATACTCGCGCTGCGCTACTTCATGGGGTTCCGGCAAAGGCGGCACTCGAATGCTCTGCCCTTCTTCAACACGCGTGTTCGCTTTGACCCGGCCACCCTCGACGCGGATTTCACCTTTACGGCACATCTTCTCGATTTGCCCCTGCGCCACATGTGGAAACTTGCGCTTGAACCACCGATCGAGCCGCTGATCACCTTCACCGTCCGCGACGGTCATTGTCTGTACCCGGCTCATGCCAGTATTCCTCTTGTCACGGCCATGCCCAGCATCAGCGCGCCCACCGCGCCAATCACCGAAACAGCCACATAAAACGTCGCAGCGCCATAAGCCCCGCGTTCCATCAGGTTCACGGTCTCAAGCGAGAATGCCGAAAACGTCGTAAATCCACCCAACAGCCCTGTCATCACCAAGGGCGACAAATGCGTCAGTCCACGCTGCGCTGCCAGCACAACAAAGGCCCCCATCAGAAACGAGCCAATCACGTTGACTGTGATGATCGCTACAGGGAATCCGTTCCAGAAACCCTGCCCCACAATCCGCACCACGCCGATGCCCAGCAAATACCGCAAGGCCGCACCGACGGCACCACCCAAAGCCACATATGCCACGTTCAAAACCATCACGCGTCTCTCTGCGCTTTGGCCTGCAATGTCAAGAAAACCAGCGCCTTCAGCCCCAAATACTCTTGAAGAACTGTTTGGAGGCCAAACCAATGCCTTCTTACTCGCCGCGTTTGGTTCGCAGCTTGGAAAAATACTCCATGCGCCGCTTGAGTTCCCGTTCATAGCCACGCTCCACCGGTGTGTAGATCACCGGCCGCTTGATGCCTTCGGGGAAATAGTTCTGCCCAGAAAAACCATCTTCGGCCTCATGGTCATACTGATACCCGTCGCCATACCCCTGATCCGCCATCAACGACGTTGGTGCATTCAGAATATGTTTGGGCGGTGGTTCTGAGCCGGTTTTCTTAGCCAATGCCCGCGCGGCCTTATAGGCCGCATAGCCCGCGTTGGTCTTTGGCGCGAGCGCCAGGTAAATCACCGCCTGCGCCAGCGCCAACTCGCCTTCAGGGCTTCCCAGCCGCTCATAGGTCTCCCAAGCGCTCAAGCAAATGCCCTGCGCTTGCGGATCAGCCAGTGCAATATCCTCGCAGGCCATCCGCGTCAGCCGTCGCGCCAAGAACCGCGGATCTTCCCCGCCCTCCAGCATCCGTGCATACCAATACAACGCCGCCTCCGGATCGGAGCCACGCACCGATTTGTGCAAGGCTGAAATCAGGTTGTAATGCTCATCCCCCGACTTGTCGTATTTGGCAGCACGCCGCATCAGCCGTGTGGACAGCGCATCCGTGTCGAGCTTTCCGTCCACCTTCCAAGCCATCACCTGCTCAATTAGATTAAGCAACGCCCGCCCGTCCCCATCTGCCATCTCAAGCAGCGCTTCTCGCGCAGGGCCGTCCAATGGCAAGGGCCTCTCAAGCTCTTTCTCCGCCCTCTGCGCCATGCGCTCCAAGTCACCCAGAGACAAACGCTCCAACACAAGCACCTGTGAGCGCGACAGCACCGCTGCGTTCAATTCAAACGACGGGTTTTCCGTGGTCGCGCCGACCAAAAGGATGGTGCCATCTTCCATATAGGGCAGAAACCCGTCCTGCTGCGCTTTGTTGAAGCGATGGATCTCGTCCACAAACAACAACGTGCCCCTGCCATTTGCCCGCCGCAGCTTAGCCGCCTCAAACACCTTCCGCAGCTCGGGCACCCCGGTGAAAATCGCGCTGATCTGCACAAAATGCAGGTCGGTTTCATCCGCCAATAGCCGCGCGATCGTGGTCTTGCCCACACCGGGCGGCCCCCAGAAGATCAGCGACGACAACGATCCCGACGACAGCATCACGCCCAAAGGAGCCTCTTCGCCCAGCACCTGCGCCTGCCCGATCACCTCGGACAACGTCTTGGGGCGCAGCCGGTCCGCCAAAGGGCGCGGTGCCTCACCCACAGGTGTCGCTGCGGGAATGTCCGCAGGTGTGCTGTCAAAAAGGTCAGCCATGGTCTGCTCAAATATCCTTAGAGTCTAAAGCGCATCACCACCCGCTGGGTGCCCCGCTGGACCTCCAACGTAAGCCGCTTGCGCGCGTCCCGCAAAGCCTTGTCTGCATCTTTGGAGGTGTTGATTTCCATGTCGTCGATCACACGCAACACATCCCCAGGTCTCAGACCCAAACGTGTGCCAATTTCACCCGGATTTTCGACCATCACGCCCTCAAGGCTTAGGGGCAGGCCATACTCGCCCAACACGGCTGGGTTTATGTTGGACATCACCACTCCCGGAATCGCCGATCGTGCTCCGGTCTCAATTGTGTCTCGGCTTGGCGTGTCCGGCGCAACATCCATTTTCACTGTCCGCATCAGGGCCGCACCGTCCCGCACCACGTCGACGTCAACTTCACTGCCAAGCCCGGCCACCGACATACGGAAAATCATCTCCGCTGGCGTGTTCACCGGCTGTCCGTCAAGCGCAACAATCACGTCACCTGCTTCCAACCCAGCCGCCAAAAACGGGCTCACCTCATGTAACTCAGACACCACAATGCCGCCAGCCCGATCTAAACCTAGACCATCAGCCATATCCGCATCCACCGGCTGGCCAAACATGCCTGCCCAAGGGCGTTGGAAATCAGCAAAACCAGCCCGCGCCTGATCGACAAATTGCGCCACCAGATTGGCCGGAATGGCAAAACCAATCCCGTTAGAGCCGCCAGAGCGCGTCAGGATCGAGGTGTTGATGCCAATCAAGTCACCGTTGATGTCAATCAGCGCCCCACCGGAGTTACCGGGGTTGATCGCCGCGTCGGTCTGAATGAAATAACCGCGGGCATTGCCCGTCGCCACGCCAGAACGCGCCAGACCGGAGACAATCCCGCTGGTCACCGTCTGCCCCACGCCAAACGGGTTGCCAATCGCCATCACCAACTCGCCCACATCGACGTGATCGCTGTCGCGGAACTGCAAAAACGGCAGCCCATCGGCATCTTTCAACTGCAGAATGGCCAGGTCGCTGGATTCATCCGCCAAAAGCACCTCAGCAGTGTATTCCCTGCGATCGTTCAGATGCACTCGAATGTCCGTAGACATGCCGACAACATGGTAGTTGGACACCACAATGCCGTCTTCAGACAGGATCACCCCGGACCCCAACGAGTTTTCCACACGCGGCTGCGGCGTGCCAAAGCCGCGCAACAACTGGTCAAAAAACGGATCCCCCGTAAAGGGGCTCTGACGTGCCTGCACAATCTGCTTGGCAAAGATGTTCACCACTGCCGGTGCTGCCTCTTTCACCAAAGGCGCAAAGCCCATCGAAATCTGGGCTTGCGATTGCGGGACTTTAGTCTCTGCGGACACCGTGGTGGCCAGGCCCAGCGTGAGAGAAATCAATACGGCGCGGATCATGCGTTATCCTCAATTGTTCAGTGCAACGCATATGCGCAGCAGCCCGGCGCAATGCAAGCCGGTGCACAGGTCAACTATGGAAGAAAGTTTGTCTGATAGATGTTTTCTGGCAAAGGTTTGCCCATCACCTTCAACGCCCCAAGGCGGCCAATCTCATCGGCACATTTTGCCCCGGCTCCATTGCCACCTGTCAAAGCAAACACCCGCTCGGATTGGCCGTAGATCAAAGGATTGCCCCTTGGCGTGAAGCTTGTGGCACAGCTGCCAAACGTCACCCCTTGAGACGCCAACCCTGGCATCAGCTTAAACAACTGCTCCGCCATATAGCTGCCCGCCTTTGGGTCGCCACCACCCCGGAACCACTCTTTCATCTCCGCCACTGTGGTCAGTTCGACATCTTCCGGATCGCCACCAATTTTCAGATAGGTTTTGCCATTCGGATAGCGCACCGGCGGCAGGATATAACAATCCCCTTCACCATCTGGGAAAAAATAGACCACCGACGGCATACTCCTCAGGCGCTCCGCCTCGTCGTCGTCAATCTCCACAAAGGCAACGGTGCGCGCATAAACCTTGAGCGGCACTGGCTCTGGCAACAAGCCGGCGGCCTTGGAAAACGCCCCGCAAGCCACAACCACTCGCTCTGCCTCCAACCCCTCGCCACCGGCACAGCGCACGATCACCCCATCTGAACTTTCCTGAACTCCCACAACCTGATCTCGTACCAATGTCAGCCCACTGGCCCGTGCGGCATTGATTTCCGCCACAACATGCGCACGCGGATTGATCCACCCGCCAGCGGCCTCAAACAGGCCAAGGATGCCGTCAGGAAACTCAAAATACGGAAACTGCGCCCGCAAGGCGGCACCACGCAGCGCAACATTCTCTGTGCCCGCATCCTCAGCTACGTTTTTTGTTTTGAGAATGTAGTCACCGCCCGCGCCTTGCTCCGGCCCAGCCATCAAGGCTCCAACCTGATGGAAAAACGGCACACCGCCACTCGCCTCGATATCTCCATACCGGTCCATAGAAGCCGCTGCCGCCCGAGACCAGTCCGCCTGGCTCGCCAATCGCCGCGTAATCCGCGCTTGGTCATAATGGCTGGCAAACACGCCATCATGCGACGCCGCTTGTTTCGGCTCGGCAGGCCCCACCAGCGCCACCTTTGCGCCCATCTCTACCAGATGCCGCGCACAGGCACTGCCCCACATGCCGGCGCCGATAACAACCACGTCAAAGCCCATTTATGCCCCCTTCCAAATCACTCAGCGGAACCATGCCGCGCAATCCTTTGGAGTGCTAGCCCAACCGCACCGCCTTTAGGGTCGAGTAATGCTCACCGCCAGGCACCACATGCAGCGCGCAAGGCGCGGGAACCAATTTCCGTATCGCCTCAGACATGGCCAAAGGCGCCCAAGTGTCCGCATCCCCGTGCCAAATCTCTACCGGCGTCTGTATCCGTGCCAAATCGTCTGACCAATCCGCCACATAAGCCGACAGACATTCTAGATAACCTTGGCGGTGATCCACAAAACTATTGCGCATGCCAGTCGCCAGCGCTGTCTGAAATTGCGTGTCCAACAGCAACGCCTGTTCCTGCGCCCCACATTTTGCAAACAACTGATTGATCAACATCCCTGGCGCAAAGCGCGCCAGCCCACCCTGCACAGCCGTCAGCATCCGCAACACGCCCGGCCGTTTCATCGCCAGCTTAAACACCGGCGCGCCGGCCATCTCCGGCAGGAAATCTCCCAGCGGCAATGGCGCAGCAGGAGAAATCACCGTCACACGGGCCACGGCATCCGGTCGAGCGGCCGCCAAACGAAGCGCCGCCATCGCGCCTATGGAAAACCCAACCACATGCATCTGCCCGCCCTCTGCTTCGGCACAGGCAGCGTCATACTGTGAAACCAAATGCTGCAACGGGTCCCCTTCCGCAAAATCAAACAGATTTGGCGCGGTGACTGGAAGGTCGCCGGTTTGCAACAGCGTGGCATCATCAGGCCCACCGGGTACGCCATGGCAAAAGAAAACAGGAGGTTGGGAGGAGGTCATGTTCGCGAAACCTTATTGAATTCCCTCAACAGGTAGGAGCGATGCCAACCGGTCAACAGGTGACCGGATGTCTCAGGCGACACGACAAACAAAAAGACCCCCACCATAATGGCAGGGGTCCAGGCATCTGGTTGATCCAGATGGATATTTATTCAGGATATTAGTCCTCGGCGGCTTCTTCAGCTGCCAGGCGAGCCTTGTCGGCCGCGCCTTTTGCATCGACGTCGCGATCCACAAACTCGATGATCGCCATCGGAGCCATGTCGCCATAGCGGAAACCGGCTTTCATGATGCGGACGTAGCCACCTTTGCGCTCAGCATAACGTGGGCCCAGAACGTCAAACAGTTTTGCAACGTACTGGTCTTCTTTAAGACGTGCTGCGGCCTGGCGGCGGGCGTGCAGGTCACCACGTTTGGCCAGCGTGATCATCTTTTCGATGATCGGGCGCAGTTCTTTGGCCTTTGGCAGGGTGGTTTTGATTTGTTCGTGCTCGATCAACGAACCCGCCATGTTAGAAAACAGGGCTTTACGGTGTTCGTGAGTACGGTTCAGGCGGCGATAACCACGTGCGTGACGCATTGTAATTCTCCTAAGTGCGTTTTTGCTTTGTCTGGCAGCCGATGCGTGTCAGCCACTCTCCTTGGGGCATGTGCCCTGATCGTCCCCGGCAGGTCCGGGCATTTTGTGAAGCGGGCGGGGTTGCCCCCGCCCAAATTCTTTAGAAGTTGTCTTCGAACTTCTTGGCCAGATCTTCGATGTTGTCCGGTGGCCAGTCCTCGACGTCCATGCCGAGGTGCAGCCCCATTCCTGACAGCACTTCTTTGATCTCGTTCAGCGACTTGCGGCCAAAGTTTGGCGTACGCAGCATCTCTGCTTCGGTCTTCTGGATCAGATCGCCGATGTAAACGATGTTGTCGTTTTTCAGGCAGTTTGCAGAGCGCACGGACAGTTCCAGCTCGTCCACTTTCTTCAACAGAAGTGGGTTGAACTCGAGACCATCGTCTTCTTCCTGACGACCTGCCGCTTCCGGCTCATCGAAGTTCACGAAGATCGACAGTTGGTCCTGCAGGATACGCGCAGCATAAGCCACAGCATCTTCCGGCGTGATGGAGCCATCGGTGTCAATTTTCATGGTCAGCTTGTCGTAGTCCAGAACCTGGCCTTCGCGGGTTGGCTGCACGTCATAAGACACGCGCTTCACCGGAGAGTAGATGGCATCAATTGGAATAAGACCAATGGGTGCATCTTCAGGCTTGTTCTTGTCCGCAGACACGTAGCCTTTGCCGGTGTTGACGGTCAGCTCGACATAAAGGTCGGCGCCATCGTCAAGGTGGCAGATCACGTGATCTTTGTTCAGAACTTCGATGCCCGCGCTGTCGGAGATATCACCGGCAGTCACAGCACCTGGACCTTTGGCATTGATGGAAAGACGCTTAGGGCCTTCCACTTCCATGCGCAGGGACACGCCCTTCAGGTTCAGGATAATGTCGGTCACGTCTTCGCGCACACCAGCAACGCTGGAGAACTCGTGCAATACGTTGTCGATCTGTACGCTGGTGATGGCCGCGCCTTGCAGCGAGCTCATCAATACGCGGCGCAGCGCGTTGCCCAGAGTGAGACCAAAACCACGCTCCAGCGGCTCCGCCACAACGGTGGCTTGGCGCGCAGGGTCATTGCCCGGCTTCACTTCAAGCTGTGTAGGCTTGATCAATTCTGCCCAATTTTTGTGGATCATGCGTCCCTCCATTCTTGTCTCGTTCCCATGTCCAAAAGAACCAGACGCCCGAGGTTTCAAAATGACGAACTGGGGCCGTGCGGATCACGCGGCCCCAGGTAGTAGAAATGTCGCTTAGACGCGGCGGCGCTTTGGTGGGCGGCAGCCGTTGTGGGCGATTGGTGTCACGTCACGGATCGAAGTGATGTTGAAACCAATTGCAGCCAGAGCGCGCAGTGCAGATTCACGGCCGGAACCCGGACCCTGAACTTCCACTTCCAGCGTTTTCACGCCGTGGTCCTGAGCTTTTTTGCCTGCATCTTCCGCAGCCATCTGAGCAGCATATGGGGTGGACTTACGGGAGCCCTTGAAACCCATGGTGCCAGCAGAGGACCAAGAAATTGCGTTGCCCTGAACGTCAGAGATCAGGATTTTGGTGTTGTTGAACGAAGAGTTCACATGCGCAACGCCAGTGGCGATATTCTTGCGCTCTTTTTTCTTCGCGCGAGTCTTTTCACGTGCCATTGATCAGTACCCCCTTATTTCTTCTTGCCAGCAATGGCCTTCGCAGGGCCTTTGCGTGTGCGAGCGTTGGTGTGGGTACGCTGACCGCGAACCGGCAGGTTGCGACGGTGGCGCAGGCCACGGTAGCAGCCAAGGTCCATCAGACGCTTGATGTTCATCTGCACTTCACGACGCAGGTCACCTTCAACGGTGTAGGTCGCATCGATGTGCTCACGGATGGCCAGAACCTCTGCATCCGACAGCTCGTTGATACGACGCGTGACGTCGATCTTTACGCTTTCGCAGATTTCTTGGGCCGAAGTTGGGCCAATACCAGTGATATAAGTCAGGGCGATCGGGACCCGTTTGTGGGTCGGGATGTTTACGCCGGCAATACGTGCCACGTGTCACTTTCCTTTTCGTTGCGGTTCCGTAACGCCGGAACCTTTTTTCACAACGTAAGCCCGACGCAATCAAGCAACCGGGCCTCAGCTGATCAGGTGGTCTTGCACATGGGGGCGACCCACGCGCAAAGAATTGATTCTCCGTTAAGAGATGGGATGAAATAGGGGGGATTGAGGGGGGTGTCAAGCCGCCCGAAAACAAGAACTTTGAGATGACACTAGTCCGTGACGACAATTCTATGAATTTTGCTTTCCTTAAACTCAATTAGTACATTTGCAGTGTCGCTCAATCGATATTTCAACGCGGCCCCCAAAAAACCTGATGGGCTATCGGCAATCTCTTCTCGACGAAACACCGGCGTCCCCATGATGGCTTCCACTTCAGCTTGCCCCATTTCGCGTTTCAACGCATAGGGCAATGAGCCCGGGAATGGCCGGAAAGCCTTCTCCAACGAAGCTTTCTCTGCCGCTTCTGCCGAGACGTAAACAAAAATCGTTCTCAGTTTAAAACTCTTCTGGGAACTGACCTCAAATTCAAACGAAACGCCGTTTTCATAGTCGTTCCCCCAGTACTCCCAAAGTTCCTCCTGCTCAAGCTCAAGCTGCTCGATAACCTCTAAAAGAGCTGTATCTGCGTTAGCTTTATTGATTAAAAGGTGCGGGTTTGTGGAGAGGCGATCCAGTATCGTCAACAAGGCGCTCCATATTTTGCAGTTACATTTTTCACATGGGATTTAAGGTCTTGTTTTAGCACATCAGCCTGCTCCGCAGAAATCCCAAATTTTGCAGCAAGGTCGTTGACGTCCCGGTCTACCGCAGCGATCAAATTGTCGGCATCCAGCGTTTTTGTCCGGACTGCGCCCCACCCAAAAGTCCGAGTCTTTTGGTGGTTTTGTTTAGACATAAGCACCCCCGCAAGTTCATCTCGCAACTGTTGTTTTTGTGCGCGATCCAAACGAATACCATTGCGGTCAAGAAACTCATTAACAGCCGATTGACTCGGTATGTGATGGGATTGCAAACCGTCCTTGCCAGCTAGACCAAGCTGCGTCGCAGTGTCTCGGTTTTCACTATGTGACTGTGCTGGTCCAACAGAGTCGGAATTTTTGTTCCCACCAAAGAGGTTCGCCCAAAATCCCCCACCATTCTCGTTGTGAACCAACAAACCAAACGGACTGACGTAGTAAGTCGGGAAGTTCTCCACTTCCAAATTGAAAGCCGTCAAAGGGCCGTCAACTTCAGAAATTCCCTCTACTCGGCTCGTTTTGCCTGTTGCTGTCTCAATGAGGTCCCCTGGTCGGAGAAAGGGGCTGCTTGGCGCCAACCTTTATCAACCACAAAGAATGGGTGCTCATCGGTGACTTCAATCTCTTGATGTTCGTCGTCAAAGCTAACCGTCAGCTTGAAAAAGCTCACATGTTCATTCTTGAAGACCGTCAATACCCGATTGTAAGCCTGAGCAGTTCCGTATTCTTCTCTAGAGAAAACTAAATCGCCGGGTGCCACAGCCTCAATTGGCACCAAGCCATCTTTTGTCTGGATTAAGGTATGTCCGGCAAAACTGTTGCAGGGTGACCGCTTGGCCCTGCCAAGGCCTCTCCAACTTTGGATGCCGGCCGAAACGCCTCCAGGGACACCCGGAGCGGCCACAGCGAGAGTGTCGAGAAAGGCGCCCCCCAAATCGAGAAACCCGGCGCCTACATTGCCATTCGAAAAATTGTTGTAAGCAGAATTGTATCCGATAGACGCACTTGCTACGTCCCAAATTGACTCTGCTATGTTTCCGCCCGGATCTTTGAAATTGACCGGATCATTGAAGCTGTAGGAATACCGATTGGTCCCGACCCCTGGCTCGGTTGGGTCAAGCCAGTCCGGCTGGATGAACATCGCCGAGGCGGTGTTGGCAAAAAGGGCAAATGTCAGGGAAAGCAGCAGCTTTTGCAAAAGCGCGGAGAGCGAAGGCATTTTGAGACGTCCAAATGTGTCGTGCAATTGCCCCCCCCGCAAGTCTCGCAAAAGCTGTATAGCGCAACAAGAAAACGCGCTGCGTCACCGTTGCCAACCACTTCTTTGGCACTGTTAATGACGCATTCCACCAGAACTGCATCATCCTCCTACATCTCGATTACAGCATCGAGCCTTTCGCCACGGCCTGCCAACACGTCTGCCAAAGCATCCGCTTGGGCCAACAGGACGGGGGAAGCCGTAGAAGATGAAGCCGCCCTGCCCCAACAGGTGATCCCCGTCAGCCCCAGGGCACGGCGGGGTTCCGGGTCTCGCGGAGCCACGGCCCCGTTCTTATAGACACGTCAAACAGCCTGCGTCTTAGGCGACCTGCGTCTCCCCGGCAGCCGACTCTGCAACCATCGCCACAATTTCTTTGGCTGCGTAATCCGCAGCCTCTTGCGGAGACCAAGCCGCATCAATTTCAATAAGTTTGGGACCACGCTCACAGTACTGATGCACTCCGCGTTCAAACAGATCTGCCCGCGCCACAAAACTGTCCATCCCGCCAAACTTATCCGTCAGTTTTTTGTTGCCCAGCCTCAGTCCACGCCGTTGGAAGACGCGTTCAAAGGCCACTTGTGGAGGCGTCTTGATGAACACCACTGCATCCACAATCGGCAACTTCGACACCAGCCCATGCAACGCTCGCTTGGATTGCGCCAGAGGCAAACTGGCCGCAACAGAATGGGTCAGAAACCCCTCCTCAAGAAAAATCACCTCGCCGTCTTCGGCGAGGTCAACCGAGGCTTGGTAGTTTGCGCACATCAGAACAAAAAGAAACTGCTTCACGTCATCTTTGTCGTAAATTCGCTCCGCGTAAGAGACGAGTTTTGGATGTGCCGACACAAACCGGGAAAACCGATAAAGCAGCTCTCTTTGAGGCTTTCCTTTGACAAACCTCGGCAACCAATCGGTAGCCAGACGATGCATCGAAATGTTGTTGATATTGTTTGAGGCGACCCCAAGTGGGGTCAGCCGCGTTGATAAGCCTTTGAAAATCGTAGTCTTGCCGCAGCCGGGCATACCTGCAATCTCAACGAACATGACTACATCTTCTTCACAAGGAAATGGAAGATTTGAGAGTTCATGTCCTTGTCCGTTTTCACCAAACGCTTTTCGACAATCTTGAACCCGGCGTCTTTCAACATCTTTTTGTTGTCTTTGTCAGACATCCGGCTTTCCAAAATGTGATCCGGGTCAATTTCTTCGCCATCCTTGGAAATGCTTTCGCCAAGTTGAATAATGGCGAACTGCTTGGTCACCCGCGCAAATTCGTCCAGCGCTTTGAGCGCATCTTTCGCCACGATGATATCGCGCAAAAAGCGCGTGCTCACCAAGAGATCAAATTGTTCATCTGCAAACGGTAGGTCCATGGCGCTTCCTGTGCTCACGCGACATTTCTGCAAATTCGAACCTAGGCTTTGGGACGCTGCATTTAGCATTTCGATAGACGCATCAAGACCTGAGATGTCGAACTGTCGCTCCAGATAAAACGGAACAAACCGCCCGGTCCCAAATGGGATATCAACAACCGAGAGCCCTTCAGGCAATGTCTCAAGAAGAGACTTCATCTCGTTTTGTTCAACGTCCCACCACTCCTGCTTTTTCCGGCGTTTCTCGTAGTTTTGTGCCACGCGCCCGTAGTAGCTATCGCCTTTTGCGCCTGTTTTTTGCATCACTAAAATCTCCTGCCGCTCGTCTTGTTTGATTTCTTGGTTTTTGGATCGTGTCAGCTTGCGTCAAATATCAATTTACACGCAGAGGGGTGATACCCTCGATTGGTCTCTTCGAATTCAAAAAATACGTTCGAAAAACCGTTTCGTTTATATCGACGCAGCTTCTCCCAGGCTTCGGTCGTCGCGTCCCAGCCTTGCCGATCATCCGCCCGAAGCGGTGGCGGGTTAAAACCAATCACCACAGCCCGGCGTGCAATCCGGCAAAACTCATCAACAATACGCGCCCAATCCGCAGGGTCCGCGTAGGCTTCAATGGCTTGATAGCAGCATACGTAATCAAACGATTTATCCTCGAATGGATACGGCGTTTCCCGGGCATTGAAGAGCCGCACATCACAGCCCAAGGACTCAATTATGGGCTGATACACCCACCCTGGCTTGACATCTGCCAGAGGCTGATTGTGCTCAGTCTCAAACACAGCTGCGTCGGGAGATAGCTTTTTATAAGTCCGGCGATACTCTTCGGGAACACAATAATCCGTGCCAACAGCATTGTGCCCGAGGGCACGCCAAAGCTCGAGCATGGCGCCATGCGCGGTTGAAAACTCCAAAATGTCGAGCGGCGCATGCGACGTAGTCGTCTCTGGCATATGCGTGCAAATCCGCGTCCATGCACGTTTCAGGTTTGCCTCACGGTCGAGATACTTCTTTGCAATCTGTGCGCTGACCCGAGAAAATTCATAGTTTCCGAGGCTGTAATGCGCGGAAACATCCATCGGCGGCTCTGGAAGCCAAGCGTATTTCTGCTGTGCCGTTGTTTTTTTCATTACTGCGTCCTGCCTCAGGCCAGTTGATTGGCCTTTTGTTTTTTCAGCAGTTTACACTCAGTTAACCAAATCCAACAAGACTTCTATGTTCTACCTATCCGAGAATTTTGTCACGCCTATGAACCATCAGCTCTAAGCCCAAAAGCAAAAGGCCCGCACCAATCGGTACAGACCTTTCAAATTTCAAACAGAATTTGGAGTCTTACCCCAAAGCACCTGCCACAGATGCCTCAACCTCGTCCATCGACGCCAGACCATCAACCGAGGTCAA
>NZ_CAJXIV010000051.1 GCF_913054185.1 uncultured Shimia sp.
TCCATCGCGCCACGGTTGCCGGCTTCCATCACACCTGGTCCGCCACCGGTGACAATCACGTTTTTCTTGCCATCGCTGGCCTTGGTCACCAATTGCGCAAACTTGCGGGTTTCATCGTAGAACCGAGACAGCTCCGCCAGCGTTTCCGTCCGAGCGGTGTCTTTCTTGGATGGCTCCGGAATACGCGCACCGCCAAACAGCACAACTGTGCTTTCGATCTCATGCTCGTCCATTGCCAGCTCAGGTTTCAGCAGCTCCAGCTGAAGCCGCACTGGGCGCAGCTCTGGACGACACAGGAAATCCTCGTCTGCAAAAGCCAACCGATAAGATGGCGCGCGCGTCTGTGGGGTGTCCGGAACTTGGTTGGCGGATTCACGGTCTGAGTGGGCGTCTGCCAGTGGGTGGCGGCGATCGTCTGTCATGGTCACAGGTCCTTGCTTGCGCGTTTCTCTCAGGCCTATAGGGTCCGCGCTAACAAAACCAGTGACAGGGAAGTGAAAATGGACTGGAGCACAGAAATTGCCGCGGCTGCGGTGCGGATCAAGGGGCACGTGCTGCGCACCCCGGTTGTGACTGTGGAAAACGGCTTTGGTCTGGATTTTCCCATTCAGATGAAGCTGGAGCAGATGCAGCACACCGGCACGTTTAAAGCCCGTGGTGCGTTCAACACCCTGCTGTCGTCTGACGTGCCCGAAGCTGGGTTGGTCGCCGCTTCTGGTGGCAACCATGGGGCCGCCGTGGCCTATGCGGCGCATAAGCTGGGCCACAAAGCCCGCATCTATGTGCCGGAAATGGCCGGTCCAGCCAAAGTGGCCTTGATCCAAGACGCAGGCGCGGACCTCGAAGTGGTGCCGGGCGCATACTCTGATGCGTTGGACAAAGCGCTGGCCTATGAGGCGGAAACCGGCGCAATGCAGATCCACGCCTACGACGCGTTGGGCACCGTGGGCGGGCAGGGCACTGTTGCGCTGGAATGGGAAGAGCAGGGGCTTGATGCCGACACAGTGATCATCGCCGTGGGCGGCGGTGGCTTGATTGGCGGGGCTATGGCTTGGTTTGACGGTCGCCGCCGGGTGATCGCTGTGGAGCCTGAAACCTCTTGTGCGCTTAATGCCGCTCTGAAAGCGGGCGAGCCGGTGGATGTGGACGTCTCCGGTGTGGCCGCCAATGCGCTGGGCGCAAAACGTATTGGCCAGATTTGCTTCGACCTTGCGGTCTCCACAGGCGCGGACTCAGTGCGCGTGACAGACGACGCAATCACGAAAGCCCAACACGCCTTGTGGCGCGAACGCCGCCAACTGGTGGAACCCGCCGGGGCCGCCGCGCTGGCCGCTCTGATGTCAGGCGCCTACGTGCCCGAACCGGGCGAAAAGGTTGCCGTTTTGGTCTGTGGCGCCAACATTGCACCGGACCCGTTTGAACAAGCGACATAATGAGCGCGTGACGCCCGCACCCGATCCCGTTAGAACACCTCAAATTCCAAGACATCCGGAGCCTGAAAACATGTCGAATGCCCAACTGGAACAAGCCATCGAAGCCGCATGGGACGCACGTGACACCATCACCTCTGCCACCACCGGCGAAACCCGCGACGCGATTGAGTCCACGCTGAACGCGCTCGATAGCGGCAGTCTGCGCGTGGCGGAGAAGATGGAAAACGGCGACTGGCACGTGAACCAATGGGCCAAAAAGGCCGTGCTGCTGGGCTTCCGTGTCAAAGACATGGAAATCCAAGACGGTGGTCCACAGGGCTCCGGCTGGTGGGACAAAGTCGACAGCAAATTCAACGGCTGGGGCGAGAAGCAGTGGCAAGACGCCGGTTTCCGCGCCGTGCCAAACTGCATTGTCCGCAAATCCGCTTACGTCGCACCAAGCGTTGTTCTGATGCCTTCATTTGTAAACATCGGCGCTTATGTCGATGAAGGCACCATGGTGGACACATGGGCCACCGTTGGCTCCTGCGCGCAGATTGGTAAAAACGTGCACCTCTCCGGTGGTGTGGGCATTGGTGGCGTTCTTGAGCCTATGCAGGCCGGTCCAACCATCATCGAAGACAACTGCTTCATCGGGGCGCGTTCTGAGGTGGTTGAAGGCTGCATCGTGCGCGAAGGTGCCGTGCTGGGCATGGGCGTGTTCATCGGTCAGTCCACCAAGATTGTCGACCGTGAAACCGGCGAAGTGATGTACGGCGAAGTGCCGCCTTACTCCGTGGTTGTGGCGGGCTCCATGCCCTCCAAAAACGGTGTGAACCTCTACTGTGCGGTGATTGTGAAGCGCGTGGACGAGCGCACCCGCTCCAAGACCGGCATCAACGAGTTGCTGCGCGACTAAACCGCGTTACAGACAGCTAGAAAGGCCAGTCCTTGATCGGGGCTGGCCTTTTTCGTGGGTTTTACCGGCGGAACGTGGCGCCAAACCATGTTTCAAGCAAAGCATCATAGGTGCCATCCTCGCGCAGTTTGAGCAGGGACTGGTCAATTTCCTCGCGCCATGGGCTGCCGGTTGGCAAGGCAATGCCATAGTTCTCTGGTCGATAAACGCGTTTGATCAGACGAGAGTCATGGCGCCCGTCGTTGGTGGCAAAATAGGCCAGGATCGGGCCGTCAAACACCACGGAGTCAATGTCACCTTCCTGAAAGGCCGCCAGCAATTCATGAGGGGTGTCAAAATCACGGAACCGAATATCTCGGGCGGTCAGGAATTGCGCAGATGTTGATCCGTACACGGACCCAACTTTTCGGCCTTCCAGATCGTTGATGCTGTCCACGGAATCCTGCAACGCTTCGACCGTCACCGCAGCCGTGATGGTGGCGACAAAGACAGAGACAACAAACAGGCTGGCGACCACAAGGATCACTGCAAAAAACCGCCCTGGTCGGGATTGAGGCATGCGTTCTTCAAAGCCGCCGTTGACCACCAAGTTCAGCGCCCACCAGAAGGATGGGAACAACGCATCTTTGGCGGGTCGATCAAAATAGGGCTGATGGCGGCGCTCAAACACCCACATAATCATGCCACCGCCAAACAACAGGCCCAGTGCGATCAGAATGGCGGTCATGATTTCCCGCGTGAGCAAGCCGCCAATCCGCGCCAGGCTGCCTGGCTCTTCTGGCAACAAGATTTGAATGCCACTCTCAAAAATGGGCTGGCTAAAATCCATCACGGTTTCACGGGAGGCTGTGATCGAGATATTGGCGATGGCTCCGTCCACCGTGCCAGCTTCCACCGCGCCCAACATGTTGGTGAAGCTGTCCTGTGGCACAAACCGAATGTCCGCGCCCAGGTCCTCTCCGATGGCTCGCATCAAGTCGATGCTGAATCCACGCGCGCCGTCATCCCCCAAAAACACAAAGGGGGGTCTGTCGACGGTGGCAAATGTGAGAGTCTCTGTGGTTTGGGCTGTTGCCAAAGGAACAAAGAGCCAGGAGGCCAGCATGGCCACGAAGGCTGAAAGGAGAACGCGCATAGTGAGTACCGGAGTTGCTTGGCCTCCCCCTATCCCGCACCAATTGAGCCGGTCAACTGCGCGGTGCTGTTGACCTGAGGTTTTGTGGCTCTAATTGGGGGTTTTTGGCCTTTATGCCGCAGCCAGAAGCGCCTCAGCTTCATATTTTCGTAAAGACACCCGTGCGGACGGACCGAATCCATAGCCCATCAAAGCGTCGGAGGTGGGCATGAGTCGCAGAATTTCATCACGCGTATCGGCATCAAAACTGTCCAATGTCTCCTGACCCGGATGGTAGCTTTCGCTGTCCAGACCATTGGCGCGCACAATCTCATGCCGATCAAACAGGATATGAACATAGGTCACCGGCCCATGATGTTCCCGCACAGTGATTGTTTTGCCGTTTACAAGATCCTTGGCTTTTACCAGCACTTCAGATTCACCAAACAACATGGCCGCTTGGGAGGATTTTATCAAAATGCGGTGGTTGGGCGAAAACTCAACCGCGCCATGATTGCCAAGCGCGTCTTTTTCCAGCCGAATGGGGGCATCCGAGCCGGTGGCTTGGCGCGTGGTGGTGCCAATCCAATTCAGTGATTGAAACCCATTGTCGCGAGTCAGAACCATGTCCCCCGGCATAAGGTCTTCGACTTTTTTCAGACCAGTCTGTGTGACAATCTCCGTGCCAGCCACAAAACACGGTGCCGTGGTTGTGGTTACCTTCACAAAGCCTGTGTCTGTGTTGCCATCAGTATCCTCCACCTCGTAGGTGAAAGCTTCGGTGCCCAAGTCGCTGTCTGTCTGGATCGAGAGTGTGCCATCGTCGTTCAATGTCACAACTTCGCCAGAAGGCAGTGTCACCGAATCCCCAGCACTGACCTCCTGACCGTTGATCTTGGTGATGGTCATTGTCACGCCATCGGAGGCCGAGTCATTGGCCAGAACATCTACGGTTTTGGTGGCGTCGGCGCCGATTTCATACTCATCGTCATGCGCCAGAAGCGCACATTGAACCGAGTCACCGGCAATCAACAGATTGGAGTCGTATTTGTCATCCCCCGTGTCAGCGATGCCAATTTTGATGGTGTTGACTTCGCCTGGGGTGACCGGTGCCTTGACTGTGAGGGTTACGGTCAACCCGTCCATCTCGCTATTGACCGCCTCACCGTCAGCGGGGTTATCAATGTAGAGGTTGCTGTTGCTTGTGTCGTTGATGTTGTCGACGGTGGTATCACCATCGCCAATCGACAGCGTCGCTTTTTCGCCGTTGATCCAAATGCCAATGGCGTCGTTGTATCCTTCGTTGACGTATTCCAGGTATTCTTCGGACGAAAATACAATTTGCATGGTCAGCGTGTCGCCGTCGGGAATGAAACTGGCTTCAAACACTGCCGCGTCATAGGTTTCGTCCCCGGCGATACTGGACAGATCGTCGTCGCCTGAGGTGTACATTTGACCGGTTGTGTCGCTGTTTGCGTTGGGATCGCCATCAGAGTTTGTAAAGTCTTTGGCATACCCAGTGGACAGGATCAGCCCGGTATCGGAGGGGGTAGCATCTGGTGCCACGGTATCGCCGTCCGAATAGATCCCGCTGGACATGGCGTGCCCTGTGTAGCTTGCGCCCAATACCTCGACACCTGAGCCAAAAATGGCATCCGCCATTTGCGTCGCACTGGCACTGGTATCAATTGGCAGTTCTGATGCGGTTGGCATGGTGGTCCCCTATATGCATTCCCAAACTATAAATGTGGCGTCTTTGCCCGATTTCTTTTGGGAACGTGGTCGAAAGCTTTGGAATAACGGACAGATACTATTGTCCTAACATCAGCTTGCGCTCTGCAACTGCAGAGTGGGGATTCGAAAGTCACCAGTAGAAAGAGGGCACGTTCTGCGCGCTGTAAGTTTGGAATACAACCCTTTCCAAAAGGTGACCAAATTTTCGCAAGACTCTGAAAATTCGGCTTAACTTTGCTAAAATCCGCTGGATGCAGGGTCGTGTGATATGCGGACAGGTTGACCCTATACCGTGGGGCACGTTAAGGCCGACCCAACAGAAAGGCCGTGTTATGACCCAGGAAAAGAAAAAGAAGAAAACCCGTCAGCAAGTCTACACGCTGTTGGTGCAGGTGGGCCGTAAAGACGATGACGGTTTGCCAGAAGAGGCCACCGGGGGGGCGCTGATGATTTATGCCAGTGGCGTGGATGAAGCGGAGGCTGTGCGCGAAACCGTTGCCATCCTCAAGCAGGCGGATCTGAACCCACTGGATGTGACCGGATATGGCACCGTTGAGGAGCGCGAAGAGCAAGGCCATGAAATTGATGGCCAAGAGCGCGAATTGATGCAGCGTGCGTTGGATGAGAATTCTGTTGTGGTGGCACAGTTGACGCCGTTTTATCACGGCGAAGAATCCGAGGACGCCACCACCGAGCATTAAACGCCATTGTGTGGCGCTATGCGGCGCGCTGGGCTGCCAAGGTGAGCGAATCAAATTCCCGTAAAACCGGGAAAGCAGTGCGGGCGTGTTCGGGCAGCAATTGTCGCGGGTACCCGGACAACAGACTGGCACTTAACAGATCTCGCCGCCGCCGCATCCGTCCCACATCCATGCTTTCCACATAGGTATCGGCTGCCAACATGGCTTCGTGGTTGGGCAAAAGCAGCTGGCAATAAGTCACCAATGGCGCGGTGCCAGCGCTGGTGGCAGCATTGCCATGCAGCAGATGCCCGGCAGGGATCAACACAAACTCTGATCCAAACATGTACTCAACGCGGCTGCCGCCAATCACCAAACGCTGTGTTGGGCTGGTCACAATATCGCGGCTGAGGCCAAAAAACGGGGCACGCAGTCGAATGGGTGCGAAATGCCCCGCTGCGGGCACGGTGCGGCGCACGTTGGCCAAAACCGGCACCAAATCTCCGGATGGAGTTTGCACCACATCGCCGCGTTTTAACTCACCAACACGGCGATACCCCTGTGACGTCATCACCGGGGTGTCTTCAGACAGGCTTGGCATTGGGCCAATCGGTTCAATTCGGTTTGAAAAGGCAATAAAGGAGAGGTCGCTGGACAACACCCGCGCCTCGGCATCCTGCACACATTCACGCACTTCCGCCAAGGTTAAGGCAATGGGGCGGGACAGAGTGCGCAGCGCTACGCGCCATGTGCCGGGTTGCTCAACTGCGAGACGGCCGACATCAGCCTGAACATCCCACGAATAGGTCACACGCAACACGTCAGCCCGACCGCCGGTGTCCAGATTGACGGCGACATGTGCCGTGCGCCCGCCACGGTTGATAACCAGCACCACACCGCCGCCGGGGACCGCCTGCAAGGAAAGCCTAAAGCCACTGCCGGATTGCGAGGACATCCCCAACAGTGTTTGCGGGCGGTTGTAAGGCGACACCCGGGTTTCCACGACCATGCTGCCCCGCGCCAGTTGACGTGAAGATACCGATGCCTCGTCAGGCAGTGTGCCGTGCACGTTTGCCACCCCGTTTGGGTCAAACAGGGCGCGTTGTTTATCCCAGAGTGCGATCCAGCTCATGGGTTACGCCCCGCCAAACGCGATTTGGGACAAGGTTGCCACTTCAAAACTGCGTAAGCCACGCCGCGCCATTTGTCCGTAGCCCGTGCCCGACACAGGGTCGAGTTCGGGGAACAATGCGCAAATCTCCGCCACGATCTCTGGCTCAAAGCTGCTCGCGGTCTGTGGACCGGGCAAATAGCTTTCCGTCATGAGTTTCTCGGAGAAGACAATCTGGTGATCATCAAACATCAAATGCACATATTCGACGTCGCCACCGGGAACGCGGCGGATGGTTTTGTCGTTGACCAAATCGCGCGCTGCCACCAGCACTTCTTCTTCGCCAAACAACAGCTCAGCCCAGGCGTTGCGAATCAACACGCGGTGTAACGGCGACAACAGCAACTCCCGATGGTTGCCTAGCGTGTTTTCCATGATCCTGATCGGGGCCATTGCGCCGGTTGCTGGCACTTTGCGCTGGCCGATCCAGCGTACCGGCTGTGGGCCGTTGTCCAAGGTTTCTACCAAGTCACCAATGTTCAAACACTCAATCGGCACCTCGCCATAGGGTGTTCTGATAAAGGTACCAACCGTAAAACACGGCGCCTGATTGATCTTGATGTAGCCAACATCGGTTTTGCCGTTGCCGTCATCAATTGTGTAGGTGAGGTTGACCTCTTCTTCGTCACTGTCCCCTTCAAACGTGATGGTGCCGTCCGCATTCAGGGTAATGATTTGCCCGCTTGGCAAGGTGATCGGCGTGCCAACGGTGACCGGTTGCCCGGAAATATGCGTGATGGTCAACGCATTGCCCGTGTCGTTGACGTCATTGGCCAGCACATCCACGGTCCGCGTGCCGTCAATGGGCAGGTTCACTTCGTCGGTGTTGGCAATCAGTGACGTCTGCAACGAATTTGCGGCAATCAACAGCGAACTGTCGTAGCTGCTGTCAGACACATCTGCGACAACGATGCGGATGTCGTTCATGCCTTCAACAATGTCGAAGGTCAGCGTCATGGTGATGGTGAATCCATCCATCTCGGTGTTGTAGAGGCCACCGGTGTTGTCGACAAACATGCTTTCGTTGTCGCCGGTGTTGATGTTGCCGGGATCCACATCGCCATTGCCAATTTCCAATGGCACATAGCTGCCGTTGATCGAGACCGCGACAAAATCCTGATAAATCGAGCTGACGTATTCCGGGTATTCTTCGGAGGCAAAAACAAATTGCATCGTCATTTGCCCGGCTTCATTCGCAATGAAGGACACATCCAGATAAGAGGCGTCATAGGTGTTTGTCCCAGCCACCGCGTTGAATTCGGCGTTATTATCCTCGCCGTTGGTGTCAGAGGACCGGTTTGTGCGCTGGTTGTTTCCGCCCCAACGATTGGAAAAGTTCCTGGCATGTCCCGTGGACAGGATCACACCTTCGTCACTTGGGGTCGCGCCGGGGGAAACGCTGTCGCCATTGGTGTAAATGCCGGAGGAGGAGTTCTGCCCATTGTAGTCTGCGGACACAATGGTCACGTCATCGCCAAAAATGGTCTCCGCCATTTCAAATGCGGAAGCGCCGGTATCTACTGGCAATCTGGGCATGTCTGCTCGCCTCATTTAATTGAGGCACGCCACACAACAACGCCCACCTGCTCACAGGGCGCTCATACGGGTTTCCTCGCATTTCGAGATGCGTTTGTCGGAAACCTTTGGCTTTTTAGCCGAACTGCTGGTGACCTGCCTCGGTCAGTTTTTATTAACGTCAACTAAACATCATATTTTTCCGCTTGTTAAGGGGCGCCGCACCGCTTTGTGTCCCAAATGTGGCTTTCCGGTCCGGTGTGGCTGTGCCACAACCCTTTGCGCAAGCATGCCACACAAGGAAACCCGCCATGACCAAGACCGACGCCGCACAGTTGACCGCAGATCTGATCCGCTGTGCCTCGGTGACGCCGGAAGAGGGTGGGGCGCTGGTGTTGCTTGAGAAACAGCTTTCGGCTGCTGGATTTGAGTGCACCCGCGTCGATCGTGGTGCAGTCAGCAATCTTTTTGCCCGCTGGGGCCGCAAGGGTGACAGCAAGACCTTTGGCTTCAACGGCCACACCGATGTGGTGCCAGTTGGCGATGCCGCTGCCTGGACGGTCGATCCGTTTGGCGCAGAGATCAAAGACGGCATCATGTACGGCCGCGGCGCCACCGACATGAAATCCGGTGTCGCTGCCTTTGCCGCCGCTGCCATCGACCTTGTCTCGAACACACCGCCGGAAGGCGCGATTATCCTCACCATCACCGGTGACGAAGAGGGTGATGCCATCGACGGCACCACCGCGCTTTTGGACTACATGTCCACAGAACAAGAGCGCATGTCCGTCTGTCTGGTCGGCGAGCCAACCTGCCCCAACGAGATGGGCGAGATGATGAAAATTGGCCGTCGCGGCTCGATGACCGCCTACTTCACCTTCACCGGCAAACAAGGCCACTCGGCCTATCCGCACCGCGCCAGCAACCCGCTGCCGGTGATGGCGCGCCTGATGGATCAGTTCTCTTCTGAACCTCTGGACAATGGCACCGATCACTTTGACGCGTCGACCCTGGCAGTTGTCACTATGGACACCGGCAACCCAGCCACCAATGTGATCCCGGCAGAGTGCAAAGCCACGCTTAACATTCGCTTCAACGATTCCCACTCCGGCGCGTCTCTTACAGAGTGGATGCAGGCAAAAGTTGATACTATTTCGGCGGAAACCGGCGTTGGTGTCGACATGAAAGTCACCATCTCCGGCGAGAGCTTCATCACCCCGCCGGGCGCCTTGTCGGAGCTGGTTGCCACCTCTGTGGAAGCTGAAACCGGCCGCCGTCCTGAACTCTCCACTTCAGGTGGCACATCCGATGCGCGTTTTGTGCAGCACCACTGCCCGGTGGTGGAATTTGGCCTGGTTGGCAAAACCATGCACCAAGTGGATGAGCAGGTGCCGGTGGAACAGATTCATCAACTCAAGGACATCTACAGCCGCATTTTGCGAGACTATTTTGGCTAAACACCATCCAAATCTTGTGGTCATGCTCAAGGAACCTCGCCCCGGCCGTGTGAAAACCCGACTGGGACGTGACCGTGGCATGACCGCCGCTGCCTGGTGGTTCCGTCACCAATCCGCGGCGCTGCTGCGCCGCCTCGACGATCCGCGCTGGAACCTGATCCTGGCCGTTGCGCCGGATCATAAGGGCCTCACATCGCGTGTTTGGCCGGCTCACCTGCCGCGCGTTCCACAAGGCACCGGCAATCTTGGTGATCGCATGGTGCGCCAACTGGGCCAACATCCCGGTCCCACCTGCATCATCGGCGCTGATATCCCCGGCATTCGATCTGCCCACATTGCGCAAGCCTTCAAGGCGCTGGGTGATCACGACGCGGTGTTTGGCCCTGCGCTGGATGGCGGCTACTGGCTTGTCGGCCTCAAGCACGCGCCTAAGCCTGGCCTCTTTGCGAATGTGCGCTGGTCCACGGAACATGCTTTGGCCGACAGCCGCGCCACCTTGCGGGACGCGCGCATCGCCACCATCACCACTTTGGCCGATGTGGACACTGCCGCCGATCTGGCACAGCTCTAAGCGTTCTCCTTCTCCAAATATCTCGGAGTTGAATTGGGCCACAGGCCCAAGAAGGGGCTGGCCCATTCCATGCCTCCAATTTTCTAGGCGTGACCTCTCCGCATCTCCGTGTTAGGGCACCCCATGCCTATGCCCAGCAAAGAGGAAGTCCTTGAGTGGATTTCCGAGAACCCGACCCTCACCTCCAAACGTGACATTGCCAAAGCTTTTGGCATCAAAGGCGCTGCGCGCATTGATCTGAAGCGCCTGCTCAAGGAATTGGAGGCCGAAGGCCATCTGCAAAAGCGGAAGAAAACCTACCGCGATCCAGAAAGCCTGCCACCGGTCACGGTGCTGCAAATTCTGGAAGCGGATGCCGATGGCGATCTGTTTGCTCGCCCGCTGGAATGGCATGGCGAAGGCGCGGAGCCTAAAATCCACGTGATCCCACGCGCTTCTGATCCGGCGCTTGGTGCAGGTGACCGCATTTTGGGCCGTTTGACCAAACTGGATGAGGGCGACATTCAATATGAAGCCCGCCTGATCCGCCGCATTGGCGCCAACCCACAGCGTGTTTTGGGCATGTTCCGCAAAACTGCCGAGGGCGGTCGCATCCTGCCAATTGATAAGGGCGACGGCAAAGAATGGTCGGTGCCCTCTGATCAAACCCATGGTGCCAAAGATGGCGAATTGGTTGAAGCCGAACAGTCCGGCCCCAAGGGCCGCCTTGGTCTGCCGCGCGCCCGTATTGTCGCCCGCATTGGTGATCCGACTGCCCCCAAGGCCGTAAGTCTGATTGCGATCCACCAACATGGCATCCCGGACACCTTCCCGGACGAGGTTGTATCAGAGTCTGATAAGGCCAAACCCGCGCCATTGGGGGCCCGTGAAGATTTGCGTGACATGCCGTTTGTCACCATCGACCCGGCGGATGCGCGGGACCATGATGATGCCTGCTGGGCGCATGCGGACGACGATCCCAAGAACAAAGATGGCCATGTGCTCTGGATCGCAATTGCCGATGTGTCGCACTACGTGACATCCGATACCGCACTCGATCGTGAGGCCCGCAAACGCGGCAACTCAAGTTACTTCCCGGATCGTGTGGTGCCGATGTTGCCGGACCGTCTGTCTGGCGACCTGTGTTCTCTGCACGAAGGGGTGCCGCGCGCAGTTCTAGCACTGCGCATTCAGATCGACAGCCACGGCAAAAAGATCGGCCACCGTTTCACACGCGCCATGATCCGCTCTGTCGCCTCGCTGAACTACGGCGAAGTGCAACAGGCGCAAGACGGCCATCCAAATGAGCGCTGCGCGCCGTTAATGGATGAGATCATCACGCCGCTTTATGCCGCATATCAGGCTCTAACAAAGGCAAAAGCCGAGCGTCAGCCGCTGGCGCTGGACCTGCCAGAGCGCAAAATTGAGCTGTCTGAGGCGGGCGAAGTCACCTCTGTGAACTTCCGCGACCGCTTTGATGCGCACAAGCTGGTGGAAGAGTTCATGGTGCTCTCCAACGTCTGTGCGGCTGAGACGCTGATTGCCAAGAAATCCCCGCTGCTGTTCCGTGTGCACGAAGAACCGACCCCGGAGAAACTCAACGCTCTGCGGGACACGGCGCAGGCTGCTGGTCTGACGTTGGCCAAAGGACAGGTGCTGCAAACCCGTCACCTGAACCAATTGTTGGTCGCCGCTGCTGGTACCGAACAGGCTGAGTTGATCAACATCTCCACGCTGCGCTCGATGACACAGGCCTACTATGCGCCGTCAAACTTTGGGCACTTTGGCCTCGCCCTGAAAGCTTATGCACATTTCACCTCGCCCATTCGCCGCTATGCCGATCTGATTGTGCACCGCGCATTGATTTCGGCCCATGGTTGGGGAGACGACGGTCTCTCGTCTGAGGCCAGCGAGGGTCTTGAAAAGACCGCCACACATATATCAGACACTGAGCGTCGGTCCATGTTGGCGGAACGGGACACCACCGACCGCTATTTGGCGGCATATATGTCCGAACGGATTGGCAATGAGTTCACCGGCCGCATCAGTGGCATTGCCCGATTTGGTGTGTTTGTGAAGTTGGATGAAACCGGCGCTGACGGTCTTATCCCGATGCGGGAGCTGGGCCGCGAGTATTTCCACTATGACCAGGAAACGAACACACTCTTAGGCTCTGACACAGGCATAGTGATTGGCTTGGGCCAACGGGTGACGGCACGCCTGAAAGAGGCCACTGCGGTCACTGGGGGTATCGCGCTGGAGCTTATCTCACTGGATGGTGAGTTGGTGAAGCGCGCTGGCCGTGGTGGCAAAGGGCGGGGCCGAGGCGGCCCCACCCGGCGCAAGGCCACCAAGGCCAAGCACAAGGCGGCCAAGACCAAACGCAAGGTCACTCGGCGGCAACGCTAAATCCCTGCATGACTTTGCCAGCGTCCGGATAGATCGCTTCGCGCACCCGTGCCACATAAGGGGCCAAAGCGGGGCGCGCTTCTACTGCATTGCGCAAGTCGGTCGCGACCGGCAAATTCAGGATCATGTCCAATACCGGCGCCACTGCGGCATCAGCTGCGGTTGGCGTGTCGCCAAACAGGAATGTTTTGCCGTCCAGTTTCGCATCGATCACCTCAAGGTCGTTGTCAAACCGCGCCTGACGGTCATCTGGCGAGAACCGCGCGATGCCTTCAGACATCAGTCCAGCCCGCACATGGCCGCGGGCTTCCTCTGCGGCCTGATCGCGCATTGGCTCAGGAACAGCGCCAAAGAAGACGTCTTTCATCACCGCCCAACAGTCGTCATTGAGCCAGCGATCATGCACCAACCCAAGACGCAGGCTCTCTTCCACGGTGCGGGTCAACGCGTGGGTTGCGGCTTTCTCGATGCGGCTCAACCCCGGCATGAAGTCCGCACCTTTAGACTCTAAATAGGCCTGAATGTTGTGGCTGTCCGGGATCAGTGTGTCGCCCACACGTGCTACAGGCACCTTACCCAAAGGCAGGGCTCCAAAATCCTGAACCATTTCTGGCTGCCATTCAACCTTGGCCATTTCCAACAGGCACATGGCCTTTAAGCAGAACGGGGAATTGGATGCGAAACGTGCGTCGCCGGGAAATGTAATGAGCTTCATGGGTGTTCTCCACTATTTGTTTGTGGGGACAGTCCTACAGAACGCTCTTGCCAGTTTTTGTCAGTAGAGTGCAGTATCGTAAAAGTATGAGCCGCACCGATCGCCTATTCCAACTCATGCAGGCTTTACGTGACCTGCCGCCCCCCGCCACTGCGCAAGCTTTGGCGCAGGAAACCGGCGTGTCTGAGCGCACAATCTACCGAGACATCGACAGCCTGCGCGGCCTTGGCGCGGTGATCGACGGAGAAGCCGGCTTTGGCTTTACCCTGATCGAAGACGCCACCTTGCCGCCTTTGGGTTTTGTGCCCGAAGAGATTGAGGCATTGGTGGTTGGGCTCAAGGAGGTCATGGAAGTGGCAGACCCCTCTCTGGCAAATGCGGCACAAACGGCTCTATCCAAGCTGAAATCACGCCTTCCCGAGGCGCAGGCCCATCGCTTGAAACATGCGGTGCTCACCGCCAAACGCTTTCACAAGCCACCCGAGATCAGCATCGATGCCGGCGCACTACGTCAGGCGGCCTGGGAGGAACGCACAGTAGCCTTTGACTATGGTGACGCCGAAGGCCGTCGCACCACACGCAAGGTCGACCCGCTCTCAATTGTCTTCATGCAAAGCGCGCATTGCCTGATGGCGTATTGCCACCTGCGCAAAGACTTCCGCGCCTTCCGCCTCGACCGCATGGTCAACCTCGACATCACGGATCGATCCTTCCGCCCGCGCCGCATCCCCATGTTGCGCGCGTTCAAGGCGCGTCTGGAAGCAGAGCAAGCGCAATCGGCAAATCCCCGCGCCTTTGATTGAGGACGCTTTTGACTCCCACGTCTGCACGCTACACTTCCTGAAAACGGGCAAGGAAAGTTGTGATGCGGACATTTGGGTTAATGGTAAGTCTGGTTATTGGTGCTCTCGCCTCAACGGCCTCCGCCGGTGCACCGTCATATTCTTTGCGCCCCGTGCTGCGCCCCTTGGCCGCCGCGCTTGATGCACAAAAACCTGTGGAGGTTGCCGCCAACACCAAAGGCCTGCAGCGCTGGATCAAACGCTACAAATCGCGTGCCCTCAAAGCTGGGATCAGCGCAACGGTGTTGGATCAGGCCTTTCGCGGTGTCGAATACAACGCGGCCATCATCAAGAAAGACCGAAATCAGAACGAATTCACCAAGACGATCTGGGATTACTTGGACAGCGCCGCATCTGATGCCCGCATTCGAAACGGCAAAGCCGCGTTAAACAAGCACAACGCCACGCTACAAAAGATCGAAATGCGCTATGGCGTGGACAAAGAAGTAGTCGTGGCGATCTGGGGTCTGGAGAGCGCCTATGGCACCTTCAAGGGCAGTACGCCGGTGATCGAAGCGCTGGCCACTTTGGCCTATGACGGGCGTCGCGGCGACTTCTTTGAGGAACAGCTCACCGCCGCGCTCAGTATCCTGCAAAACGGCGATGTGACCGTACAAAATATGAAAGGAAGCTGGGCGGGGGCCATGGGCCACACCCAATTTATGCCAACTTCATTCCAGTCTTACGCCGTTGATTTCACCGGTGACGGCAAACGCGACATCTGGTCAGGTGACCCAACCGATGCGTTGGCCTCCACGGCGGCTTACCTCAAACACTTCGGGTGGAAAAAAAACCAGCCGTGGGGTGTGGAAGTGAAACTGCCCAAGGGGTTTGATTACGCCAGCGCCAACCGCGAGAACCTAAAAAATCCAAGCGAGTGGGCGCGTCTGGGCATTAAGGACATGCGCGGGCGTGCGGTGCCCAATCATGGGAAGGCGTCGATTCTGTTACCCGCCGGCGCGCAGGGGGCGGCCTTTATGATCTTCAAAAACTTTGACGCGATTGAACACTACAACACGGCGGATGCTTATGTGATTGGCGTGGGCCATCTCGCCGACCGCATCCAAGGCGGCCCGGCCATTCAAAGCAGCTGGCCCCGTGCGGATCGAGCGCTGACCTATAAAGAGCGCATAGAGCTCCAGAAACGCCTGACCAAAGCGGGCTTTGACACGCAGAAAATTGACGGCAAGATTGGCCCGCTCACTATCGCAGCTGTGCGAGACTATCAGCGTTCGGAAGACATGGTCCCGGATGGGTATGCGTCTCTAACTTTGCTGAAAACTCTGCGCTAAAGCATAAGAAAGGCGCGCCTAGTCCGGCGCGCCGTTTGTTTTGCCTTACTCGCGGCCACTCACTACAATCACCTCTGTCCCCAGCGACACCTGCTCATAGAGGTGCTCGATGTGCCAGTTGGCCATGCGAATGCAGCCGTTTGAGCTTGGCGTGCCAATCGACTGCGGCGCGGTGGTGCCATGGATGCGGAACAGCGTGTCGCGGCCATTCTGATAGAGGTACATCGCGCGAGACCCCAGCGGGTTGGTGGGGCCACCCGGCATGCCGTCCGCATACTTGGCGTAGGCCGCAGGGTTGCGCTCGATCATTTCTTGCGTTGGGCGCCAGCTGGGCCACTCCACCTTGCGATCAATGGTGGCGCGGCCGGAGAAGTTCAGTCCTTCCTGACCAATCGCCACACCGTATCGGACGGCATTGCGCTCATCCTGCATGTGATAGAGGTGGTAAGAGGCCAGAACCACAACCAGTTGTCCCGGTTGGAAACCGTATTTCTTTTTCACCCGAACTTCTTTGGGCTTCAGGTGCTCCATCAACTCAAAGCTGTCGCCTTGAGCGGCGCGCAGGATGTGCGGCGTTGCCAAAAGGCTGGCGCCAGCGGCAAGGAAATGACGTCTCTGCATAAATACTCGTCCCGATTACATCTAAAAATCATGCCACAGACGTGACTGTGGACAAAGTCAGGAGTGCCCGACTTTGTCCATGTTTACCAAAATGTGCTGTGAAATCCCTAACGGTGCTTAGGTAGGGGACATGCCCCGCAACCGTTCAGACCGCCGTCGCAACATTTCCACAGTGGCCAAGAGCAGGATTGAGATCCCAACAAGAATTGTTGCCACCGCCAGAATAGTTGGGCTGATTTGCTCACGCAGGCCTGTGAACATCTGCCATGGCAGCGTTTTCTGGCTTGCCGATCCCACAAACAGCACCACCACCACTTCATCAAACGAGGTGATGAAGGCAAACAGGCCGCCAGAAATGACACCAGGCAGAATCAAAGGCATTTGCACTCGGAAGAATGTGGTGACAGGATTTGCGCCCATATTGGCTGCCGCCCGAGTGAGCGAGCGGTCAAATCCGACAAGTGTTGCCGTCACGGTGATAATCACAAACGGAATACCCAAAACAGCGTGTGCTAGCACCACTTTCACATAGCCCACAAAGGTTTTGTTCAAGCCCAAAGTGCCTTCCATCCAGTTGCCGATTTGGCTGTAGAAGAAGAACATGCCTGTCGCCGAAATGATCAAAGGCACAATCATCGGGGAAATCATGATTGCCATGATGGCGCGGCGCCCGGGCACGTGGCTTTGGGACAGGCCAATGGCCGCCAAGGTACCAAGGCTGACCGAGATTACCGTCGCAATGGGCGCAATGATCAGAGAGTTTTTGAAGCTGCGCTGCCATTCGTTGTTGGTGAAGAAGTCCTGATAGTGCTTGAGCGAGTATCCTGCCGGATCCAGTCGCAGCATTTCTGGCGTGAAAGTGAAGAAATCCTGCGCGTTAAACGACAGCGGCATCACCACAAGGATTGGTGTGATCAAGAAGGTGAAGATCGCGCCACAAATCACACGGAACGTATAGTGCCACAGCACCTGTTTAGGGGTCAGGTAAGGCAGCAGGCGCGCACGATAGCGCCCTTCGTAAAGCCAGTAGCTGAACCAATGGATAAACCAGCCATACAGCAGACCAATAATTGCCGCTGCAATTCCGCCAAACCAGAAGCCAAGTGCGCCGTAGAGCGCAATTGTCAGCCATTTGCCCAGATTTTCGTTTTTGAGCACAAAGATGTAGAGGGCAGCGCCCGCTACAGCCATCAGCGCGCCAATCAACACGCCCAACGTGCCGGAGCCATTTGAGGTGCCGATGAAGAGGCCAAAGAAGCCGCCTGCGGCTGCCACGGTGGGCAGAACCAAAGACATCGGTTTGCGGGAAATCGGAGTGAGTGCAGCCATGGTTCTTATCCCAATTTCACGTTGTCGATGCCAACAATCTTGTCATAGCACCAGTAGAGTAGCAGGACGACGCCCAGCAGGATGGTGCCCAACGCCGCAGCGAGACCCCAGTTCAGCGAGCTTGAGATGTGATAGGCAATCCGGTTGGAGATAAAGACACCTTTGGTGCCGCCCACAATTTCCGGTGTGATGTAGTAGCCGATTGCCAGAATGAACACGAGGATCGAGCCTGCACCAATGCCCGGAACCGACAGAGGGAAATACACCCGCCAGAACGCCGTCCAGTTGGTGGCGCCCATGGATTTGGCAGCCCGCAAGTAGGTCGGCTGGATGGTCTGCATCACCGAATACATCGGCAGGATCATAAACGGCAGCAGGATATGCGTCATCGCCACGATGGTACCAAATTGGTTGTTGATCATCACCAGGCGGGCGTCATCAGCCACCAGGCCAATCCAGACCAGCACTTCGTTGATCACACCCTGTTGTTGCAGCATCACCTTCCAAGCGGAGGTGCGGACCAGAAGCGAGGTCCAGAACGGCAGCAATACCAGGATCATCAGTATGTTTGCGGTGCGGGCAGGCAGGTTGGCCAACAGCCATGCCACCGGATAGCCCAACATAATGCAGCTGGCCGTAATCATCAGCGACATAAACAAAGTCCGCTGGAACAGTTTGATCAGGATACGTTTGTCTTCGGGCTGCGCTTGTGCCCCATCCGGGGTGCGCTGCATGTCGATGGCGTTGAGGAAGTAGCCGTTGGTGATCTTCACGGAATGGGTTTTGATCACCGCCCAGGTGGTCACGTCGCCCCATTTCTTGTCGATGTCGATCAATTTGTCCTTGAACGGACCATCCGTGGCCGGATCCAGTTTTTTGATCTTACGGCCGGATTTTCGAAACAGCGAGGACATGCCGGTTTCTTCATAATTCAGGCGCGTGCCCAATCGCGTGTGTTTCTTGGCATCAATTGCGACCACCATATCCGCAATAAACGCGGCGTAGAGGGCTTCCTCAGGCAGCTGTCCACTGTCAGCATCCCAGTTCTGAAGCTCTTCTACCGTAAGCGGAAGCGTCTCCATGACAATGCTATTTTCCACGGAGCGGAACAGCATGGATGCGATGGGAAATACAAAAGAGATGAGGACAAACACCAGCAAAGGCGCAATCAGCATCAGGGCACGCGTTTTTTGCAAACGGAGTGCTCGTGCGAGGCTCTTTTTAAGTGGTGTGCCGTCGGCGGCGAGCACAGGCCCGCTTTGGGATGTGGCGTCGGTCATAATGTCCCCGTTGTGTCTCACATGTCAGGCTTATGTGACGCCCGATCTTTTGTGGAGAAACAGGGCCGCCCAACGCGGCCCTGTTCAAATCTTGCTAAGCGAACTTATTTCGCCAGCCACGCCTGGAATTTGGCGTCGATGTCGTCGCGGTAGTCAGCCCAGAACTCGTAGTTGTACAGGAAGGTGTTCTGCGCGTTGTTAGGATCGGTTGGCATATGTGGCGCCATGTCGATACCCAGTTCCGCGTGCTTACCAACCAACGGTGCGGAAGACGCACGTGCTGGACCGTAAGAGATGTACTTCGCCTGATCTGCCAGACGCTGTGTGTCTGTTGCAAACATGATGTAGTCCAGTGCCTGTGCTTTACGCTCATCAGACAGACCAGCTGGGATGATCCAACCGTCAAGGTCAAACACCTGTGCGTCCCACAGCATGGCAACCGGCTGTTTCTGCTCTTCGATCACAGCAAACAAACGACCGTTGTAGGTGGAACCCATCACAACTTCACCGTCAGCCAGCAGCTGAGGTGTGTCGGCGCCAGCAGACCACCAAATCACGTCGTCTTTGATGGTGCCCAGTTTGGCGAGCGCTTTGTCCTGACCTTCTGGTGTTGCCAGAACGTCATACACGTCGCTTTTTGCAACACCGTCACAGAGCAGAGCCCATTCCATGTTGTTGATTGGACGCTTTTCCAGCGCGCGCTTGCCAGGATAGGCATCGGTGTCAAACACGTCACAGATGGTGGTTGGCGCTGTGTCACCAACCAGATCGGTGCGGTAGCCGAATGTGGTGGAGTATACGATCTGCGGGATAAAGCAGTCCGATACCAGCAGGTCGCCGAAGTCTTCAGAAGCAGAGGTGCCATCTGGCGCAGCGGCCAGTTGAGTGTCCGCGTCGATTTCCATCGCCAGACCTTCGTCACACAGACGGATCGCGTCTGCGGCAACAACGTCCACAACATCCCAAGTCACGTTGCCGGCTTCGTTCATCGCACGCAGCTTGGCCACGGCTTCCGCGGAGCTGTCGTCGTTGATGATGGTCACGCCGGATTTCGCGGAATAGGGCTCGTGGTACGCTTTCAGTTGCGACTTAGAGTAAGCGCCGCCCCAGGATACGATGGTCATTTCCTGCGCCATGGCGGCAGGTGCCACCAGTGCAGTTGTGACGGCGAGAGCTGTCAGCTTGGTTTTCATTGGATACACTCCTTGTTGAATTCTTAAGTTTTGTTCTTTTTGGCTCCGGATCTTACGCCCGGTTTTGTGCGCCAGCCCTTTCTAGGCGTCGAGCGCACGGCAATCTTCAGGCAACCAACCAATTTCGATCTGTTGGCCTGGGGTGAGCCGCTCCACATCCGGCGCGTTTCGGGTTTTGATGATGAACTCATCATTGCCCGCCACCGACAGGCGTGTGCGGAAGATGTCACCCATGTAGATGAACTCTTTCACTTCGGCTTTCAGCGTATGTGCGCCTTCCTGAATACGGTCTTTGTTGTATTCAACACGCTCCGGACGAATCGATACGCGGGTGCGTGCGCCAGGCTTCACGCTTTCATGCACTGGCTGACAGTCGATTAGCTCGCCATCATCAAGTTGCACAATGGCGATGCCGTTGTTGATCTCTTTGACCACACCTTCCAGCGTGTTGTTCTCGCCGATGAACTGCGCCACAAAGCTGTTTTGCGGGTTTTCATACAGCGTGTCAGGCGGATCGAGCTGCTGAATGCGGCCATCGTCAAACACCGCCACGCGGTCTGACATGGTCAGCGCCTCGGTCTGGTCGTGGGTCACATACACCGTTGTGATGCCAAGATTATGCGCCAGATTGGTGATCTCAAACTGCATTTTTTCGCGCAGCTGTTTGTCGAGCGCGCCAAGCGGTTCGTCCATCAGCACCAATTCGGGTTCAAACACCAGCGCCCGCGCCAGTGCGATTCGCTGTTGCTGACCACCAGAGAGCTGGGCTGGGCGACGGCCGCCAAAGGCGCCCATTTCGACCATGTCCAACGCACGCTTGATTTTCTCTTCGCGCACGCTTTTACCCATCTTACGCACTTCCAATGGGAAGCTCAGGTTCTCCGCGATCGTCATATGCGGGAACAGCGCGTAGTTCTGGAACACCATGCCGATGCCGCGTTTGTGCGGTGGAATGTTGTTGATGGAGGTGCCACCAAGGCGAATGTCGCCATGTGTCGCCGTTTCAAAGCCCGCCAACATCATAAGGCAAGTTGTCTTGCCAGAGCCGGATGGGCCCAACATGGTCAGAAACTCGCCTCGCGGCAGGCTCAGGTTCAGATCTTTGACGACGAGGGTCTCACCATCATAGCTCTTTTGCACGCGGTCGAATTCGACAAACGCGTCGTTAGATGCACTATCAGCCAATAATCGGCTCCCTGTGTTGTCCGTCGGCAGATTTGCTCTGCTCGTCTGTCTCAAGTGTAACCACACCTGAGCTTGAATGCGCAAGCCAGCATTCCGTATGGGAAAGATTGCCAGCCATTCAGAAGGCTCGACGTCGGTTTGCGACACATTGACGTCGATTTTCGCCAATTATGATCAAATGGTAAACCCATAAGTCTGCAAAGCCTCAAGGTTATTCCGGCTAAAGTTGCAAAGCCTCCGCTGGAGCGGGCAATAAAAAACCCGGAGCAGGGCTCCGGGTTGATCAATTGTGCGCAAAAATTAGGCAGATTACTTATAGAGCCCTTCGGATTTGATTTGCTCAAAGGTCTGATCCAGGGCGCGAGTCGCCCGCTCGATCAGCATGTCGATGTCGTCACGGGTCATCACCAGCGGCGGAGAAATGATCATGCGATCGCCAACATGACGCATCACCAGATTGTTGCCAAAGCAGTGCTCGCGGCATTTGTAGCCGACGGTACCGGCTTCCGCTGCAAACGGTGCGCGGGTGGCTTTGTTTGGGGTGAGTGCAATGGAGCCCATCATGCCAACGATATTGGCTTCTCCCACCAGCGGATGATCGGCCAGTGCCTCCCATTTCTCTTTCAGGTACGGCGCCACATCGTCGCGCACATGCTCGACAATTTTCTCTTCTTCGATAATGCGCAGGTTCTCAAGCGCCACCGCACAGGACACAGGGTGACCGGAGTAGGTGTAGCCATGGTTGAACTCTGTGGCGGCAACCACTTCGGCCACTTCGTCACAGACAATGCTGCCGCCAATTGGTGCATAGCCAGACGACAGGCCTTTGGCGATCGACATGATGTGCGGCTTGATGCCCACAGTCTGGCTGCCAAACCAATTGCCGGTGCGGCCAAATCCACAGATGACCTCGTCGGCAATCAGCAGGATTTCATACTTGTCACAGATGCGCTGGATTTCCGGCCAATAGGTTGCTGGTGGCACAATCACACCACCCGCGCCCTGGATAGGCTCGGCTATAAAGGCCGCCACGCGGTCTTCGCCCAACTCAAGAATCGCTTCTTCCAACTCTTGTGCCCGATGCAGGCCAAACTCTTCCGGTGACATGTCACCACCCTCAGCCCACCAGTTTGGTTGGTTGATGTGGTGAATGTCCGGGATTGGCAGGCTGCCCTGTTGGTGCATCGGCACCATGCCGCCAAGGCTTGCACCCGCCACGGTCGACCCATGGTAGGCGTTCTTGCGGCTGATAAAGACCGTCTTGGTGGGCTTGCCCTTAGCGGACCAATAGTGGCGCACCAAACGCAGGTTGGTGTCATTGGCTTCTGAGCCGGAACCCGCATAGAACACATGGTTCAAATCGCCCGGCGCCAACTCGGCCAGCTTTGCAGAGAGTGCAATCACTGGCACGTGGGTGGTTTTGAAAAACGTGTTGTAATACGGCAGCTCGCGCATCTGACGTGCTGCCACCTCTGCCAGCTCGTCGCGCCCATAGCCGATGTTCACACACCACAATCCTGCCATCGCATCCAGAATTTGTGCGCCTTCGCTGTCGGTCAGCGTCACGCCTTTGGCTTGGGTGATCACCCGTGCGCCGGCCTCGTGAAAATCGTTCTGGGTGGAGAACGGGTGCATATGGTGCGCCACATCCAGCGCCTGGAGCTCCGCAGTGGGCAAGTGATTGGTGATCGCGTTCATGGCTAACCTCGCAACAGAATCAGGGTGGGCAAAACGGCCAAATCACCGCTTCACATCTCTTGCCACAAAAATATGATCAAATTCTGATTAGTCAATCGTGTCGCTAAAAGCAGTGCCATCCAGCAGCGCTTCGCGGATTTGTTCCATGCCCTGAACCACGTCTTCGCGCATCGCATCGGCGGCGGATTGCGCGTCTTTCGCCTTTAATGCGGCCAATGCAGTCTTGTGATTGTCGGGCAAATTTTGCGTGCCCATACGCCCGCACACCACCCGCATCGATGGGCCGAATCGCAGCCAGACACTGTTGGCAACATCCAAAAGAACCGGGGCGTTTGCGACCGCATAAAGCTTGGCATGAAACGCAAAATTCTGACGCAGATAGGCTGAAACGTCTCCCCGCGTGATGGCGTCATCCAGCCGTGCATCGATCGTTTCCAGCGCCGTAATTTCCTCGCGTGTGATCTTTTCTGCCGCCTGTGCCGCCAGTCGCGACTCTACGGTTTCTCTCAGGAAAATAAGGTCATCAATGGCATCTACGGTCATCATAGGCACCACCACACGTCGGTTGCCGCGAAACTCCAGCGCCCCTTCACTGGTTAGGCGGCGAATCGCTTCACGGATCGGGGTCATGCCGGCACCGGTGCGTTCGATCAAACCTTGGATGGTGACCGCCTGACCCGGCGCCAATTCGCCAAAAAGCACCGCATCGCGCAACTGCGCATAAACCTGCTGATGCACCGGGACGCGAGCCGCGTTTTCGTCGCTATGTTCAAAACCTTGTCCCAATTTCCCAGTGCCTTCCATTTGTGCAAACTATTTCTCAATGCGATGTGCTAGAACGTATAATCATCGGCAAAATGCACAAGCATATTGCCATAACGCAAAAACTTGATCAAATTAATCTCACAGAACGCGACCGGGTCGAAGCCCGGCGTCCAACGGGAGAACATCATGAAGACATCCTTCATCGCACTCGCGGCCACCATGGCGCTTGGTGCAACTGCCGCCACCGCCGAAGAGGTGCGTGTTTACAACTGGTCCGACTACATCGACGAAGCCCTGCTCGCCAAGTTTCAGGACGAAACCGGCATCAAGCTGATCTACGATGTGTTTGACAGCAACGACGTGCTGGAAACCAAAATGCTGGCGGGCAACTCCGGCTATGACGTGGTTGTGCCCTCCGGCACCTTCCTGCAGCGTCAGATTTCCGCTGGCGCTTTCCAGAAACTGGACAAGTCCAAGCTTTCTAACGCGGGCAACATGTGGGACGTGATCGACGCTCGTACCAGCAGCTATGACCCCGGCAATGAATACTCCATCAACTACATGTGGGGCACCACCGGCATTGGCGTGAACGTCAACAAAGTCAAAGAAGTGCTGGGCGAAGATGCGCCCATTGGCTCCCTCGCGCTTATCTTTGATCCGGCCAATATTGAGAAACTCGCCGCCTGTGGCGTGCATGTGCTTGATGCCTCGGATGAGATGATCCCGGCCGCGCTGGCCTATTTGGGTGAAGATCCTGACAGCCACGACAAAGACGTGATTGCCAAAGCTGAGCCGCTGTTCACCGCCATCGCGCCGTACATTCAGAAATTCCACAGCTCTGAATACATCAATGGCCTGGCAAACGGCGACATCTGTGTGGCTGTTGGCTGGTCCGGCGACATTCTTCAGGCGCGTGACCGCGCGTGGGAAGCGGAAAATGGCGTTGAAATTGCGTACAATGCGCCCTCCGAAGGGGCGCTGATGTGGTTTGACCAAATGGCCATCCCTGTGGATGCACCCAACGCTGAGGCTGCGCATAAGTTCCTGAACTTCATCATGGATGCGCAGAACATGGCAGATGCCTCCAACTACGTTTACTACGCCAACGGCAACAAGGCGTCGCAGCCGCTGTTGGAAGAAGACGTGATTGGCGATCCGGCAATCTACCCGGACGAAGCCACACTTGAAAACCTCTACACCACCTCGCCTTACCCGCCAAAGGTGCAGCGCGTCGTGACCCGTATGTGGACCAAAATCAAATCTGGCACCTAAGCCTGATTTATGCAGGCTCGCGCGGCCATCGCGCGAGCCTATATTGACTCTCGAACACTCCCGGAGACCGCCATGGCGCTTGACGTTTTTGCCCCTTGGGAAGATCCCAACGCAAAACCCCTGATTCAGTTTCAGAACGTGACCAAACGCTTTGGTGACTTTACGGCCATAGACAATCTGACTGTGGACATCTTCGAGCAAGAGTTTTTTGCGCTCTTGGGGCCGTCCGGATGTGGCAAAACCACGATGATGCGCATGTTGGCCGGGTTTGAAACCCCCACCGAAGGGCAGATCTTTCTCGCGGGGCAAGATATTGGTGCGGTGCCGCCAAACAAGCGTGCAACGAACATGATGTTCCAATCTTACGCGCTGTTCCCACATCTCTCGATCTGGGAAAACATCGCCTTTGGTCTGAAGCGGGACAAGATGCCCAAGGATCAGATTGGCGAGCGCGTCGAAGAGATGCTGCGCCTGACCCGGCTTGAAAAGTTTGCGCGTCGCAAACCCCACCAAATCTCTGGTGGTCAGCGCCAGCGTGTGGCCCTAGCCCGCTCCTTGGCCAAAGCCCCCAAGCTGCTTCTGCTCGACGAACCGCTTGGCGCGCTGGACAAAAAACTGCGTCAGGAAACCCAGTTTGAGCTGATGGACATTCAGGAAACCACCGGCACCACCTTTGTGATTGTGACCCACGATCAGGAAGAAGCGATGACAGTGGCGAGCCGTGTCGCGGTGATGGACCACGGCCAAATTGTACAGGTCTCCACGCCGGATGTGATCTACGAGGCGCCCAATTCCACCTATGTGGCGGACTTTATTGGCGATGTGAACCTGATCGCTGGCAAAGCTGATCCGCAAGGCGACAAGCTGCACATGCATTGGGCCGAAGGTCAGCCTGCTGTTGTTGGCTCACCCCTGGAAGGGGCCGCCAAAGGCCAGGATGTGCACTACGCCATCCGGCCAGAAAAAGTCTCTATTTCGGCTGAAAAGCCTGAAGGTGCGGCCAACGTTATCCAGGGTGAAGTGCATGACATTGCTTACCTTGGCAATATCTCGACCTACCACGTGCAGCTTCCGGGTGGCCAAATCATCAAGGCACAATCCGCCAACAACCGCCGCATCTCCCGCCGCGCCTTTACGTGGGAAGACAAAGTATGGCTCAGCTGGACAGACACCGCCGGTGTCTTCCTGGAGCGCTAAGAGATGCGCCGCCTCCTGATCGCCGTCCCATTTCTATGGCTGCTGGCACTCTTCATTGTGCCGTTTGTCATTGTCTTCAAAATATCCCTGTCTGATCTGGCTGTGGCGATCCCGCCATACACGCCAACCTTGGACATCGCCGAAGGTTGGGCTGGGCTAAGAGCCTTCTTTGCGGAGTTGGATTTTGAGAACTATATCTGGCTGACCGAAGACGATCTTTATTGGAAAGCCTACCTCTCCAGCCTCAAGATTGCGGTGATTTCGACCCTACTGACCTTGCTGGTGGGCTATCCCATCGCTTATGGCATTGCCCGTGCGCCGCACGAATGGCGCGCCATGCTGTTTATGCTGGTGATCTTGCCGTTTTGGACCAGCTTCCTGATCCGCGTGTATTCTTGGATGGGCATTCT
>NZ_CAJXIV010000052.1 GCF_913054185.1 uncultured Shimia sp.
GAAATGGACCTAAACACCATCTACGCCTGTTGTTCTGGCACCACCAAACACGTGGGCGTGTCCTATACCGAGCCAGGTTTTGTCCCGGATGCGCTTGAGATGTTGCACATGATCGCGGGTGGAGAAGACGCTTGGCGCGCGCGCCCCTTTGTCAGCAACACCAATTGTTTTGTGGTGCCGCCGATGAAGTTTGCCACCGAAAGCTGCGAGATCATGGAAGCCTGCATTCGTGGCGGCATGCCAATCCTTTTGCTCTCCGCTGGTATGGCGGGCGCCACGGCACCATCCACCATTGCTGGGGCTATTGTACAGGCCACCGCCGAATGTCTCGCGGGCATTGTTTATGTGAATGCGATTGCCCCAGGCCACCCCGCCATTTGTGGGACTTGGCCCTTTGGTCTCGATCTGCGCAGCGGCGCGATGAGCGTCGGGTCTGGCGAACAGGCGTTGCTCTCAGCAGGCTGCTCCCAGATGCACAAATTCTACGGCTTGCCTGGCGGCGCGGCCGCGGGTGCCAGCGATTCAAAACTGCCCGACATGCAGGCTGGCTGGGAACAAATGTGTTCGAACGTCATGGCCGGGCTCTCTGGCCTCAATATGGTCTATGAAGCCGCCGGCATGCACGCCTCCCTGCTTGGGTTCTGCCATGAAAGTTTGATCCTCGGCGACGACATGATTGGTCAAGCCTTACGTTGTGTACGCGGCATCGAAGTGGACGAGGAAACCCTGGCATTGGAACAAATCCGCGACGTGTGCCTGAACGGTCCGGGGCACTATCTGGGCACCGACGCCACCCTAAGTCGCATGCAAAAAGATCATGTGTATCCAACACTTGGGGATCGAACCTCACCCAAAGAATGGGCCGAAGTTGGCAAGCCAAATCTGCTTAAGAAGGCCAAAGCACGCAAGGAAGATATCCTCTCACAAACAGCCTCTGCCCGCTTTGCTTCCGACCTAGATCAAGCCCTGCGCGCCCGTTTCAACATCCACCTTCCGCAATAGAAAAAAGGCGCCTGCAATCCTGCGGCGCCTGCTTTCTCTTTTCCCAAATACCTCGGGGGTCTGGGGCAGCGCCCCCACGCCAACCGTCTTGGCTTAGCCCTTGGCCAATTGCGCCTCACGCGCATCGCGCAGCTTCGCAAAATCGTCGCCCGCATGGTACGAAGACCGCGTCAGCGGCGTTGCAGACACCATCAAGAAGCCTTTGCCATATGCGGCTTTCTCATAGCTCTTGAATTCTTCCGGCGTCACAAAGCGATCAACGCCGTGGTGTTTTGGAGTGGGCTGCAAGTACTGACCAATGGTCAAGAAATCGATGTCAGCAGCGCGCATGTCTTCCATGACCTGATGCACAGATTGTCTGTCCTCGCCCAATCCCGCCATAATTCCGGATTTGGTAAAGATAGATGGATCCATCTCTTTCACACGCTGCAACAAACGCAGCGAATGGAAATAGCGTGCGCCAGGACGTACCTGAGGATAAAGACCCGGCACGGTTTCCAAATTGTGATTGAACACATCAGGACGTGCCTCAACAACAATTTCCAGCACTTCTGGCTTACACTTCAGAAAGTCAGGGGTCAGAATTTCAATAGTAGTTTTTGGGGAACGATGCCGCACTGCACGGATGGTCTGCGCAAAATGCTCCGCGCCACCATCTTCCAGATCGTCTCGGTCCACCGAGGTGATCACCACGTGGTTCAGGTCCAGCTTTTTCACGGCTTCCGCCACACGGCCCGGCTCAAATACATCCAAAGTGTCCGGCTTACCGGTTGCGATGTTACAGAAAGTACAGCCACGGGTACAAATATCCCCCATGATCATCATGGTAGCGTGGCCTTGGCTCCAGCATTCACCGGCATTGGGACAAGCCGCCTCTTCACACACAGTTGTCAGGTTGTTTTCGCGCATGATTTTGCGCGTGGCGTTATAGCCGTCACCTGTTGGCGCTTTGACGCGAATCCACTTGGGCTTTCTGGGCTGAGCATTGTCCTTGCGGTGCGCCTTTTCGGGATGGCGCTGCTCTGGCAACTTCAAATCACGCAACTGATGGTCCTCCGGCCAACTTGGGTTTGGGCTGTGTAACATAAGAGTTCCTGCCCGCCACTACCAGAAATGCAAGGCAGCTATGCATATGGTATCAAATCCCTGCCAGATCAGCGGTTTCTCGCACCCTCAAAAGATGTTTCGACTTTGCAGCATTGCGTCAGTTTTTAGAATCGTTATAGGTCACTTCCAGAACAATTCTGACCGAGGAAATCTTCAATGCAAGTTGGCGTAAAAGTCCCAAATGTTGTCTTCAAAACCCGTGTACGTGACGAAGCAGTGGGCGGCCCAAACCCTTTCCGCTGGCAGGACATGACCAGCGACGATTACTTCAAAGGCAAACGCGTGATCCTGTTCTCGCTGCCCGGTGCCTTTACCCCAACCTGCTCCACGTACCAGCTGCCAGGGTTTGAAGAAAACTTTGCCAAGTTCCAGGAAAACGGCATCGACGGCATCTACTGCATGTCCGTAAACGACAGCTTTGTGATGAACAAATGGGCCGAAGCGCAGGACGTGAAAAACGTCGACGTCATCCCTGACGGCTCCGGCGAATTCACCCGCAAAGTTGGCATGCTGGTGCGCAAAGACAACCTTGGTTTTGGCCTGCGCTCCTGGCGCTACGCAGCCATCATCAACGATGGTGTTGTGGAAGCATGGTTTGAAGAGCCAGGTCTGGAAGACAACCACGGCGAAGACCCTTATGGCGAAAGCTCCCCTGAGAACCTGCTGAAGTTCCTGGCAAACGCCAAAGCCGAATCCGCGGCCTAAATTAGGCACGCCAGAATTCGAAAGGCCCGCCAATGGCGGGCCTTTTGCATTTAACCGATGTAATCCCCAGAGCCCCCCGCCTCTGCATGGTAATGATCACGCAGGTGCATCAAGGCAATTCGCAAGACCACCTTGCCCGACCGCGCCGACCATCCAAGATGTTTCTCTGCCGCTTCCAATCCTTCCAATTGACAACAGCAGCGAAGCGCCACATCGGTCAAACCTTCGCCTAAGACCTCCAGCGCAGCCACAACCCGCGTCCGCGCGGGCTCCGCTCCACACTTTCCGTCCCCTTCCAACACATAGACCGTCTCATGCGGGGCTTGCAGATACTGCCGCCACGGCTCCAGCCCTGCCCCCATCTGGGCAAGTTCATAGTCTTCGCGTAGCCGTTCTCCGGCGTGCACAAGGTCTTCGGACAAAAACCGGTTCCCCTCTCGGTCACGTCGCCGTGCGAGAATTGTCAAAGGGCTTTCTGAAACAACAAACCGCGCGGTCTCTGCCAAACCATGCGCGGTCAGGTTGCCTTTCGCCTCGTCCACCAAAGACGCCCCGAACACAGCCTGTGTTTCAGCAAACCCCTGCGCGCGTTCCTGCGCCTGGTTTTCCGCCACCGCCACCATTTTGCTCAGATGGCTCCGTCCCTGCGCCGAAATCACATAGCGGCTCACCCGCCCTGCCTGAACACAGGTGATCCACTCCTTAAGCGCCATCGCCTGCGCCACCTGCCGCGTTAAGCTTGCCGTACGCGTGGTCTCATCGCGCATCACAACAGCCGTCTCCATGTCGCTGGCCACCGCCAAGACCGCGCCAGTTTCAATCAAACGCCGCAGCACCCGCAGACCTTCTTCCTGCACCACGCATTCATCTGGCAAATCCCTCGCGTTCTCCAACAATGGCGCACCGTTCCCATTGGCATGAGACTTCTGTCGGAACGTCTTTAACGCTGCATCCACCAGCGGATCATCCCGCATCCCTTCCAGTTTGCGAATTTGCCGCATCACTGTAGAGGGATGGCAGCCGTCCCGTCGCGCCAACTCCCGGATCGAAATGCCTTGCTCTGTATGGGCCACATAGCGCGCCACGCTTTGTGGCAGCCACGTTGGCAATTGGGGGGCTACTTGTTCCGGTTGCATCTCTCGTTACTCCTTACAAAGACCTTGGGTCACAACCGCTGCCTGAATTATCCACAGGGTTATCCTAAAAGTTTTGCACAGCGTTTTTTGGCTGTGTAGGCGAGCGCATCAGGTGTCGCTGCCCTTAAGGATTGATTTGAAATTGTGAACAGCACTCTCGTGCGGCGAACGCTGAAAGCAAATTCACGCAACACACGAAAACCTGTGCTCCACTGAATGTCCTCAAGGCAAAAGGAGCGATTCCATGCAGGACATTCTGGCCAAATTGGACCGTCTCAACCGCCCGCGCCTACTCGTCCGCGCCGCAAAGGCTGGGGCAACAGAGTACGCGCGAGATCAAGACCTTAGACGGCACATCTCACATCGCAACTTACCGCAATACAGTGAGGCCTTGTCCTATCTTTATGAGTTGGAAAACACAGTTGATCAGCAACGGCGCAATGGCTCTGCTGCCTATTCAATTGTGAAACATATCGACCTGTTGATCGCCATGTTGGGCGAGGCCCAGCTGTTGCGGGCCACGCAGTCTTTTTAAATCACATCACACAAAGCTGTCCGGCATGGAGGCCTTTTTCTCCGCCACATAGGCGCGCAGAGCTTTCTCGATCTCCGGATCCAGGGCTGGCTGCGCATACGCATCCATCAAAGTCTGGACCCGTGCGGATGCCAATGCCTGTGTGTCGCGACCACCTTCATCAGACCAGGTTTCAAACGGCTTGTAGTCCAGCAACTCAGAGCGCCAGAAAGCCTCTTTGAAATTGGCCTGCGTATGTGCGCAGCCAAGATAGTGCCCTCCCGGCCCCACCTCGCGAACAGCGTCCATGGCTTGGGCGTTTTCATCATACGCCACGCCTGCCGCCATTTTGTGCATCGCGCCAAGCTGATCTGCGTCCATCACAAATTTCTCAAAGCTGGACACCAGCCCACCTTCCAACCAGCCACAGGAGTGCAACATGAAATTCACGCCACCAGTCAACGCGGCGTTATGGGTATGGGCCGTTTCATACGCCGCTTGCGCGTCTGGCATTTTGGAGCCACAGAGCCCACCACCAGAGCGGAACGGCAGACCCAGTCGACGGGCCAACTGACCCGCACCGGACAGGATCTGGCTGGCTTCAGGGGTGCCAAAGGTTGGCGCTCCGGAGTTCATATCAATCGAGGTCACAAAGGCACCAAAGATCACCGGCGCGCCGGGACGGATCAACTGACTGTAGGCGATACCAGCCATAACCTCTGCCAACACCTGTGTCAGCGTGCCCACTACGCTCACAGGGGCCATGGCTCCACCAACAATAAAGGGCGACACAATACAGGCTTGGTTGTTCTTTGCATAAACTTCCAACGCGCCCATCATGATGTCGTCAAACGTCATCGGCGAGTTGATGTTGATCAGCGAGGTCATCACCGTGTTGTTCTGCACAAACTCCTTACCAAACAGGATTTCGCACATCTCCACGCTGTCTTGCGCCCGACTTGGCTCGGTAACCGATCCCATAAAGGGCTTGTCCGACAGCGTCATATGCGCAAGCAGCATATCAAGGTGACGCTTGTTCACCGGCACATCGGTTGGCTCACAAACGGTGCCGCCAGAGTGGTGCAGCCACTTGGACATATAGCCCAGTTTCACAAACTTCTCGAAATCCGCCATCGTCGCATAGCGACGCCCGCCTTCGGCATCGCGCACAAAGGGTGGGCCATAAACCGGCGCGCACACCAGTGTGTTGCCGCCAATTTCGACGGTGCGTTCTGGGTTACGCGCATGTTGCACAATCCGCGACGGCGCTGTTTTACACAGCTCTCGGGCCAAGCCTTTGGGAATGCGAACCCGCTCCGCCTGATAGTCCACGTCTGCGCCCGCGTCTTTCCACCGGTCCAACGCCGCTTTGTTGTTCACAAAGTTGACGCCAACCTCTTCGAGCAAAATATCCGCATTGGTTTCGATGATCTGAAGCGCTTCGTCGTTCAGCACCTCAAACAGCGGCATATTGCGTTCAATGAACTTTGCGGCCTCAATTTTTACACCGGTGCGTTCTGCGCGTCGCGCTGCCCCGCCGCCGCCGCGTCCTCGACGCCGTGTCGCTGCTTCTGCCATGTCATGTCCTCACAGGCTGAGTTGATTTCCTTGTGAAAGGTCTACCCCTCTCACAGGTCGCTCTCCGGTTGGTTAGCGTCCTTTGAAACAAAAATGCGACATTGGCCAGTCGTTTTGGGACGCTTTCGACACCCCGCCCTGCGGTTGTTCGCCGCTTCGCACAAAAACCCCGTCATGAAGGTGCGAACGAACTTGCGAAAAACGCCACTCTTCTCTATGCGTCCGCCATGACCCAGACATCCCATGACCGCCTTCTTATCATTGACTTCGGCAGCCAGGTCACCCAGCTGATCGCCCGTCGCCTGCGCGAGCTGAACGTCTACTGCGAAATTCACCCCTACCAGAACGTCGACATAGACTTTGTGCGTACATTCGCACCCAAAGCCCTGATCCTCTCCGGTGGCCCCGACAGCGTGACCCGTGAAGGGTCGCCACGCGCGCCACAAGAGATTTTCGACTACGGCGTGCCAATCCTTGGCATCTGCTACGGTCAACAAACCATGATGACCCAATTGGGCGGCCAAGTGGACAGTGGCCACGGCACCGCAGAATTTGGCCGTGCTTATGTCACCCCCAACAAAAAACTCGACATCCTTGATGGCTGGTTTGCTGAGGGTGACGAGCAGGTTTGGATGTCCCACGGCGACCACGTCAGCGCAATTGCTCCGGGCTTTGAGGTCTACGGCACCTCACCCAACGCGCCTTACGCCATCACCGCCGACACCAAACGCCACTTCTACGCGGTACAGTTCCACCCCGAAGTGCACCACACCCCCAATGGCGCAAAGCTCTATGAGAACTTCGTGAAAATCGCCGGCTTCTCCGGCGACTGGACCATGGGCGCGTATCGTCAGGAAATGATCGCCAAGATCCGCGAACAGGTTGGCGACAAGCAAGTCATCTGTGGCCTCTCCGGCGGTGTCGACAGCTCTGTGACCGCAATTCTGCTGCACGAAGCCATTGGCGATCAACTGACTTGTGTCTTTGTTGACCACGGCCTGTTGCGCAAAAACGAGGCGGAAGAAGTTGTTGCTATGTTCCGCGACAACTACAACATCAAGCTGATCCATGCGGATGAACGCGATTTGTTCCTTGGTGAGCTCGAAGGCCAAAGCGATCCGGAAACCAAGCGGAAAATCATCGGCAAACTCTTCATTGATGTGTTCCAGAAACACGCAGACACCATCGAAGGTGCAGAGTTCCTGGCACAGGGCACACTCTATCCAGACGTGATCGAAAGCGTGAGCTTCTCCGGTGGTCCTTCCGTGACCATCAAAAGCCACCACAATGTGGGTGGCTTGCCCGAGAAAATGGGTCTCAAACTGGTCGAGCCTCTGCGCGAACTTTTCAAAGACGAAGTCCGCGCGTTGGGCCGCGAGCTGGGCCTACCTGCCAGCTTTATCGGCCGCCACCCCTTCCCGGGGCCTGGCCTTGCAATCCGCTGCCCAGGCGAGATCACACGCGAAAAACTGGACATCCTGCGCGAAGCCGACGCGGTCTACATTGACCAGATCCGCAAACACGGTCTTTACGACGATATCTGGCAAGCCTTTGTGGCGATCCTGCCAGTGCGCACCGTGGGCGTGATGGGCGATGGCCGCACCTACGACTTTGCCTGTGCCCTGCGCGCGGTGACCTCGGTTGATGGCATGACTGCGGATTACTACCCGTTCAGCCACGAATTTCTTGGTGAGACCGCCACGCGCATCATCAACGAAGTCAAAGGCATCAACCGGTGTACTTATGACATCACCTCGAAGCCTCCGGGCACCATCGAGTGGGAATAACAGCCAGCTGACAAATACCTTAAATGCGAGATTGACCAATCTCGCATTTTTGCTTTTCTCTTCCCTGAGAACTGCGGCACTGTGTCTCTAACCTGAGGACAGAAACATGCGCTCACTTCTACCATCGGTACTCTTCGCTCTGGCCGCCACCAATGTAGCTGCGGCGCCCCCGCTCGCCTGTGAAATGCGCAAGTCCCAGCTTGTCTTCACCGTCACCGACAACGCAGTCAACATGCGCACCGGTGATAAATCCCGCACTTTGCCTGCCAAAGCCCTGCCGCAAGATCATGAGGGCTGGCCGCGTGTCTGGCTGCTGCAAGAACCCCCAAGCGCCCATATGCTGCTGATTTCCGAGGGCACGTGTGAGACTGAACACGGCACATTTCCCTTGTCCGTGTCTCTCAATACGCTGGGCCTCGGCCAACGCTCTGGCTGCTGCACCATCGCCGAGTAAAACCGTCTCAACCTATGTCGCCACAAATAGTGCACATGTGCACTTGTCCCTCAGGGAAAGACCTGCGACGGTCCGCCCATGATCAAGCTAACTGGATATATCGACGTCCCTGCGGACCGGCTCAAGGCAGTGGTGGAGGCCTTGCCCGACCACATTGCGCTCACCCGCGCAGAGACAGGCTGCCTCTCGTTTGAAGTTACACCTGACGCCACCCACCAAGGCCGCTTTCAGGTGGCGGAGCTGTTTGTGGACCGCGCCGCCTTTGACGCCCATCAAACCCGCACAAAAGCCTCCGACTGGGCCAAGGTCACAAATGGTATTCCACGCCAGTACGAAATCGAAGATATCCCAGAATGAACGATACTATAAGGGCCGCCTTCTGGATGAGCGGCGCGATTGTCTCTTTCACGTCTATGGCGATTGCGGGTCGTGCGGTCAGCTTTGAGCTCGATACCTTTGAAATCATGATGTACCGCAGCTTTGTCGGTATCATCCTTGTGGTTGCCGTGGCCGGGCTGGCTGGAACGTTGCCGCAAGTCAATCGCCGCAACATGGGCCTCCACTTCATCCGCAACCTCAGCCACTTTGCCGGGCAGAACCTCTGGTTTTATGCGCTCACTGTGATCCCACTTGCGCAAGTTTTTGCCTTGGAATTCACCTCCCCAATCTGGGCCATTCTATTGTCCCCCCTAATCCTTGGAGAAAAGCTGCGCCCCATCGGCCTGCTGGCCGCGCTGATTGGCTTCTTTGGCATCCTGATGGTCGCCCGCCCCAATCCGCAAGCTTTGGACGTGGGCCAGATCTCCGCCGCCTGTGCCGCTATTGGCTTTGCGCTCTCCGCCCTCTTCACGCGCAAGCTTACCCGCACCGAAAGCATCACCTGCATCTTGTTCTACCTCACGGTCATGCAAGCAGGGTTTGGTGTGATCTTCGCAGGCTTTGATGGCGACATTGCACTGCCTTCAGCAGAAAGCACCCCATGGATCGTTTTGATCGCCTGCGCGGGCCTTGTGGCACATTTTTGCCTGACCACTGCCCTCCGACTCGCACCCGCCTCGGTTGTCATGCCCATCGACTTCATCCGATTGCCACTTATAGCTGTTGTAGGAATGACACTATACGGTGAACAAATCGACATTTGGGTGCTGGTTGGGGCCGCGGTGATTTTTGCGGGCAATTACTTGAACATATTGTCCCAACTGCGCCTCAAACCTGCGCCAAAGTGACGCAAAGTCATGGCTAATCTCGGCTTACCTTAACGTTGACTTAAACAAAGTTGCGCGACTAGCCTGATGGTCACAAATAAAAAAACACTCAAAAACCACGGGACACATCAACATGAAAAAAGCGCTATGGGGAGCCACTGCACTGACTCTGGCCGCTAGCACGTCTTTTGCAGGCGGCATCGACCGCTCTGGCCAGGGGGTCAACATCCTCTTTGAAGAGGGCAATTTCGTACAGTTCACTTGGTCGCATGCGAGCCCAAGTGTGGATGGAACAAGTGCACTGGCTGGCAATTCGAACGATGTTGCGAAGTCCTACAACAACGTGTCGTTTGGCTACAAACACGAGATCAACGAAAACTGGGATCTCGCCCTGATCTACGATCAGCCGTTTGGCGCGCATATCCTGTACGACAACGGCCCGTTTTCGGCCGCCGGTGGTCGCCCATTTGATGGAACGGCAGAAATCAACAGCGATGCGCTGACGGCTTTGGTTCAGTACAACTTTGGCAACGGCTTCAGCCTTCACGGTGGTGCACGCGCCCTTAAAGTAAAAGGCACGATTCAATCGGGTAACGGCATTCTGAATGCAAGCAGCGATTACGACTTTGGCGGCGTTGTTGGTGTTGCCTACGAAAAACCGGATATCGCACTGCGTGTTGCGCTGACGTATGCCACTGCGATTAAGAGCGGCTTCACTGGTAGCAACGCTGCTTTCCCAGCAGGCATGCAAGATCGCACTTTCGATGTCGATTTTCCAGAAAGTGTGAACCTCGACTTCCAAACCGGCGTTGCCAAGAACACTTTGGTGTTTGGGTCCGTTCGCTGGGCTGGTTGGGGTGGGTTTAGCCTCGACACCACACCAGAAGGATCTTGGGTGGACTTTGATGATGACACGATCAACTACACGATCGGTGTCGGACAACGCATCAACGACAAACTGTCACTTGCTTTGCAGTTCGGCTATGAGAAGTCCGGCAATCGCCCGACAACAACGCTCCTGGCCCCGACAACCGGCTCTAAGAGCATCGGTCTCGGCGCAACTTACCAAGTTAACGAGCAGCTTTCGGTGTCCGGTGGTCTGACTTACGCAATGCCAGGCGACCAGTACTATGTGGTTGCTCCGGGCGTAAACGTCGACTTCGAAGACAGCTCCGCATGGGGCGCTGGTATCCGGATCGGTTACCGCTTCTAAATCGCTCACTTCGTGAACACCAAAGCCCCGCCCTTTCGGCGGGGCTTTTTCTTTGCGCAGGATTCGGAGTGATTGCCACCACCGTCAGCGTTAGACCCTTCCCATGAGCACACAAAAACACCTCTCGCCCCGAGTTTGGGCCGAACTTTTCCTTCTCGCAATTCTTTGGGGTGCAGTCTTTTTCTCCAACCGCATCGCGCTGGACGAAATTGGTCCCATTACGCTGGTCGCGCACAGAACCCTCTGGGCGGGGCTCCTGCTTTGGCTGGTGATCCTGCTGACCGGTACCCCAATCCCGCGCTCACCGCGCCTCTGGGGCGCCTTTCTGGTCATGGGCCTGCTCAACAACCTGATCCCCTTCAGCCTGCTGAACTTTGCCCAACTCACCATCGAAAGTGGCCTAGCTTCTATCTTTAACGCCGCGACCGCCCTTTGGGGCGTGCTACTCGCAGCCCTCGTCCTACCGGACGAACGCCTGACACTTGCAAAAGCCCTTGGCATCAGCCTTGGCTTTCTCGGCGTTGCCACCGCCATTGGCCTCAGTCATCTCACCACCCTTGATCCACGCTCCCTTGCCCAAATCGCCGCGCTCTTAGCAACCTTGTCTTACGGCTTCGCAGGTGTCTGGGCCCGCAAGACCCTTTCAGGTTGCTCACCACTGGTCGCCTCCGCAGGCATGCTTACCTGCTCCACCCTGCTGGCCCTGCCTCTGGCCTATGCTGCCGAAGGCCCCATCTCACTTGCCCTGAGCACCGCCACGTGGGCCGCCATCGCCTATGGCGCCATTCTAGGCACCGCCGTTGCTTACCTTCTCTACTACCGCGTGCTGGCCGCCGCAGGCAGTGGCAACCTGCTTGTGGTCACTCTTCTGATCCCGCCCGTGGCAATCCTTCTGGGAACTGGCTTCCTTGACGAAGCCCTGCCAACGCGCGCCTACGCAGGCTTTGTCCTGCTCACCGTCGGATTGATTGTCCTCGATGGCCGTCTTCTCTCGCGTCTCCGACCCAAAAAACCAGCCTGACTCCGCTTGCCAACACGCCCCCCACTTGGCACCCTGCCAAAAAACAAAACCAACAAGGGAGGCCAAAATGGCCAAAGGCTACTGGATCGGTCGCGTCGACGTGGACAACATCGAAGGCTACCAAAAATACGTGCAGGCCAACGCCAAACCGTTTGCGGACTACGGCGCCAAGTTCTTGATCCGGGGCGGTCAATTTGAAAACCCCGAAGGCACCTCGCGCAGCCGCAATGTCGTGATCGAATTCCCCAGCTACCAAGCTGCTCTGGACTGCTACAACTCAGATGACTACCAAGCGGCCAAAGCTTTACGCACCCCGGTCAGCTCCGGCGATATCGTGATCATCGAAGGTTATGATCCATGATTTGGGATCACCTGCTGGACCGCCTGCGCGGCAAAAGTGGCACACCGCCCCTGCCAGAGCCGGACGAAAAACTTGCCTTGGGCGCACTTTTGGTACGCGTCGCCAAATCGGACGACAATTACCACGCGCTGGAAATCAGTGAAATCGACCGCATTCTCGCGACAACCTTTGACCTCAACCCGATTGAGGCTGCCAAACTGCGCGCCACCTGCGAGAAACTTGAGCACAACGCCCCCGGTACACCGGATTTTGCGCTCCTGATCCGCGAAAATGTGGATTACCCCCACCGCTTGGAAGTGGCGCAAAAAATGGTCGATGTGATTGAGGCGGATGGCAAACACGTCCCCGCCGAAGACGCCAGCTTGTTGGAAATCTCCAATCTGATGGGCATTAAACCCGAAGACACTCCCATCGGCCCCGCCTCTTAAGCAGGGCCGACAGGCTTTTACTTACGCCAGGCTTGGCAACCACAGCACAATGGCCGGGAACGCCACCAGAAGCGCAATGGTGATGCCGTCAGCGATGAAAAATGGCGTCACACCTTTGAACACATCCTGCACGCTCAGATCGTCGCGAACACCAGCCACAACAAAGCAGTTCAGGCCAATCGGCGGTGTGATCAAACAGAACTCTGCCATCTTCACCACCAGGATACCAAACCAGATCGCGCACATCGGCCCGCTCATGCCAAACGTACTGTCGGCTGCGGAGACAAGCTCACCGCCGTTCAAGGCCATGACGGCCGGGTACACCACAGGCAGTGTCAACAGCAGCATGCCAATCGCATCCATAAACATGCCCAACACGGCATAGGCCAGCAGGATGCAGACAAGGATCAGCATGGGCGACATCGTCAGCGAGACAATCCAATCTGAAAACGCGCTTGGCAGATCCGCAAACCCCAAGAAGCGTACATAGATCAACACGCCCCAAATGATGGTGAAAATCATCACCGTCAATTTGGCGGTCTCCAACAAGGCGTCTTTGAGCTGCGACCAGCGCATGCCCTGATACAATGCCATCAGGAAGACCACAAAAGCCCCAATCGCGCCGCCTTCAGTCGGCGTGCCCCAGGCATCTCCGCCAAACGGATTGTAAACAAAGAAGATGATGGTCACGACCACAAACACAATCGGCAGAGCTGGCGGCAAAGACGAAAAGCGCTCTTTCCAAGTAAAGCCAGACACGGGCGGGCCAAAGCCTTTGATTGTCATCGCCATACCAATGATCAGCAGGCCATAAATCACCGCAGAAAACGCGCCCGGAATAAAGCCTGCCAGCAGCAACTTACCCACGTCCTGCTCGACAATGATCGCGTAAATCACCAAAATCGCCGAGGGGGGGATCAGTGAGGCCAATGTGCCCCCTGCCGCCACAACACCCGCTGCAAAGCGTTTGTCATACCCAATCGCCAGCATCTCAGGGATCGCAATACGCGCAAACACCGCTGATGTTGCCACCGACGCACCTGACACCGCCGCAAAGCCAGCCGTGGCAAACACAGTAGACACCGCCAATCCACCCGGCACCCAGGCCAGCCAGCGTTTGGCCGCTTCAAACAGGGCTTTGGTGAGACCAGCATAGTAGGCCAAATAGCCAATCAAGATAAACGTCGGGATCAAGCTCAGCGCCTGACTGGACACTTTGGAATGTGGCACCTGTCCCGCAGTTTTCACCGCAATGGTCAGCGCTTTACCAAACCGCTCAGGCTCATAGCCAAACTTCGCCCAGAAAATCCAGATCAGGCCAATCATGCCTGCCAACCCAGCAGCAAACGCCACCCGCATTCCCAGCACCACAAGCAGCAACATGCCGCCTGAGACCGCCAATCCAATATCAATCGGTTCCATATTCTTGGTCTTCCTTAGGAATCGTGGCCGGAGACATGTTCTGCCTCCATCGCCGCTTGCGTGGCTGCATCAATGACCAATGGCACGGCCACAGGCGTTGCGGCATTGGTGACAAAAGCTTTTGCATAGGCACACAACTGAAGGGCCAGCCTTAGGCACAGCACCGAAAACGCCACCGGAGCAAGCAGTTTTGCGGGCCATAGTGGCAAGGCAATGTCCATCGAACTGTCCCGGCTCCACATCGGCGCCCCAAAATCAAAGCTGCGATCAAAATGCGCCCAGGTGCCCCACACCAACAGGACCATCAAGGTGAGAACCGCGGTCGTGGTGATGAACTCCACCAGGTAAAGCGCACGTCCTTTGAGCTGCCCCACCAGAATATCCATACGGATGTGCCCGCCATCGCGCATCACATAAGACGCGCCCATAAAGGCAATGAGCGGCATCGCCTGCTCAATCCAATCCACATAGCCCGGCAAAGGCGCGTTGAAGAAGTTGCGCCCAGCGACGGAAAAGACCGCCATGAGCATAAGAGAAAACACCGCCAAGCCACTCACCAAAGCCAAGACTTTTTCGAGTTTGTAGAACTGGGTGTCTATTTTGCTGAGGGTGCTGTTGTCCGTCAGCACCGAAGTTGCGCTGGCCATGGGACCTCCCGCTGTTTTGTGGTGAACGCCTGCGGCGCACAAATTTCGCGCATCTCGGGATGCACCGTGGGCGAGGCGCAGCCTCGCGCTCCGAGGTATTTTCAAAAAGAGAAAGCTGTTTTCCTCTTCGATAAATACCTTGGGGGAGTTTCACACCTACCGAGGTGTGAGACGGGGGCAACGCCCCCGCCTTCCTAACAGCTTAGCTGCCGTTTGCGATCATGCCAGTCACAAGATCATAGAGCTCTTGCGCAGGCAGGCCACGCGCGGTGTTCTCTTCGATCCAAGCCTGGGCCGCTGGTGCCGCTGCAGCCTCTTTGAACGCTGCGATCTCCGCATCAGAGAAGGCCACTTTGGCAATGCCGCGCTCTTCCAGAGCAGGGCCCCAAGCGTCCATGGTTTTGCCGTTGTAGGTGGTCACATAGTGATCCAGCGACTCTTCCACAGAGCCAAGCAATGCGGCGCGGTGATCATCAGAGAGGTCCGCCAGCGCATCCGTGTTCACCACAACTGGGCAGTTCACAGTGCCTGGGTTCAGGTTTGTGGTCCACCAAGTGGCATTTTCGATGGTGCCGTAGGACATATGGGCGTGGGGGGCAAAGGCCACCGCTTTTACAACACCGCTGTCCATCGCCTGCCGAACTTCGGTTGCAGACATGGAGGTTGGCACAGCGCCGACAGTTTCCATGGCTTTGCCGATACCACCGGTGGCACGCACGCTCAAACCTGCGAAGTCATCCAGCTTGGCTGGCGCATCGCCCATGCCCACCAAGTTGTACTGTGGCAGCGGCGATGGCATCAGCAGTGTCGCGTTCCAACGGCCCAGATCTTCGATCGCGGCCGGGTGCTGATACACCGCCATGGACAACTCAATTTCCTGCTCCAGCGAGCTCACACCCAGGAACGGCAGTTCCATCACAGTGATGGATGGGTTTTTGTCGCGGTGATAACCCGCGCAGAACTGCGCCATTTCAAACGCGCCGATGGAGATGCCATCGAGGTTTTCACGGTTTTTGGACAGGCCGCCGTAGCTGATGTTCAAAGTGAACTCGCCACCGGTTTTCTCAGACACCAGCTCCGCCATCTTTTCAACGTGCTCAGTAAACGCACGGCGCTTGCCCCACAGGGACACGTTCCACTCGGTTGCCATTGCTTCAGTGACAAAGGCCATCGACAAAGCAGCCACAGCCGTCCGGCTCAAAATCTTACGCATAATTTCCTCCCATTTGCGTTTTTCTGACCACAGCATGCCGCAAAGGCGCGACAGATGCCAATGAGAGAAATTGCGCAGGCCAAGCGCCCTGCCCTGCGGATTTCCGCAGAGCTACAAAAGCGCGTCTTTGTTGAGGCCCAGTTTCACAATTTTTTCGTTCAACGTCCGCCGCCCAATCCCCAATGCCTCAGCCGCAGCATCCATGCGCCCGGCATGTGCCTTGATCGCCTTGCCAATCAATTCGCGCTCAAAGGCTGCCACCGCCTCGCGCAACGTATCCGGCACATCTTCAGCACCGAGATCACCGGCCAATGCCGCAGCCATTGAGCCGCCGCCCCGTCGCGCGGCCATCACCCGGCGGGCACAGACATTGCGCAACTCCCGCACGTTGCCGGGCCAACCATGCGCCAGAAGCGCCGCCATATCCTCATGACTCAGCTCAGGCCCATCCACCTCATGCATCCGCGCATATTCATTTAAGAAGTGGCTCGCCAGCAGCGACAGATCATCTCGGCGTTGCCGCAGCGGCGGCAGTTGCACAACAAACGTGTTTAATCGAAACAGCAAATCCGCGCGTAGCCTGTCTTCAGCGACCGCCTGCTCAACATCCTCATTAGTGGCGGACAAAATTCGCAAATCCACTTTCACCGGAACTCCGGATCCAACCGGATAGACCTGTTGATCTTCGATCACCCGCAGCAGTTTTGCCTGAACGGCTGGTGGGCAACTGCCAACCTCGTCCAAAAATAACGTGCCGCCCGAGGCTGTTTGCAACCGCCCATCAGCGCCACCCGACACCCCAAACATCTCCGCTTCAAAACTGTCAGGATGCAACGCCGCACAGTTCACCGCCAGAAACGGGCGATCCGAACGGGCGCTCAAATCGTGCAACGCACGCGCCACCAGCTCTTTGCCGGTGCCGGTCTCCCCAAGAATCAGCACCGCCGCATCCAACCCTGAGAGGTCCAACACCTCTTCGCGCAACGCTGTCACGGAGGGCGTTTGCCCCAACAACACGCGATCAAGACCCGACAAAGCAAACAGCCGTTCTTTGAGCCGCACATTGCTGGCTTTCATCCGACTTTGCTCGGCCGCATGGGTCAGGATCGTCAGCAACCTGCGCGGCTCATAAGGTTTTTCCACAAAGCTATACGCCCCGGATTGCATCGCCTCGACTGCCATGGGGATATCGCCATGCGCCGAGATCAGCACCAAAGGCGGCTCAAAATCCCGATCCAACTGCGCCAACAGCTCCAGCCCGCTCATGCCCGGCATGCGCACATCCGACAGGATCACATCCGGCTGCATCTCACCCAGCTTTTCCAGTGCCTTATCCGCGCGCGGCACCGCCTCCGCTTGCCAGCCCGCAGCCTGCATCAGCGCCAACAACGACTGCCGCATAGACTTGTCGTCATCCACAATCAAAAGGCTAAAGGGTTGCGTATCACTCATGTCATCTGCTCATTTTCAACTTCAGCAACCAGCGGCAACGCCACGCGGAACAGCGCCCCGCCTTCGACGCGGTCCTGGGCACTCATTGTGCCGTCGTGATCCTTGATAATACTGGCTGAAATCGCAAGGCCCAGCCCCATACCACGTCCACTTTCCCGCGTGGTCACAAAGGGTTCCTGTAAGTCTGTTAAACTGGCCGTGCCCAAGCCATGCCCAGTGTCCAACACCTCAAAGAAGGCCTGCGCATCAGACTGCCCAACGTAGACAGACAGCTGCGACTCTGCAGGCTCCTCTTCCATGGCGTCACACGCATTGCGCAGCACATTGGTAATCACTTGCTCCAGTCGCAACCGATTGCCGCGGACCCAAACCGCAGCCTCCGGCATCTGCAAATCCACCAAGACCGCGCCTTTCTCGATGTTTGGCGCCAACAGGCTCAGCCCCGCTTGCATTGCTTCCCGCAAATCAAACACCTCAAACGCATCTCCACCACTTGTCGCAAAAAACTTGAGCTGGCGGGTGATGCCCTCCATGCGTCCAACCAAACCACCAATCTCAGGCCCGAGCCGCGCAGCGTTCTTTGGATTGATCTCTGCCGCCGCCAAATGGTTGCGCATCGCCGCAATCGGTTGACCCAACTCATGTGTGACAGAGGCCGACAACTGGCCCAAGGCCGCCAATCGGCTGGCCTGCGCCAATTCTTTTTGCGCTTTTTGCAACCGCGCCTCGGTGGCTTTGCGCTCCGTCACCTCATTTTCCAGCTGCAAATTGGAAGTGCGCAATTGCGCCTCTTCTTTCACCGCCCGTTTGAGCGCCCGTCCAACCCGCCGCGCCCGCTGCACCTGAAACACAATCATCAACGAGCCCGCTAGAAACACCACCGCCGCAGTGGCCAGCCAACTACGGGCCACCGCGCGGTCATCATCAGCAAAATAATGCAGCTGCCAGCCATCTGGCAGATCATCCGCCACCAGATGCATGCGCTCATCGCCACCAATCACCGCCCGATTTTCCGCCTGCACGCGCCATTCTAACAGATCCAGGGGTTGACCGGAAAACTGCCGCACCTCGCCAATCTCCGCTTTCTGTTCCGGGGTCAAAGGCGCCATTGCGCGATACCGCCACTCAGGGTCAGACGCCAGCAAGACCACGCCGTCTCTATTGGTCAAAATGACTTGTTCGCCGGCGCGTCGCCAACTGTCTTCCAATACGGAAAATCCTTTTTTGATGGCAATCACACCTGCCACCTCATGGCCTGCGACAACCACACCATCTGCCAAAAATAGACCTGGCAATCCCGTGGTCATGCCAATCGCATAGAACCGCCCGTGCTTGCCCTGAAGCGCGTCTTTGAAATACGGGCGAAATCCATAGTTGTGGCCAACAAAGCTGGTTTCTGAGGCGTGGTTGGAAGCCGCAATAGTGACCCCGTTGGCGTCCATCAAATAGATTGCTTCAAGCCCAGATTGCCTAGCGAAATCTTCCAATCGCGCGTTCAGCAGCCCCGTTCCACCACCGGCCACCGCTTCGGTCACAAAAGTATCGCGAGCCAAAATATGAGTCAGATGGCTGTGCTGCTCCAACTCCGCGACAACCGTACTGCGATAAAGCGACAATTGCCCCTGAGCTTTGCTCCACTCCTCCTGAGAAAAATAGTCAAATGCCGCGCGTTGGACGACAAACCCAACAAGCAGGGTCAAAAGAACGGAGAGGATCAGGGGGAGTCGTGACATCAGAGCCGTCAGAATTGCAAAAGTCAGCGCAGGCTAGGTCAAGGGCGCGCATTTTGAAACGGGTTTCTTGGGCCGTCGTATGCGGCAGCTCTCTCAGGATTATTGTTGAATGACAATGAGAGGTTGCGACAGGGTGCTGCGCCACCTACATCTTTCCGCATGTTCGCAGACTTTCTCAAACGCCTGACGGCGCCCGCCCCTGAAACTTTGAACACCACTGACGCCCGTTTGGCGCTGACCGCCCTTTTGGTGCGCATCGCCCGCGCAGACGGAGTGTTTGATCCAGCTGAAGCCGCGCGCATCGAGCGCATCGTAGCCAGTCGCTATAATCTCAGCGCATTTGAAGCCACAGCCCTGCGCAAAGAGGCCGAAACGCTGGAAACGGAGGCGCCGGACACTGTGCGGTTCACCCGCGCCATCAAAGACGCTGTGCCGCTGGACGCGCGCATAGAGGTGATCGAAGCCATGTGGCAAGTGGTGCAGGCAGACGGGGAACGCGACGCCGAAGAAGACAGTGTTATTCGTTTGGCAGCCAATCTGCTTGGCATCTCCGATCGCGACAGTGCTTTGGCACGCCAGCGCATGGCTGCCAAATCATGATTGCCGCCTTTCCCATGTACGACCGCCCGGAGTTGGCAACGTCATGGGATCTGCTGTGGCACTATTTTGGGGAAGCCTACGGAGACGCACCAGCGCAGCTGACCCGCGATCTCGATGTCTGGGACATCTGGCAAAGCCCCGACCTGTTGTTGGCACAAACCTGCGGCTTTCCTTACCGATCGCGGTTGAAAGACAAAGTTGCGTTGATAGGCGCGCCGGATCACGGCATTGAGGAAGCCCCGGCAGGCCATTACCGATCGGTCATTGTTGCCAACAAGCGTTTCGAAGGCGCAAAACTGGACACGCTGCAAGACGCAACACTGGCGTTCAACGAGCCGATTTCGCAATCAGGTTGGGCCGCACTCTGGCGTCATTTTGAAGACAAAGGACTTCGAATCGGCCCCCGGCGCCAAAGCGGCGCCCATCGGGAATCAGCCCGAATGGTGGCGCGAGGTGACGCTGACTTTGCCGCCCTCGACATCATCAGCTGGAAATTGATGAGGCGCTATGATGATTTTACCTCGGATCTGATTGTGGTTGATATGACAAGGCCAACACCTGCTTTGCCTTTCATTTCCGCACGTGACCAAGACAAAGGGCGCGTCCAGAATGCGTTACAGGATGGCCTTCAGTCTTTGACTTTTGGGCAGCGAGAAGAATTGTTTCTGCACGGGCTGGTGAGCCTCCCGCAAAGCGCTTATGAGGCGGTGCCAAACCCGCCGGCACCCTGACCTTTTGGAACTTTGTTTGGCCAAAACGTCGCCTCAGGTGCCTCAGCCGCCCTTTTGAAAGTTGCAATTGCGCAAATTTTCATTCCTATTGGGCAACCAATGATTAACCCAATACTGATGGGGACACTGTGAGCGAAGCCACGCCCGTTCTGCAAATCCGCGACCTGCACAAGGCCTATGCCAACCTAGAAGTCATCAAGGGCGTGGATATCACCGCGCACCGCGGCGATGTGGTTTCTTTGATTGGCTCCTCTGGTTCCGGCAAATCCACAATCCTGCGCTGCGCCAACCTTTTGGAGCACAGCCAGCAGGGCAACATACTCTTCAAAGGCGAGCCTGTGACCTGGAAAGGCACTGGCCATTCCCGTGAACCGGCTGATCCCAAGCAAATCCTGCGCATCCGCACCAATCTTTCGATGGTGTTTCAGCAGTTCAACCTTTGGTCGCACATGACCATCTTGCAAAACGTGATGGAAGCGCCCGTCACTGTGCTCGGCCGCGACAAGGCTGAGGCTGAAGAGGCCGCCCACGCTTACCTCAACAAAGTGGGTATTGCCGACAAACACGACGCATTCCCGGCGCAGCTCTCCGGTGGTCAGCAACAACGCGCCGCCATTGCCCGCGCCTTGGCGATGGAACCGGAAGCGTTGCTGTTTGACGAGCCAACATCTGCCCTCGATCCTGAGTTGGAACAGGAAGTGGTGCGCGTGATCAAAGCGCTGGCCGAAGAAGGCCGCACCATGATGATTGTCACCCACGACATGAAAATGGCCCGAGATGTCTCGGATCACGTGGTGTTCCTGCACCAAGGCCTGATCGAAGAGCAAGGCACGCCAGACGAGCTGTTTGGCAATCCAAAATCGGAACGTTTGAAACAGTTTCTGTCTTCAACCGCCGCATAACAACAAAACAAACAACCAATCCATAGGGAGCAATACTATGAAAAACCTGATCCTGAGCACTGCCGCTCTGGCACTGACCGCGGGCTTCGCAATGGCTGACACCGTGCGCCTTGGCACCGAGGGCGCCTACCCTCCATACAACTTCATCAACGATGCTGGCGAAGTGGACGGCTTTGAGCGCGAGCTGGGCGACGAGCTCTGCAAACGCGCCTCCCTGACCTGTGAGTGGGTCACCAACGACTGGGACAGCATCATCACCAACTTGCAGTCCAGCAACTACGATGCCATCATCGCGGGCATGTCGATCACCGAAGAGCGTGAAGCCACCATGGACTTCACTCAGGGCTATACCCGCCCATCGCCGTCTGCTTACGCAGCGATGTCCGCTGATGTTGACGTGAACACTGCAGTGATTGCGGCGCAGACCGGCACCATCCAGTCCAGCCACGTTGCCACCACCGGCGCCACTCTGGTGGAATTCACCACACCGGATGAAACCATCGCAGCTGTGAACGGCGGCGAAGTGGATGCAGTCATGGCTGACAAAGATTTCCTGGCCCCATTTGTTGCAGAAACTGATCTGACTTTTGTAGCTGAAGTCTTCCTCGGCGGCGGCATCGGCATGGCGTTCCGCGAATCTGACGACGAGCTGCGCGGCAAATTTGACGCGGCCATCGCCTCCATGAAAGCGGACGGCACGCTGAACGATCTGTTGGACAAATGGGAAATCGAAGGCAAATTCTAAGCCCTCCCCAATTGATGACTAACAAAGGGGGAGCACATGCTCCCCCTTTTTCCCACCCGGCGGGGCCCACTTCGGCATTCATACCGCCCTTGAGACGACACGAAAGAGGCCAGCCATTTTTGCCTATTGCTCAGATCCTTCCGTCCTAGACGGTCTGCCCTGGCTTAGCTGCTATCTCACAACCGGGAAGCACATGGCCTTTTATGCCTCTTTTGGCACCGTGCTTCTGTTGCTGGCAGTCACGGCTCCAACGGCCCTTCTGTTTGGCCTCGGCGGCGCCATGGCCGCCCGCGCCCGGTTCGCTTTGGTGCGTTGGTTTGGCAAAGGCTACATCGCCATAGTGCGGGGCGTGCCGGACATCGCGTTTTTCCTTTTCTTTGTGATCGCCTTGGATCAGGGCATCGAATGGCTGCGTCACAAGGTCAAATGTCCAGATTGGACGGAGCCTGTTCGCCAAGGCAGCGAGTTCCTCGTCTGTGACATCGCAAAAATGCCGCTCAGCGCTTCGCCGCAATGGGTGCATGAAATCTATGGATTCTGGGTCGCCGTCTTCACGTTCGCCATTGTCTTTGGCGCGTTTGCCGCCAACGTCCTTTATGGTGCCATGCAGGCTGTGCCACGCCCTCAGTTGGAGACCGCCGAAGCTTATGGCATGTCCCCCCGCCAGACCTTCTGGCGCGTCTTGATGCCGCAAATGTGGATCTACGCTCTACCGGGTCTGTCCAACCTCTGGATGGTGCTAATCAAGGCCACACCCCTGTTGTTCTTGCTGGGCGTCGAAGACATCGTCTATTGGGCCCGCGACCTAGGCGCTTCTAAAACCGCACGGTTTACTGCCTACCCGCATGGGGATTGGCGCATGTGGTATTTCCTCGCGCTGCTTGTCTTCTATCTGCTGTTCACTCGGGTGTCCGAAATCGCCCTGACACGCATAACCAAACGCCTGTCTCACGGTCAGGCCACGCTGGACGGCGAGTCCCAACGCAAAAATGCGGGGAGCACAGCATGAGCTGCATCGACACCATTCAAAACTATGCTTTCCGGTCGCTAGGCTTTGGCGAACGTATGTTGCCCCGCACGGACTTTACCCTGTGTGAGCATTTCACCCTGATCGGGTCCGGCATGATCTGGAATGTCTACTATGGCGTTCTGGCGATCCTGACCGGTTTCCTGTTTGCCAACCTTCTGGCCGTGGCCAAAAACTCCAACAGCCGCTGGGCGCGCAAACCAGCAGAGTGGTTTATCTTCCTTTTCCGTGGCAGCCCGCTGTTTATTCAATTCTTCTTTGGCTACTTCCTGTTCCTGTCGCTCAAAGGTGTGTCACCGATTTTCAATCCGCTGACCTCTGCGGCCCTTGGTGCGTTGATTGTCCTGTTCCTGAACACCTCAGCCTATTCCGCTGAAATCTTCTACGGAGCACTGCGCTCCATTCCCAAAGGCGACGTTGAGGCCGCTGACGCCTATGGCTTCACCGGCTGGTTCCGCTATCGTCGCATTATGTTCCCAACCATGATGCGCCTTGCTTGGCCAGCCTACACCAACGAAGCCATCTTCCTGTTTCACGCCACAACTTTGGTGTTCTTTTCCGGTTTCCCGGCATGGCGCCAAAAAGGCGACGCGCTTTACTATGCCAACTACTTTGCGGACAAAACTTTCAACCCGTTTGTGCCTTATCCGATCCTGGCCTTCTATTTCATCCTGCTGACATTGGTCATCATTTGGATCTTTGGCGTGATCAACAGACGCCTGAACAAACACTTGCCGCAGGCAGCAGTCAAAAAGCTGAAGATACGTCCAAATCTGATCCGCTGATCCCAGCCGCACCAACAAAACTTTTGCAAAACACCCGCCCCATATTGGCGGGTGTTTCTGCATTTACGCCACCTCCGCAAAACAGTCGCGATACGGACGCAATACCGAAAGCCAACCGTTGCCCGCAATTTTCTTCTGGACAATTGATCGGACGCCCTCGATAATTTGATCAAATTACAAATGTGGTGACCCATGGACCCGGCACATAGCGCAACTTTCCGGATTGGCGCAGTAGATCTGAACGGCCAATTGCGTGGCAAACGTCTGCCGTCTGAACATCTCGAAAAACTCGGCAAAGGCGGCGCGCGTTTGCCTCTTTCGTCCCTCAACCTCGATATTTGGGGCTGTGATGTCGAAAACAGCCCCCTGGTGTTCGAAAGCGGCGATAAAGACGGAGTGCTGGTGCCGTCACCGCGCGGCGCGGTGCCAATGCCATGGCTCAAAACCCCGTCACAACTGGTTCTGATGGGCATGACCAACGAAGACAGCAGCCCTTTTATGGGCGATCCAATCCAAGCGCTTACCACCGTGTTGAACCGCTTTGCGGTGCGCGGCTGGACAGTGATTTCCGCCACCGAGATGGAGTTCACCTTGGTGGACGACAGTGGAGATCATTTGGTCCCACCTCGCCATCCGCGCTCTGGCCGTCAACTAGACGCCTCCGAGATTCTAAGCCTGTCCGAACTGGACGCCTTTGATGCCTTTTTCACCGACATCTACGACGGCGCAGCCGCCATGGGCATCCCTCTGCAAACCATGACCTGTGAAGGTGGTGTTGGGCAGTTCGAAGTGACTTTGAATCACCAAACCGCTATGAAGGCCGCTGACGATGCCCTGCTGATCAAACAGTTGTTGCGCGAAACCGCCCGCAACCACGGTTTTGCCGCCACCTTTATGGCCAAGCCTTACGGCGACGACGCGGGCAACGGCATGCATGTGCATTTCTCCGTGGTGGATCAAGACGGCAACAACGTCTTTAATGACGACACTCCTGAAGGATCCGACTTCCTCAAATCTGCCGTGGCCGGATGTCTCGAAGCCATGCGCGCCTCCACCCTGATTTTTGCACCCCATGGCCCATCCTATGACCGCTTTGCCCCAGGCGCGCACGCGCCAACAACCGTGTGCTGGGGGTATGAAAACCGCACAGCCGCCATCCGCATTCCCGGTGGCCCCAACGCCGCCCGCCGGATCGAGCACCGTGTTGCCGGCGGTGACGTGAACCCCTATCTGATGCTGGCCGCCATCCTTGGCGCCGCATTCGAAGGCATCTCTGAGGGATTGGCTCCGCCCGCACCAATCACCGGCAACGCCTATGCGCAAGAGTTACCACAACTGGCAAAAAGCTGGGACGAAGCGATTACCCTGTTTGAGACTGACGCCTTTGTTGCGCGGTGTCTGCCAAAGCAGTTGATCGACAATTTGGTGATGACCAAACGCCAGGAGGCGCAAAAACTCGCCGACATTGCGCCAGAGTCGCGCTGGAAAACCTATCTAGAGCGTGTATGACACGCTTGCGCGACACTCTGTCCATCGCTACGATAAATTTGATCAAATTCTGGTGACCTATGAAAATCGGTATCCTTCTAACCGGCCACGCCCCTGATGAGCTTGAACCGCACTACGGCAACTACATCGAGATGTTTAAGTCCCTGCTTTCCGGGCAAGATTTTGAATTCTCCGGCTACAAAGTTGTCGATGGCGAGTTCCCCGAGGCGGTGACAGAAGCCGATGGCTGGCTTATCACTGGCTCCAAACACGGCGTCTACGAAGACCACCCCTGGATCCCCCCTTTGGAAGACTTGATCCGCGCGGCCGTGACCCAAAATATCCCACTCGTTGGCGTGTGTTTTGGTCACCAAGTCATTGCTCAAGCCCTTGGTGGAACGGTTGAAAAATATGACGGTGGCTGGGCCGTTGGCCGTCAGACTTATGATTTCTCCGGCACTGAAATTGCCATGAATGCCTGGCATCAGGACCAGGTCACCGAGCTGCCACCCGGTGCTGTGGCCATCGCCACCAATGATTTCTGCAAAAACGCAGCCATTCTTTATGGCGACCGTGCGATCACGGTGCAGGCCCACCCGGAATTCTCCGCCGACTTTGTCGACGGTCTGATCAACACACGCGGCCGTGGTGTTGTGCCAGACGACATTCTCGACGCCGCTATCGACGAGCTCGATGAACCAACACACAGTCAAACCATTGCAGATCAATTTGCAGACTTCTTCCGACAGGAGCGCCCCCGATGACCGCCCCCAAAACCGACTGGCTTTCTAAAACCCCTGACGCCGCCCGTGCCTATTTGGAGGGGCACCGTCTCGACGAGGTGGAATGCATCATCTCCGACCTTCCGGGGATTGCCCGCGGCAAAGCTGTACCGGCCAGCAAATTTGCCCGCCAAGAGTACTTCCATCTCCCAGATTCCATTTTTTACCAAACACTTACCGGTGGTTGGGGCGAAGCAGCAGGTGAAGAAGGCTTTATCGAAAAAGACATGATCCTGCGCCCGGACTGGGGCACGGCCACCGCTGCGCCCTGGACAGCCGATTGGACGCTTCAGGTCATCCACGACGCCTATAACCTTGATGGCACACCGGTCGAATTTTCACCGCGCAACGTGCTGAAGCGTGTGGTTCAACTTTATCACGACAAAGGCTGGGAGCCGATTGTGGCTCCGGAAATCGAGTTCTTCCTAGTCGCGCGCAACACAGACCCGCGCCAGGAAATCAAACCGATGATGGGCCGATCCGGCCGCCCCGCCGCCGCGCGTCAAGCTTATTCCATGACCGCTGTCGATGAGTTTGGCCCCGTCATTGACGACATTTATGATTTTGCCGAAGCCCAAGGTTTTGAGATCGACGGCATCACCCAAGAGGGTGGCGCTGGCCAACTTGAAATCAACATGGTGCA